>SCUU01000011.1 GCA_004297065.1 Gallionellaceae bacterium
TCACTCGACATTGGATTACATCAGTCCGATGCAGTTCGAGAAAAACTGGTTTGCGGCACGGTTGAAGAAGGCCGCATAATGAACTTGTTAAGATGTACGGATTACAGGGGCAAGGTCATAGATGAGGAGAAGGACTAACGAACCCAGGAAAAAACACTTCATAATATCTTGGCAGGCTACCCGGATATTCTTCTTCCTTTTCTTGCCCAATACCTGCTACTGATGCTGTTTCATTGCAAGCCTTATTGTCGCACTGCAAAAAAGCACTGAATCGAAGTTCGAGATCACGTCCCCTGTCTTCAGGGTCTTCGCTTAGTCGTGCATAACCCGCCCCAGAAGGAAGAAAAGAAAAAGAATTGGGTTTAAGCACCAAATGCCCTTGACTGCATCGAGGACACAGCCAGCGAGGTGCTTGGACGCGGTAGAGAGGAGAATTCCAAAGTGCGCGATTAACGGTCATGTGCGGAATGGCTCATATAGATAGCGCAATGTACCGGAGTCGAATTGTTTTGACTATGGCGGGCAACTTGTTGCCCACCATACGGTTTTGATTTTCGCTTTTCTCTCCCCTCATCCGCCACCGGGTAGCGGAGACTGGTCAGGGGTAGTCGGCGAGGACTGTTTGAGCGCGTAGCGCGAGTTCCGCAGCCGCCTGACCAGTCGAGCAACGCAGGGAACCTCGAAGAGGTGGCGGATTGGGGTCGCCTTTTCTTGGGTTACTTTCTTTTTGGCGAAGCAAAAGAAAGTGACTAGCTGTCGGGCTACCCCCGACGGTTTTGGTTTGAATGAAGAGGGAATGCAACGAGCGTTCCCTCTCCCTAGCCCTCTCCCAGTGGGAGAGGGGACAAAACCCAGCGGGCTTCTCCCATCCTTCGATACGGCTACGCTTACTCAGGACGAACGGTAAGGCTACATTCTCCCACACCAATCCTTGGCAAACTGCCCCGCCACTCTCCCGCTGCGCGAACCCCGCATCAACGACCACTGCAACGCCGCCGTGCGCACTTCATCCGTCATGCCCTGCTGCCAGCCGTGATGCGCCAGCCAGTGCCCCGCCACCGCCAGATATTCATCCTGCGTGAACGGATAAAACGAAATCCACAAGCCGAAGCGCTCCGACAGCGACACTTTCTCCTCCACGCTCTCCGCCGGATGCACTTCGTCGCCGACGTATTTTGTGGCGAGGTTGTCCTGCATGTAGTCCGGCATCAGGTGGCGGCGATTCGATGTCGCGTAGATGAGCAGGTTGTCGGAGAACGTCACCAGGTCGCCGTCCAGCGCGGCTTTGAGCGCTTGGTAGCCGGGCTCGGCATCGTTAAAAGAAAGGTCGTCGCAATACAGGATAAAGCGCTCACTGCGCCCCTGCACGAGACCGACGATATGCGACAGGTCGATCAAGCCCTGCTTGTCTATCTGGATCACGCGCAAGCCTTGGTTGGCATATTCGTTCAGCAACGCTTTAACCAGCGACGATTTGCCCGTGCCGCGTGCGCCGGACAGCAGCACATTATTGGCTGTGCCGCCGTTCACGAATTGCTGCGTGTTCTGCTGGATGCGTTGTTTTTGATCGTCCACGCCGAGCAGGTCGGCAAGTGCGATGCGTTGAAAATTGGGGACGGGATGCAAGCTGCGTTGCTGGTGATCCCAGCGAAATGCGGCGGCGGCATGCCAATCGGGAGGCTGCGGCTGCGCGCCGGGCAATACGTTTTCTAGGCGGGCAAGTAAGCCCTCAGCGCGAGTGAGGAAGTGGTCGAGTTTGTCCATAACGCAAAACCTTTTTATCCGCAGATTACACAGATTAACGCCGATTAAAACCAAAAAACTAATGGGCGACAGAACAACTCTTAAACTTCCGCATACCCTGCATGCACTTAATCTGCGTCAATCTGTGTAATCTGCGGACAAGGGTTTTAGCTTCGATAACTCGCGTTGATCTTCACATAGTCGTAAGAGAAATCGCAGGTCCACAGCGTGGCGTTCGCCGCGCCGCGATTCAGTATCACGCGGATGGTGATGTCGCTTTGCTGCATCACGCGCGCACCGTCTTCTTCCCGATAACTCTTTGCACGCCCGCCGCTTTCGGCTACCAGCACATCATCGAGATACAGCTTCAATGTCTCGACGTCGAGATCGCCCACTCCGGCATAACCGATGGCGGCGAGGATACGACCGAGGTTGGGATCGGATGCGAAGAACGCGGTTTTGACCAAGGGGGAATGCGCGATGGCGTAGCCGATTTTTTTGCACTCGGCTTCGTCTTTGCCGCCTTCGACCTGGATGGTGATGAACTTGGTCGCGCCTTCACCGTCGCGCACGATGGCTTGCGCCAGAATGGTGGCGACTTCGGTAATGACGGCTTGCAACGCGGCGCGGTTCGCCGCATCTATCGCCACGCCGCTCTTGCCGGTGGCGATGAGCATCAGCGCGTCGTTGGTGGAGGTGTCGCCATCCACGGTGATGCAGTTGAACGAACGGTTCGCGGCCTCGCTCACCATCTGCTGCAACAGCGGTTGCGCGATGGCGGCATCGGTGGCGATGTAGCCCAGCATGGTCGCCATGTTGGGATGGATCATGCCGGAGCCTTTGGACATGCCGGTGACGGTGACAGTCTTGCCGTTGATCTGCACTTGCTTCGACACGGCCTTGGCGACGATGTCGGTGGTCATGATGGCTTGCGCCGCATCGAACCAGTTGTCGGCTTTCAGGTTTGCGATGGCCTGAGGCATGCCCGCGACGATCTTCTCGACGGGCAACGGCTCCATGATGACGCCGGTGGAATACGGCAGCACCTGCTCGGACGCACAGCCCAGCAGCTTGGCCAGTTCTGCGCAGGTAGTGCGCGCAGCAGCCATACCCTGCTCGCCGGTTCCGGCGTTGGCGTTGCCGGTGTTGACCAGCAGCGCGCGTATGCCTTTATTGGCGGCCAGATGCTCTTTCGCAACAGTCACCGGCGCGGCGCAGAAGCGGTTGGTGGTGAACACGCCCGCGACGGTAGCACCGTCATCCAGCTTGATGGCCAATACGTCTTTGCGGTTGGCGCGCTTGATGCCCGCTTCCGCCGTACCCAAAAAAACGCCCGCAACGGGCAAGAGTTGTGCCGCGACGGGCGCAGATAAATTCACCGGCATGGAATTTTTCCTCGATTAATAACGACCGTGGACACGATGGATGTAGTTGGTCATCTCGACGGATTGCGTGTTCATGCGGCGCACGATGCCGTGCACATGGCGCACGATGCCGCGCATCACGTAATACACGATGGCGGGTTGGGAGTTCAGCAGGGACTCGAAGCGCGAGCGTTCCAGCACCAGCACTTTGCTGTCGGTCTTGGCGATGGTGGTGGCGCTGATTTGCATGACATTGCCGCCGACGAAACCGATGATCCCGGCCAGATCGCCGGTCTGGAGCATGTGCAGGGTCATTTGTTCGCCGCCGGTATTGGCGGTCGCTTCCACGTCGCCGCTGCCCAGGATCAGCAAAGAGTCTTTCAGTTCGGTTTCGCCCGGCTTGAGGATGTATTCCCCAGCCTTGTATTCGCGCACCGTAATCAGGCTTGCCAGCAGCTCGATCTCGGAATCGCGCAACTCCTCCGACAAAGTGGAACAGCGCAATGCATTCAATACCAACTCATTCGTTACCATTCGTTCTCTCCCCGTAGTCGTTAGGCAATATCAACTCAATTTTCCGTGGCACTGCTTGTATTTTTTCCCCGATCCGCACGGGCAGGGTTCGTTGCGCCCGACCTTCTCGCCGGATCGCACAAAGGGCTTGTGTTCGGCATCTTCCTGCTCCGCGTGGCTATCCTGCGCCAGCGCCTCTTCATAAGCGGCGTGATGATACTGCACATTTTCGGGCGCGTGGGGGGCTTCAACAGCTTCAACTTCTTCGCTGCTGCGTATCTGCACATTCATCAATGTTTGCGTCACGTCGCGCTTGATGCTTTCCAGCATGTTGGCGAATAGCTCGAACGCTTCGCGCTTGTATTCCTGCTTGGGGTTTTTCTGCGCATAGCCGCGCAGGTGGATCCCCTGACGCAGGTGATCCAACGCGGCCAGATGCTCGCGCCAATGCTGATCCAGGCTGCCCAGCATCACGATGCGCTCGTAGCCGTGCATAATTTCGCCGCCGACGCTATCGACCTTGGCCTGGTATTGCTGCCGCCCGGCTTCTGCCACGCGCTCGCGCAGGCCGTCCGCATCAAGCTGCTTGTCCTGCTCCAGCCATTGCGCCACAGGCAGATGCAATTGGAACTCGGACACCAGCGCCTTCTCCAGCCCCGCCGCATCCCACTGCTCTTCCATGCTGCCGTGCGGGAAATATTCGGCCACGGTGTCGGACAGCACCCCCTCGCGCATCGCGCTGATTGTTTCGGAAATATCGTCGCTTTCCAGCAACTCGTTGCGCTGCTGGTAGATCACCTTGCGCTGGTCGTTCGCCACGTCGTCGTATTCGAGTATCTGCTTGCGCATGTCGAAGTTGCGCGCCTCGACCTTGCGCTGCGCGTTCTCGATGGCACGGGTCACCCACACATGCTCGATGGCTTCGCCTTCCGGCAGCTTGAATTTATTCATGATCGCGGCAACGCGATCCGATGCGAAGATGCGCAACAGCGGATCCTGTAGCGACAGGTAGAAACGGCTGGAGCCGGGATCGCCCTGGCGTCCCGCACGACCGCGCAACTGGTTGTCCACGCGCCGCGATTCGTGACGCTCGGTACCGATGATATGCAGGCCGCCGCTGGCGACGACCCGCTCGTGCACCGGCTGCCACTCGGCGCGCAATTGCGCCACGCGTTGTTCGCGCGTAGCCACATCCAGACTCTCGTCCATGCGCACCAGTTCGATAGGTTTCTCGACGTTGCCGCCCAGCACGATGTCGGTGCCACGCCCCGCCATGTTGGTGGCGATGGTGATTGCCTTCGGACGTCCCGCCTGAGCGATGATCTCGGCTTCGCGCGCATGCTGCTTGGCGTTCAGCACCAGGTGCGGCAGCTTTTCTTTTTCCAGCAGCTTCGACAGCAGCTCGGAAGTCTCGATCGACGTCGTGCCCACTAATACCGGTTGGCCGCGCTCAAAGCAATCGCGCACATCGGCGATCACCGCCGCATATTTCTCGCCGGTTGACAGATACACCTTGTCCATCAAATCCTTGCGCACGGTCGGTCGGTGCGGCGGAATGATGACTGTTTCCAGGTTGTAGATGGACTGGAACTCGAAGGCCTCGGTATCCGCCGTTCCGGTCATACCGGACAGCTTGTTGTACATGCGGAAATAATTCTGGAAGGTGATGGAAGCCAGCGTCTGGTTTTCTTTCTGGATCGCCACGCCCTCTTTGGCTTCGACCGCCTGATGCAGCCCGTCCGACCAGCGGCGACCGGACATCAAGCGCCCGGTGAATTCGTCCACGATGACCACTTCGCCGTTTTGCACGACATAGTGCTGGTCGAGGTGGTACAGGGAGCGCGCGCGCAAGGCGGCATACAGGTGGTGGATCAGCGTGATATTGGCAGGGTCGTACAGGCTGCCGCCCGCAGGCAACAATCCGGCCTGCGCCAGCAATTGTTCGGCACGCTCATGCCCGGCTTCACTCAACAATATCTGGTGATTCTTTTCGTCCACACTGAAATCGCCTTCGGACTCTTCGGTCTCTTGGCGCACCAGATGCGGCACGATTTTGTTCATCTGCGTATACACATCCAGATTGTCTTCGGCTTGGCCGGAAATAATCAGCGGCGTGCGCGCCTCGTCGATCAGGATGGAGTCCACCTCGTCGACCACGGCGAAATTCAGGCCGCGCTGGAAACGCTCGTCCGCTTGCGCCGCCATGTTGTCGCGCAGGTAGTCGAAACCGAATTCGTTGTTGGTGCCGTAAGTAATGTCGGCGGCATAGGCGGTCTGTTTATCGCCGTGATCCATGTTCGACAAAATGACGCCGACCGACAAACCGAGGAAGCGGTACAAACGCCCCATCCATTCCGCATCGCGCGAGGCGAGGTAATCGTTCACCGTCACCACATGCACGCCCCTGCCGGACAGCGCGTTCAAATATGCGGGCAGTGTCGCCATCAGGGTTTTGCCTTCGCCGGTGCGCATCTCGGCGATCTTGCCGTAATGCAGCACCATGCCGCCGATCATCTGCACATCGAAGTGACGCATCTGCAAAGCGCGCTTGCCGCCTTCACGCACCACGGCAAAAGCTTCCGGCAACAAGGCATCCAGCGTCTCGCCCTGCTGCACGCGCCGCTTGAACTGCACGGTCTTGCCGCGCAACTCATCGTCGCTCAACGCGGCGAGACCCGATTCCAGTGCATTGATGGCATCTATGTTGCGGCGATATTGTTTGAGCAGGCGGTCGTTGCGGCTACCGAAGACGCTTTTCAGCAATTTGGAAATCATGTTTTTGTTTTACTCTGTCACTACCACGAATAAATAAAAAAGGGTGAGGCACCACCCTCACCCTTGTTACAAAGCTGGCGCGATCAACTTGCGGCTCTTTGCAGGAAACGCACCGGGTTTTGGGCGAGGCCTTTATATCTCACTTCAAAATGCAGATGGGGCCCGGTGGAACGCCCCGTGCTACCGGAAAGGGCGATTTCCTGCCTACGCCGCACCATCTGCCCGACCTTGACCAACAGCTTGGAAGCATGGGCATAACGCGTGACTATATCGTTGCCGTGATCGATCTCGACCATATTACCATATTGCGGATGGTAATCCGCATACACCACCACGCCGCCTGCGGAAGCATAGATCGGCGTCCCTTCCTGCACCATGTAGTCCACGCCCTCATGCATGGCGTTTTTCCCGGTGAACGGATCGATACGCCAACCGAAATTGGAGGAATACCAGCCCTCGGTGATCGGCGCTACCGAAGGCAGCAAACGCTTGTTCAAACTGTCCTGCATCAACAGCGTCTCCAGCGCAACCAGTTTGTCGCTGCGGTCGCCCAACAAAGTCGAGAGACTGGCCAATTGCTGGTTCATGTTACCCAAGGAAACGTCCGCTTGCCGCGTGACCGGCAGATAAGGGCCGCCTTGCGCGGGCAGTTGCTCGAAAGAAAACTCCTGCGGTTTCATGCCGGTCATCTTGGCCAGACGCGCACCCAAAGTGTCCAGGCGCAGCAACCGCGCTTGCATCTGCCCCAGCCGCTTCGCCATCGTGTCCAAGCTCTCGCGCAAATAAGACTGCTGCTTTTGCTGCTCGTCCTGCTGCGCGCTGGCGAGCCAGTTGCGCAATTCATTGCTGATACTGCCGGGCTGCAAACGCACGATCGCGTATTGCGCCATCAGCACGGCACCGACGAAAAGCAGCAATGCCGACATCGCCATCGCTATCAGGTGTGTGCGTGTGAGCGTAATGCTACGTACTTTTGCATACCGACTGGAAACTAGAATAATATTCATGCCTCCCCCTTCCTTGAGTTCAATCCCGCCTAACCGTGCCGCACCGCCTGAATGACTTCCTAACTTCCAGCCGCGAACTGCGCCAGCTTGCGCACAAAGCGCAGCAACTCATAGCGCTGCAACGGCAGTTTGAGCACGTCGTCCCCCCCTCTTTAAAACGGGGCTGCCGCGTGATGCAACTCGACAGGCAGACACTGACTCTGGCTGCGGATAACGGCGCAATCGCCGCAAAACTACGTCAAATGACTACAGAATTAGCGAGCAAACTCCGAGAGCGGGGCTGCGAGGTTACTGTAATTCAGGTACAGGTGCAAGTTGGCAACCTCCCATATGCGCCGCCGCCCAAAGCACATCCGCTTAGCGCAACCGGCAAACACCAACTGGCCGAATTCGCCGAAAAATTGGCCGATTCGCCGTTAAAAGAAGCGCTGAGCCGCCTCGCAAAACGCAATTAAAGCAGTACCCGCCAAGCAATCAACACGTAGCGCTCCAGCAAAAACAGCACACCGAACGCCAGCAGCATGACGATCACGAAGCGCGCCACTTGCCAGGCAAAACGCAAATAGCTCTGCTTGCGGGTAAACACATAGGCACCGCCGGACAGGACAATGATTAGCGCGGACAGCACCAGTAACAAACGCAATACCAGCATGTGGCCTCCGTGCTAAACGGCTTGCAGTTGCAGACGCGAAAAATCCGGAGCTTCTTCAGGCGTATCGAAGGTAACGAATTCCCAGGCGGATTCGTCGGCCAGCAAAGCGCGACATAAGGCATTATTCAGCGCATGGCCGGATTTGTAGCCGGTGAACGCGCCGATCAGCGGATGCCCCAGCAGGTACAAATCGCCGATAGCATCCAGCACCTTGTGTTTGACGAACTCATCCCCGAAACGCAGCCCGTCGGGATTGATGACACGGTACTCGTCCATCACGATGGCGTTGTCCAGATTACCGCCCAGCGCCAGGCCCTGCGAGCGCATGTATTCGACTTCCTGCATAAAACCGAAAGTGCGCGCGCGGCTCACTTCCCGTATATAAGAATGTTCGCCCAGATCTACCGTCACGTTCTGCTTGGTATTGGCAAATACCGGGTGGGCAAAATTGATGGTGAAACTCAGTTTATAACCGTTGAACGGATCGAAACGCACCCACTTGTCCCCGTCCTTCACCTCCATCGTTTTTTTGATGCGGATGAATTTTCTGGCCGCGGATTGCCCGACGATGCCGGCCGATTGCAGCAGGAAAACAAAGGTGCCCGCGCTGCCATCCATGATAGGCAGCTCGGAGCTGCTCAATTCCACGATAACGTTATCTATGCCTAATCCGGCGAGCGCCGACATCAGGTGTTCAACCGTCGCCACGCGCGCACCGCCGGCCTCCAGACAAGTTGACAGCCGCGTGTCATGCACCGCATGCGCTTCGGCGCGGATATCCACGGGGCGGGGCAAATCGATGCGGCGGAATACGATACCGCTATTAGCGGGCGCGGGACGCAAGGTCAGATAGACCTTTTCGCCCGTATGCAAACCGACGCCTGTCGCCTGTACCGTCGTTCTTAACGTGCGCTGCTGGACCATATTCTCTCTTCAACAAAACCCGACAAACCGGCGCGCAGTTTAGCATAGCCGGAACGCACCCCCGGCCTGTACGCCGGATTGCCTAGTCCGCCTGCCTGCGCAAGAACGATGGGATATCCAGGGTATCGACGCCGGATTGCCTCATCGCTTCCACCGTGGCTTCGCGATGGCGATTGGTGCGCATCACGGCCGGCATGTCGAGTTCGCGGTAGTCTACCGACGGAACGTCGTGCGTGCCGGTACGCAATTGCATTTGCGGAACCAGCATGGGCTTGGGTTGCTTTTTGGAAGCGATTGCCCCCAGGCCGGTAGCCACGATAGTCACACGCAACTCGTCGCCCATGGATTCATCGAACACCGAGCCCACAATCACGGTCGCCTCCGATGCCGCAAACTGGAAGCAGTTCATCACTGCATGCAATTCTTCCAGGGTCAGCGTGCTGCTGGAGGTGATGTTCACCAGCACGCCGCGCGCGCCGGACAGATCGACATCTTCCAGCAGCGGGCTGGCGATGGCCTGCTCTGCCGCTTTTTTGGCGCGATTTTCGCCGGTTGCCGTAGCGGCACCCATCATCGCCATGCCGTTCTCGGACATCAGCGTGCATACGTCGGCGAAGTCCACGTTGACCATCCCGGGCACGTTGATGACTTCGGCGATACCCGCCACCGCGCCTTGCAGCACGCCGTTCGCGGCCTTGAATGCGGCGTGCAGAGTGGTCTTGCCGCCGAGCACTTCCATGAGCTTGGCGTTCGGCACGATGATGAGCGAATCGACATAGCTCGCCAGTTCTTCGATACCGTTTTGCGCCAGCGTCATGCGCTTGCCTTCGAACACGAACGGCTTCGTCACCACAGCCACGGTGAGGATGCCCATTTCCTTGGCCACTTGCGCCACTACCGGTGCCGCCCCGGTACCCGTACCGCCGCCCATACCCGCAGTAATGAACACCATGTTCGCACCCCGGATGATTTCGCCGATGCGCTCGCGATCTTCCTCGGCCGCAGCTTGCCCGACTTCAGGTTTGGCACCCGCGCCCAAACCTCTGGTCAACGCGGAACCGATCTGCAACTGCATGCGCGCCTTGCTGCGCTTGAGCGCCTGCGCATCGGTATTGATGGCGATGAACTCGACCCCCTGCACGCCCTGTTCGATCATGTGGTCGACCGCATTGCCGCCGCAGCCGCCCACGCCGATCACCTTGATAACCGCCCCTTGTGGTTGTGCATCCATTAGTTCAAACATCGTTTTCTCCTTATCAAATTAAACCTGATACCCTGAACTGCAATACCCAAAAACAAACCCCGATCAAAAATTCCCCTGGAACCATTCCTTCATGCGCGCCATCACATCCTTGAACGAACTCGATTGCATCCGTGCCACCTCATGCTTTTGCTGCTGCTCCAAGCCGTACAGCAACAGCCCCACACCCGTCGCAAAACGCGGCGTCTTCACCACATCCGACAAACCGCCGACATAACGCGGCAACCCCAAGCGCACCGGCATGTGGAATATCTCCTCGCCCAGTTCCACCATGCCGTGCATGGCGCTGCTGCCGCCGGTCAACACGATGCCGGACGACAGCAGGTCTTCGAAACCGCTGCGGCGCAACTCGGCCTGCACCAGCGAGTACAACTCCTCCACGCGCGGCTCGATCACCTCCGCCAGCGTCTGGCGCGACAAGGTGCGCGCGCCGCGATCACCCACACCCGGCACTTCGATGGGCGCGTCGTCGGCCAGTTGGCGCAAGGCGCAGCCGTATTTGATCTTGATGTCTTCCGCATCCTTGGTCGGTGTGCGCAACGCCATCGCGATATCGTTGGTGATCTGGTCGCCCGCGATGGGGATCACCGCGGTGTGGCGTATCGCGCCGCCGGTGAAGATCGCCACATCGGTGGTGCCGCCGCCGATATCCACCAGACATACGCCGAGGTCTTTCTCGTCGTCGGCCAGTACGGCACGGCTCGATGCCAGCGGCTGCAATATCATCTGATTCATTTCCAGACCGCAGCGATGTACGCACTTGAGGATGTTCTGCACCGCCGCCACCGCGCCGGTGACGATGTGCACCTCGACCTCCAGGCGCATGCCGCTCATGCCCAGCGGCTTCTTGATGCCCTCCTGCCCGTCGATGCTGAACTCCTGCTCGAGGATGTGCAGCATCTGCTGGTCGCCCGGCAGGCTGATAGAGCTGGCCGTCTCCACCACGCGGTCGATGTCGGCCTGGATCACTTCCTTGTCTTTGATCTTGACCATACCGTTGGCGTTCGAGCTGCGGATGTGGCCGCCCGCGATGCCGGTGTAGACCTCGCGTATCTTGCAGTCCGCCATCAGCTCGGCATCGCCCAGCGAGCGCTGTATCGCCGCCACGGTCGCGTCGATATTCACCACCATGCCCTTCTTCATGCCGGATGATTCGTGCATGCCGACGCCGATCACCTCCAGCGTACCTTCGGGTTTCATTTCGGCGACGATGGTGACGATCTTCGATGTCCCGATATCCAGACCAACGATCAAGTTTTTGGCTTCCCTGTTTTTGCTCATCGTATTTACCCTCTAACGGGCATGGCAAGTTGCCACCCCTGATTCTAAAACTTGCCACGCCCGTTTCCCCCTATCCAACTTTCCCCCGCACACCCCACCCGCCGTTGGCGGGCAGAGTGCAAGAGCGGGAGCAAGGGCAAACGAATCGCTGCGCGAGTTTTACGTTACACTTTGTTCCCTGAAGCCTGCTTACCCTGCGCCCGCGCACCGTTCGGCAAATACGCCGCAAAACCGTTGCGATAGCGCAAGTCCACATGCATCGCCGCACCCGGCAGCGTGGCCAAGCTGTACGGGTAGACATCGACGAACCTTGCCATACGTTGCTGCATCTGCTCGCGCCCCAACTCCAATACCATGCCGTTGCTCAGGCGTACCTGCCAGGCAAAACGTGGCGACAGACTGATCTGCGCAATCTGCTGTCGCAGCGGCGGCAATGTTTTGCCGAGCTCGCCGTACATTTCCGTTATCTGCGCCGCCGTATTCGCCCGCCCGATAAACACAGGCAGTTCCCGCTCCGTTATTGCCGCAAACACCTCGCCATGCGTATTCACCAGCGCCGTTCCGTTCCAACGCGCCAGGGCAACGTGTTCTTCCACTTCCACTTCCAACATCCATGGAAATTTTCTGCGCACGCTCACTTTGCGCACCCAGGGCAATTGTTCGAAAGCCAGCCGCGTGCGATTCAAGTCCACGGTAAAAAAGTTGCCTCGCACTTGCTCGCGCACCACACGCCCGATCAACTCCACCGGCACCTGCTGCGGCGCCGCGCTTAATTGCACCGCATTGAGTTGGAACGCCGGCAAGCGCAACACGTAACGCGCCGTGCCGTACAACACCAGCACGAGACTGATGCCGAACAACAGATTCGCCGTCGTGCGCAATTGCTGCGCGTTATCCCACATAACCCGCTCCCCAACCCTCTCCGTGCGGAAGGGTGGCGGCGCAGCCGCCGGGCACCCATCGGCCTCCCCCTTGCGGGGACGGGAGATGAGGCGAACGTAAAAGACTATTTTCCAATTCCTGCGCCCTCCAGAATCTGCAATACGAGCTGCTCGAAACTGATCCCCGCCTGGCGCGCGCCCATAGGCACCAGACTGTGGTCGGTCATGCCGGGCAATGTGTTCATTTCGAGGAAATACGGCTGACCGCTCTTGTCGATGATGAGATCGACCCGCGCCCAGCCGCTGCAACCCAGCACATGGAACGAACGCATAACAATGTCGGCCAATTGCTTTTCTGCTTCCGGCGGGAGGCCGGGACAGGTATAGCGCGTGTCGTCGGCCAGATATTTGGCCTCGTAGTCATAGAACTCGTGCGGCGTTTCGATACGTATCGACGGCAACACGCGGTCACCCACGATGGGGAACTGCACCTCGTGCCCGTCGATAAATCGCTCCGCCAGCACCAGGCGGTCATAGCGCGCGGCCAATTCGTATGCCGCCTTCAGCTCTTCAATCTTTTTTACTTTGCTGATGCCGACACTCGACCCTTCGTTGGCGGGTTTCACGAATAGCGGCAAACCCAAACGCCGGACCACACCTTCCCAGTCGCTGTCTGCCGTCAGCAATTCATAATCCGCGATAGGCAATCCGGCGGCTTTCCACACGAGCTTGGTGCGCCACTTATCCATCGCCAGCGCCGAGGCCATCACGCCGCTACCGGTGTAGGGGATGCCCATCAACTCCAGCGCGCCCTGCACCGTGCCGTCCTCACCGTAGCGTCCGTGCAGGATATTGAACACGCGCTCGAACTTCTCTTTTTTGAGATCGGACAGATCGCGCTCAGCCGGATCGAAGGCATGCGCATCGACGCCGCTGCGTTGCAACGCCGCCAATACCGCCGCGCCGCTCTTCAACGACACCTCGCGCTCCGCCGAGCGCCCGCCGAACAACACCGCCACTTTTCCGAACTTACTCAAATCCGTTCTCCTACGATTCTCACCTCCGGGTGCAACTGCACTCCGGTCTTGCGCTCTACTGTCGCACGCACTTCCTCGATCAGGCTCTCGATATCTGCCGCCGTCGCATCGCCCGCGTTGACGATGAAGTTGGCATGTTTCTCCGACACCTGCGCGCCGCCGATGTGCTTGCCTTTCAACCCGCAACCCTCGATCAATCTCGCCGCATGATCGCCCGGCGGATTGCGGAACACCGAACCCGCATTCGGTTGCCGCAAAGGCTGGCTGGCACTGCGCTTCTCCATCAGCGCCTTGATGTCCTGGCGCGCTTTTTCCACATCGCCCGTTTCCAGACTCAGCCATGCACCGACGAAAAACTCTTCTTGGGGAAGGAATTCTTCAAAAATGGGGGGGGGAGAAGGGGGAAGAGAGGCTTCGCGCTCCGTGGCCTTGCCCTTCCCTCTTCCCTCTCCCCCCTTCAACGCCACATGGCGATAGCCGATCTCATACTCCTGCGGCACGCGCTCCAGCAGTTCGCCGCTGCGCGTCAGCACCTGCACGCGCTGCACCTGCTGCCAGGTCTCGCTGCCGTAGCAGCCCGCATTCATCGCCAACATGCCCCCCAATGTGCCCGGGATGCCGGCAAAAAATTCCGCGCCGCAAAAATTGTTCGCCGCGGCAAAGCGCGCCAGCTTGGCACCCGCCACACCCGCCTGGACATAGAGCAAATCACCGCCCATACGCAGATCGTTCAGCGCGCCGTGCATCAGCAACACCGTGCCGCGAAAACCGCCGTCGCGCACCAACAGGTTGCTGCCCAGCCCCACGGCAAGCAGCGGCTCGTCCGCGGGCAGTTGGCGCAAAAACGCTTGCAGATCGGCGAGGTCGGCAGGGCGATACAAACGCTGCGCGCTGCCACCGGCACGCCAACTCGTGTGGCGCGACATGGGTTCGTCGTGAAGCATCTCTCCGCGCAAACTCAGTACCGAGTGCTGAGTACTGAGTGCCGAGTGCGAAGTTTTTGGATTTGCGCACATGCTCAGCACCCCGCACCCCGCACCAGTTCTCCCGGTACGCCGCCGATGGAACCCGCCCCCATGGTCAGCACCACATCGCCATTTTTCGCCATTTGCAAAATAGTCCGCGGCATGTCGGCGATGTTCTCGACGAACACCGCCTCGTTCTGCCCCGACAAACGCAGCGCGTGCATCAAGGCGCGCCCGTCAGCCGCCACGATGGGCGCTTCGCCTGCCGCATAGACCTCAGCCAAGGCCAGCACATCCACCGAGGACATCACTTTCACAAAGTCCTCGAACAGGTCGCGTGTGCGCGTGTAGCGGTGCGGCTGGAAAGCCAGCAACAAACGTTTGTCCGGGAAAGCGCCGCGCACCGCTGCAAGCGTGGCTTTCATTTCCACGGGGTGATGCCCATAGTCGTCGATCAGAGTAAATGAGCCTCCGTCTGGAAGCGCAATTTCTCCATAACGCTGCATGCGCCGCCCCACGCCCTCGAACTCGACCAGCGCCGCGACGATGGCGGAGGGCGCAACACCCACTTCCAGTCCGACCGCAATGGCGGCCAGCGCATTCAGCACGTTGTGCAGGCCGGCCAGATTGAGCGTGACCTCCATATCCAGCGGCGTGTCGCCCCGACTCGGCGCGGTGGAACCGTCTGGTGCGGGAGGGGCGACTGTGCGGTTGCTCCCGCAGTCGGCTGGCTCCGCCAGTAACGTGTCGCAACCGCTGTTATGGCGGCACAGCGCCGTAAAGCACATCTTGCCGCCCTCGTGCCGTACGCTCACGGCGCGTATCTGCGCCTCTTCGCCGAAGCCGTAAGTGGTCACCGGTTTGCTGATGCGCGGCAGAATCTCGCGCACATTGGCATCGTCCACGCACAGCATGGCGCGCCCGTAGAACGGCAGGCGCTCGACGAAATCGACGAAAGCCTGCTTCAGCTTGTTGAAGTCGTGCCCGTAAGTCTCCATGTGGTCGGCGTCGATATTGGTGACCACCGCAAGAATCGGCGTGAGATACAGGAAGGACGCATCCGATTCATCCGCTTCGGCCACGATGAACTCGCCGGTGCCGAGCCGCGCATTTGCGCCGCTGCTGTTGAGCCGTCCGCCGATCACAAAAGTCGGGTCGTAGCCGCCCTTGGCCAGCACGCTGGTCACCAGCGAAGTCGTCGTCGTCTTGCCGTGCGTGCCCGCCACCGCG
Source organism: Gallionellaceae bacterium (assembly GCA_004297065.1). Classification (GTDB taxonomy): domain Bacteria; phylum Pseudomonadota; class Gammaproteobacteria; order Burkholderiales; family Gallionellaceae; genus PALSA-1006. The sequence goes on from SCUU01000011.1 coordinate 15,634, forward strand.
ATACCTTGGCGCAACCTCATCAACTCCGCCAGCATCACCGCGCGGGGAACAATCGGGATGCGCCTTTCGCGCGCCGCCACGACTTCCGGGTTGTCCGCCTTGACGGCCGTCGAGGTCACCACCGCATCGGCATCTTGCAGGTTCCTGCTGTCGTGCCCGTAATGGATGGCCGCACCCAGCGCCTGCAAGCGTTGCGTGACCGCACTTTCCGCCAAGTCGGAACCGCTCACCTGGAACCCCAGATTGAGCAACACCTCGGCGATCCCGTTCATGCCGGAACCGCCGATGCCGACGAAGTGGATATGTTTGATTTTGTGCTTCACATCAACCCCTCATTTGTCCACGAAAAACACGAAAGGCACAAACACGACCATCCATCCTTTTTCGTGAGTTTCGTGTCTTTCGTGGACGATTTGCTTTTCACTTCTCATCCCGCTAACTCCATGCAGACTTTTGCCACTTGCGCGGTCGCATCCGGCTTCGCCAGGCTGCGCGCGGCTTGTGCCATCGCCAGCAGTTTCTCGCGATTAAACCCTCGCAACAGTTGCGCCAGTTTTTCCGCATTCAATTCTTTTTGCGGCAGCAATATCGCCGCACCTTGCTCGCTCAAAAAGCGCGCGTTATGCGTCTGGTGATCGTCCACCGCGAACGGGAACGGGACCAGCACGCTGGCCACACCCGCCGCCGCGAGTTCGGCGATGGTCAACGCGCCCGCGCGGCAAATCACCAAGTCGGCACGGGCATACTGTTGCGCCATGTCGTCGAGAAACGGCCTGGCGTCGGCGCTCATGCCCGCTTTCGCATACAGTTGCTGCACCGTCTCGAAATGTTTCTTGCCGGTCTGGTGCAAGACGTTGGGCCGCTCCTGCTCGCTCAATAACGCCAGCGCCTGCGGCAATGCCTCGTTGAGCGCCCGCGCGCCCAAGCTGCCTCCCACCACCAATACATTCAATTTGCCGCCACGGTCCGCAAAACGTGTTTGCGGCGTTGCGACGGCGGCGATATCGGCGCGCACCGGATTGCCGCACCATGTCGTTTTGTTCAGCACGTTCGGAAAGCCGCTCAACACGCGCGTCGATATTTTTGCCAACACCTTATTGCTCAAGCCCGCGATGGAATTCTGTTCGTGTATGACCAGCGGACGGCGCAGCAACGCCGCCATCAATCCGCCCGGCAGGGTGATGTATCCGCCCATACCCAGCACCACGTCTGGACGGTGACGGAAGATCGCGACAGCGCTCTGTCCCAATGCGCGCAGCAACGTGAACGGCAACGCCAATAAACGCAATAACCCTTTGCCGCGCACGCCGGAGAAGTTCACCCAAGCCACGGGATAACCATGCTTCGGCACCAGTTCCGCTTCCATGCTATGCGGCGCACCCAGCCACACCACGTTCCAGCCCTGCGCATGCAAAGCATCCGCGACCGCCAGCCCGGGATAAATATGCCCGCCGGTACCGCCTGCCATGATGAGGATGGTGCGGCTCATAACTTCACCCCAAAACCATTTGTCCACGAAAGACACGAAATGCACGAAATGAAACAACCTGTAGCAGCGGGGGTGTTCGTGTTCTTTCGTGTCTTTCGTGGACAAATTTGTTTGTGATTTTTCATATCGGCAACCCCCGCGCCACGCGCCGGTTCTCGTAGTCAATGCGCAACAGCACCGCCACCGCCACGCAGTTCACCACCACGCCGCTGCCGCCGAAACTCAGGAACGGCAGGGTCAATCCCTTGGTCGGCAGCACGCCCATGTTCACACCGATGTTGATCATCGCCTGCACGCCCAGCCATACGGCGATACCCTGCGCCACCAGCGCGGCGAACAATCTGCCCTCCATCGCCGCCTGACGGCCGATGGCAAAGGCGCGCACGATCAGCCAGCCGAACAGGGCAATCACGGCGCACACGCCAAAGAAACCCAGTTCTTCGGCAATCACCGCCAACAGAAAATCGGTATGCGCTTCCGGCAGGTAAAACAGTTTTTCCACGCTGGCACCCAGTCCCACGCCGAACCACTCGCCGCGCCCGAACGCAATGAGCGCATGGCTCAGTTGATAACCTTTGCCATAAGGGTCTGACCACGGGTCCATGAAACCGATGACGCGCTGCATGCGGTAGGGCGACGACAGGATCAGCGCCGCGAATGCGACAGGCAACGCGATAACCAGGCCGCCGAATATCTTGAGATTGAAACCGCCCAGCCACAACGTACACATGGCGATAGCAAGGATGACCACGAATGCGCCCATATCCGGTTCCAGTAGCAACAACATGCCCACCAGCGCCATCACGCCAAACATCGGGAAAAATGCCTTGCTCAGACTGTCTTTCACCGCGCCCTTGCGCACGGTGTAATCGGCCGCATACAGCACGGCAAACAGCTTCATCAACTCGGATGGTTGCAGATTAATGACGGACAACGACAGCCAACGCCGGCTGCCGTTCACCGCGCGCCCCACGCCGGGTAACAACACCAGAATCAGCAGCACCACGCCGAACAGGAACAAGTAGGGCGCCAAGTTTTGCCAGGTTTGCGTAGGCACCTGAAACACTACGATCCCGGCCAGCAGGCCGACCATGATAAAAATCGCATGGCGCATCAGGTAGTAGGCGGGTTGATAGCCGGTGAACTTGCCCGCCTCGGCTGTCGCAATAGAAGCGGAGTACACCATCACCAGGCCGATAGCCAGCAGCGCCGCGACGATCCAGGTCAGCACGGTGTCGTAGTCCGCCATGACGCGGCGCGGATAGCCCGGACTGGCACCCGTCATGTCGCCCCCGCCTCCAGTGCGCGCACCGCCGCAACAAATACCTCCGCGCGATGCTGGTAATCCCTGAACATATCGAAGCTGGCGCAGGCGGGAGACATCAACACCGCATCGCCCGGTTGCGCTTCGGCGGCGCTGATGCGTACCGCCTCGTTCATGTCGCGCGCCGTCATGAGCGGTGCGCCGCATTCTTGCAGCGCTTCGGCAATCTTTGGTGCATCGCGCCCGATCAGCACCGCCACGCGCACATGCTCCGTCACCGCGTTTTGCAGCGGTGTGAAATCCTGTCCCTTGCCGTCGCCGCCGAGAATAATCACCGTCGGACGCCCCAGGCCTTTAAGCGCGGCCACGGTTGCGCCGACATTGGTGCCTTTGGAATCGTCGTAATAAGTCACCCCGTTGATCTCGGCCACTTTCTCGACCCGATGCGGCAAGCCCTTGAAGGCGCGCAGGGCATGCAGCAACGGCGCCATCGGCAACCCTACCGCACGGCATAAGGCAAGGGCGGCGAGCGCATTGGACACGTTGTGCAGCCCGGCCACTTGCAATTCGGCGGCATTCATCAGGCGGCGCGAACCTTCCACCAGCCATATCTCATCGGCTTCGCGGGCGATGCCCAGATCGTTGCCGGCCAGCGGCGGCGTTTCCACACCGAAGGTCTGGATCAGGCGTTCGCGCAACCCCATCGCCATACTTTCCGCATCGTCGCGGTTCAGCACCTGCACGCTGCTGCGCCCGTCGCAACGGAAGATGCGCGCCTTGGCCGCGATGTAATCGGCCATGTCGCTATAACGGTCCAGGTGATCTTCGCTGATGTTGAGCACACTGGCGGCGTCCGCGCTCAGGGTATAGGTCGTTTCCAACTGGAAGCTGGACAGCTCCAGCACCCACACATCGGGATGTTTGCCCTGACGCCGGATCAACACATCCAGCACGGCAGGCGAGATATTCCCCGCCACTTCGGTGTCCAGTCCGGCGGCACGGCACATCGCCCCCACCATGCTGGTAACGGTCGTCTTGCCGTTGGCTCCGGTAATCGCGATGACTTTGGGCGGATTCTCTTTGGGGAGCGATTGCGCGAACAATTCGATGTCGCCGACGACCGCAATACCGCGCGCCAGCGCCTTTTGCACAAGAGGCTCGGACAAGGAAAGACCGGGACTGATCGCGATAAGCTCGATGCCGTCCAGCAATTCGCCGCGGAATATCCCGCAACGCGCCTCGACCTGCGGATGATGGGCCTGCAAAACGGCAAGGGCGGGCGGCGCATCGCGGCTATCGGCAACGCGCACTTTCGCGCCATGCACCAGCAACCAGCGCACGAGCGACAGCCCGGTCTCCCCGAGACCGAGAACCAGCACCGATTTGTCAGCCAAACTGTTCATTGCGCCTCCTAAAATCAGTCGTTAGTCGCTAGACGTCAGTTAAAGCGAAGCCCGCGCAGCGGACAACGCCAACTAATAACTAACGTCTAGCGACTAACGACTCCGTTTTATCTCAACTTCAATGTCGCCAATCCCAATAACACCAACAACATAGTGATGATCCAAAATCTCACCACGACTTGAGTCTCTTTCCAGCCCTTCTGCTCGAAATGGTGATGTAGCGGCGCCATCAGGAAGATGCGCTTGCCCACACCGGATTTTTTCTTGGTGTATTTGAAATACGATACCTGCAACATCACCGATACCGCTTCCAGCACGAACACGCCGCCCATGATGAACAGCACGATTTCCTGGCGCACGATCACCGCCACCACCCCCAGCGCGGCCCCCAGCGCCAATGCGCCCACATCGCCCATGAAGACTTCCGCCGGATAGGCGTTGAACCACAGGAAGGCCAAGCCCGCTCCCGCAATCGCCGCGCAAAACACGGCCAGCTCGCCGGCACCGGGGATGTGCGGCACACCCAGATATTTGGCGAACACCACGTGTCCGGCGACATAGGCGAAAATCGCCAGCGCACCCGCCACCATCACCGTCGGCATGATGGCCAAGCCGTCCAAACCGTCCGTGAGATTCACCGCATTGCTGCTGCCGACGATCACCAGATATACCAGCACGATGAACGCCGATGCACCCAACGGGAATACGGCATATTTGAAGAACGGTACGATCAGTTCGGTATGCGCGGGCAGGCTCGCATGTGTCCACAGGTAGACGCCCACTGTCAGCGCGATGAGCGACTGCCAGAACATTTTGGCTTTGGCCGAAAGCCCGTCCGAATTGCGGTGCACCACCTTGCGGTAATCGTCCACCCAGCCAATGGCGCCGACGCCCAACGTCGTGAGCAGCACCACCCAGATGTAGGGGTTGCTCAAATCGCCCCACAACAAAGTGGTGATGGCGACCGAGGTCAGAATCAGCGCGCCGCCCATGGTCGGCGTACCGGCTTTGACCAGATGCGTCTGCGGACCGTCGCTGCGCACGGCCTGGCCGATTTTCATTGCAGCCAGCTTGCGGATCATCGCCGGGCCGACCAGGAACGAAATAAACAAGGCCGTCATCGCGGCCAGCACGGCGCGCAGCGTGATGTAGTTGAACACGCTGAATGTCCTGACGTCTTGTGCAAACCACTGGGCGAGTGCCAATAACATACGTTCTCCTATTGCAAGGCGGTGCAGTGCTGCACCACCCGCTCCATCTTCATGAACCGCGAACCCTTCACCAGCACCGTGCTGTCGGCATCGAGGTACTGCTCCAGGCAGGCGAACAAATCCTCGATGCGTTTGAAGTGCGTCGCGCCCGCGCCGAACTCATCCACGGCATAAGCGCTCAGGTCGCCCAATGCCAGCAATTTCTGTATCCCCAGGTTGCGCGCCTCCGCACCGATCTCGGCATGCAAGCGCGGCGCATCCGCGCCCAACTCGCCCATATCGCCCAACACCAGAATTTTCTTGCCCGGCGCTTGCGCCAACACTTTCAATGCCGCCAGCAGGGAAGCCGGATTGGCGTTGTAGGTGTCGTCGATCAATGCCGCGCCGTGCAATGCCGCCTTGCGCTGCAAACGCCCCGCCACCCCGCCGAAATTTTTCAGCCCGGCGGCAATCGCGGGCAACGGTATGCTCACCGCAATGGCGGCTGCCGTGGCGGCCAGCGCGTTGCGCACGTTATGTGCGCCCGGCACCTGCAACCCGACCGCGAACGCGCCCTGCGGCGTGATCGCGTCGATGTACGCGCCAAAACCTTGCGCATGCCAACTGGCATGCACGCCGGCTTGCGCCCCCAAACCGAAATCGATAACACGATGCCCGCCCGCCTCCGCGCGCCACAGCGGCGCGAATTCGTCGTCGGCATTGATGACGGCAACACCCTGCGCTGCCAACCCGGCAAATATCTCGCCTTTGGCGCGCGCTACCGACTCGACCGTCCCCAGCCCGGCCAAATGCGCGCTGGCGGCGTTATTCACCAAGGCCACATCGGGACAGGCGAGCCGCGTCAGATAGCCGATTTCTCCCGGATGATTCATGCCCATCTCGATCACCGCGTAACGGTGCGTTGCGCGCAGCTTGAGCAAAGTCAGCGGCATGCCGATGTCGTTGTTCAGGTTGCCTTGGGTCGCCAGCACGGCATCCGCATCGCCCGTATGTGCGCGCAGGATGGCGGCCAGCATTTCTTTCACCGTGGTTTTGCCGTTGCTGCCGGTAATGCCGAGCAAGGGAATGGCGAACTGTTTGCGCCAGTACGCGGCCAATTGACCGAGGGCCAGCCGCGTATCTTCCACGGCAAGAATCGGGGAATTCGCAGCCAGCAGCGCCGCGCTCTTTTTATAGCTGTCGGCATTGACCAATGCCGCAGCCGCGCCATCTTCGATCGCCTTCGCAACGAATTCGCAGCCGTCGAAACGCTCGCCTTGCAGCGCCACAAACAAATCGCCCGGCGCGATGGTGCGGCTGTCCGTGGAGACCGCGTCGAACTTCACGTCCGGCCCGATGAGCGTGCCACCCAATATTTTTGCGGCTTGCGAGAGCTGCATCATGTTGTGCCCCATTCCCGCGTCGGGTCGACCGGCGCCCATACGCTCAAGGCGCGCCGCACCACTTCGCTGTCGCTGAACGGATATTTCACCCCGTTGATTTCCTGATAATCCTCGTGCCCTTTGCCCGCAACCAACACGGTATCCGCAGCGCGCGCAGCGGCGATCGCATGGCCGATAGCACGGGCCCTGTCCTCGATGACCTGGTACGCATCGCCCTCGACCCCGAACAGGATCGCGTCGATGATGGCCTTGGGACTCTCGCTGCGCGGGTTATCGCTGGTGACAATGCACACATCGGCAAAGCGCGACGCGACGGTGCCCATCATCGGACGTTTGCCGCGATCGCGATCTCCGCCGCAACCGAACACGCAAATGATTTTTCCGCCGCCGGGTGCGGTGACTTCGCGCAGGGCTTGCAATACCTTTTCCAGCGCATCCGGCGTGTGCGCGTAATCGACCACGACGGTCGGTTTATCTTTGCCGCCCAGCGTCTGCATACGTCCGGGCACCGCTTTTTGCTGCGCGAGTTCGTTCACCGCAGCGTGCAGCTCGATGCCGCTCACCAGCAGCACCGCCAGCGTGCCCAGCAAATTGGCCGCATTGAAACGCCCGACCAGACGGCTGTGCAACTCCGCTCCGCCCCAACTGGAATGGATGCGCATATCCATACCCTGCGCGTTCATGCGCAGTTCCCGTCCGAACACCATGCGGATACCGAGACGCTCGGCCAATTGCAACGCACTCTCGCTCAAACCATAGCCCACCACTTCGACCCCGGCATCGCGCAATGCGTCGGCCAGTTCGGCACCGAACGCATCGTCCAGGTTCAGCACGGCGCATTTGAGATGCGCCCAGTCGAACAAGCGACGTTTGGCGGCGGCGTAGCTATGCATATCGCCGTGATAATCGAGATGGTCGCGGCTCAGGTTGGTGAGCAAGGCCACATCGTAGTGCACGCTGTTGACCCGCCCCTGCGCCAGCGCGTGCGAAGAGACTTCCATTGCAGCCGCCCGCGCCCCTTGCCGGACATAATCGGCCAGCAAACCATGTACGGTAATCGCTTCCGGCGTGGTGTTCGGCGTGGGCTGCAACGCGGCGGGGAAGCCGTTGCCCAGCGTTCCCAGCAGGGCGCTCTTGCGCCCCTGCGCATCCAGTGCGCGCGCGATCCAGTGACTGCAGGTAGTCTTGCCGTTGGTACCGGTCACCCCCACCATCCACAGATTCCGGGAAGGTGCGCCGTAAACATGGTCGGCCAGCGCCCCCGCCTGCTGGCGCAGTTCCGCAAGCGCCAGGTGCGGCACTTGCCACGACTCGTCCCAAACGAAATTTTTCGCTTCCCATATCACGGCATTGGCACCGCCGGCAATCGCCTGCGCGATGAACTGCCTGCCGTCCACCTGCGCGCCCGGATAAGCCACAAAGGTGTCGCCCCGCCCGACCAGACGACTGTCGGTCACCAGACGGGTGATTTTCACTCCCAGCGCATCCAGCAATCCGGGATGGAAGTGGCTCATACTTCCTCCGCAACAAAATCGGCGGGGCCTGGCTGCATCACGTTGTCGAGCGGTGCGTCGTTCGGCACATTGAGCAAGCGCAGTGCCGCCCCCATCACGTTGCCGAATGCGGGCGCGGCGACTTGCCCGCCATAGTATGCGGCTCCGCCGGGCTCGTTAATCATCACGGCCACGATCAGGCGCGGGTTGGATGCCGGTGCCATCCCCACGAACGAGGCGATATACTTGTTCACGTAATGGCCGCCCTCGAGCTTGTGCGCCGTACCGGTTTTACCCGCAACGCGGTAGCCGGTGATCTGCGCTTGCGGCGCAGTCCCTCCCGGCTTGACCACCATTTCCAACATGTCGCGCACAGCATGTGCCGTCACGGGCGAATAAACCTGCGTACCCACAGGCGGCACATCCCGCTTGAGCAATGTCACCGGCTTCAGTTCGCCATCGTTGGCAAATACGGTATAGGCCCGCGCCAATTGCAGCAGGTTCACGGAAATGCCGTTGCCATACGACATGGTGGCCTGTTCGATAGGCTTCCATTTGGCGAAATCGCGCAGCTTGCCCGCGGCCTCGCCGGGAAACTCGCAACCTGTCTGCGCGCCGAAACCGTTCTCGTTCAGGCTATGCCAGAATTGCTCCGGCCTCATCGACAGCGCGATCTTGGAAGCGCCCACGTTGCTGGATTTTTGTATCACCTGCGCCACGGTGAGCGATGCTTCGGGATGGGTGTCGTGTATCTTGCGACCGCCCACGGTGTACACGCCATGCTCGGTATTGATAACGGAATTGGGGGTGAATTTGCCCAACTCCAAGGCCGCCGCCACCGTGAACGGCTTCATGGTCGAGCCGGGCTCGAACAGGTCGGTCACCACGCGGTTGCGCAACAGGCTGGCGCTCGGTTTCTCGCGGTTGTTGGGGTTGTAGGAGGGCCAGTTGGCCAGCGCCAGTACCTCGCCGCTCTTGGCGTCCAGCACCACAACGGAACCGGCCTTGGCTTTGTGCTGTTCCACCGCCTGTTTGATTTCGCGGAACGCCAGAAACTGGAGCTTGTTATCCAGGCTCAGCGCAATATCGGTGCCTTCCTTGGGCGCGCGCAAACTGGCCACATCCTCGACGATGTGCCCGCGCCGGTCTTTGATGACGCGCTGGCTCCCGGCCTTGCCGCCCAGTTGCGCCTGCAATGCCAGTTCGATGCCTTCCTGCCCGTTATCGTCCACGTCGGTGAAGCCCAGCAAATGCGAGGTCACCTCGCCGCCGGGATAGTAGCGGCGGTATTCGCGCTTCAACGACACGCCCGCTATCCCCAGCCGCACCACCTTCTCGGCCTGCTCCGGCGGTATTTGCCGTTTCAGGTAGATGAAATCGTGCGACGAATCGAACAAACGCCCCCTCAATTCGTTCGCATTCATCCCGAGAATCATCGCCAGTTGCATAACCTGTTCCGGTGCCGCCTCGACGTCCTGCGGGCTGGCCCATATCGACTCGACCGGCGTACTGATTGCCAGCGGCTCGCCATTACGGTCGCCGATCAAGCCGCGGTGGGCGTTAATGTCGATTACCCTGCCGTAACGCGCATCGCCTTTTTGCTGGAGGAAGTCGTTGTGTATCCCCTGCAAATAAATGCCGCGCACCAGCAGGCCGCCCAGTCCCCCGAGCAGCAAGACGAACAGCAGACGCGAACGCCATGGCGGCAGCGCCATTTGCCCGCTCGTCCGCATGTTGTTGGCGCGATGCATCACGGCGTCACCCCGTTGGCATCGATGCGCACAAATTGGATCTGTTCGCCTTGCGGCATCTGCATCTGCAACTGATGGCTGGCAATCTTCTCTACGCGAGCGGGCAGCGCCAGGGTGCTTTGCTCCAATTGCAACTGCCCCCACTCCACTTCCATTTGCCGCGCCTTATCCTTTTCTGCCTGCAACTCGATAAAATGCTTGCGCGCCTTGTGTTGTGAAGTCACCACAGCCAAGGCGCACACTATCGCCAGACACAACAGAAACAGGTTCAGCCTAAGCATGCGACCCTCCCGTGTACTCGGCTACGCGCAACACGGCACTGCGCGCGCGCGGATTGAGCTCCAACTCTTGCCCCGAAGCATGGATCGCCTTGCCGACGAGCCTGATCTTTCCCGGCGGGATTTCGGCGGCGCGGATCGGCAGGTTGCGCGGCAACTTGTCGCCCTGCGCCATATCGCGCATGAAGCGTTTTACGAGACGATCTTCTAGGGAATGAAAACTGATCACGGCCATTCTTCCGCCGACCTTCAGGCTATCCGCACACTGCGGTAACACATTCTCGAGCTCTTCGAGTTCGCGGTTGATATAAATCCGTATAGCCTGAAAGGTGCGTGTCGCCGGATTTTTCCCGGGCTCGCGGGAGCGCACGTTTTGCGCGACGATCTCGCTGAGTTGCCGCGTGGTGAGGATGGGCGTTTCTTTGCGCGAAGCAACAAGCGCTCTTGCAATCTTCCTAGCAAACCGTTCTTCGCCGTAGCCACCAATCACCTCCGCCAATAAGCCTTCATCCACCGTCGCCAACCACTGCGCCGCCGTCTCGCCACGACTCGTGTCCATGCGCATATCCAGCGGCGCATCGAAACGAAAACTGAATCCGCGTTGCGCATCGTCCAGTTGCGGCGAGGACACCCCCAAGTCCAACAACACGCCATCCACCTTCCCGGCACCCAGTTCACGCAACACTTCGCTCAGGTGCTCGAAGCCGCTATGCACGATCTGAAAGCGCGCATCGCTGATCGCCTGTGCCGACTTGATCGCCAGCGGGTCTTTGTCCAGCGCGATCAGGCGGCCTTGCGCATCCAGTTTTTCCAATATCAGGCGACTGTGGCCACCGCGCCCGAACGTACAATCCACATACACACCATCCGGCTTGACCTGTAATGCTTCGACTGCTTCATCCAGCAAGACGGTCGCGTGAACCAGCCCATCGCTCACAGCGTAAAACCAGCCAGTTCAGGCGGCAGGTTGTCCGCAGTAAAACCGGTCATCTTCTCGTTCTGCGCCTGCCAGCGCGCCTCGTCCCACAACTCGAATTTATTGCCCTGCCCCACCAGCATTACGCGCTTGTCCAGCACGGCATAACTGCGCAAGGTCGGCGAGACCAGCACGCGTCCTGCGGCATCCATCACCGCATCTTCCGCATGACCAACCAGGAATCTTTGCAACGTGCGAATGCGCGGGTCGAAAGCGGAGAGCTTCATCAACTTCTCGCGAATGGGCTGCCACTCGGGTTGCGGATACACCAAGAGGCAACCATCCGCATCGGCAGTCAACACCAGCTGACCGGCGCAGTGTGCAAACAACATGTCGCGATGCCGGGTCGGTATCGCGAGTCGCCCCTTGCCATCCAGATTGAGTTGTGTCGCCCCCTGAAACATCCATCACGCCCTGATTTGATTCACCCACAAAAACCCACTTTTCACTACTCTACACCACTATATTGAAAAAAATAGGCAGGGTCAAGCCAAAAAACAGGTTTTTTCGTTACGGGACAATGAGTTAGCAAAAACCGTTAATGCAAAATAAATTTGCTTATAAAGCAATGGATTGCGCAAACAATCTAAAGTTGTTTGTTATGGATGATCTAGATATTCGGGCAATTCGACAAAACAACGGAGGGATTGGGGAGCTTAGAGCTTGTCCGTAAATAATTCAGCTTAAGCGCTTTGGCATGCAGTGAAAAAGGCAAGGTGAAGCCAGCCGGTAAGCCGGGTTCTGTCGTGGACAGTCATTCCTCTAGGCGTTTCGTTACCTGACGCTCAAGCAACCTACCCGCAGGCGACGCGAGCCACGTCATGGCCTGCTTATTTGGTCTTGCTCCGGATGGGGTTTACCCTGCCGCTGATGTTGCCACCAGCGCGGTGAGCTCTTACCTCGCCATTTCAACCTTACCTGATCTGCTTGCGCAGCCATCGGCGGTGTGTTTTCTGTGGCACTTTCCATCGCCTCACGGCGTCCGGTCGTTAACCGGCATCCTGCTCTGTGGAGCCCGGACTTTCCTCCCCGTGCGACAAGGCACGCGGCGACTGTCTAGCCAGCTTCGGCGCGGAGTTTAACCCAGATTACAGAACTGGGAGACAGTGAATGTCGGCTGGAAGGCAACTAACCCTCAACGACTTGCAAGGTCACTCCCCACTCGCGCCATTGCTTTGCTTCTTCTTGCAGCGCCGTGTCGGTAAGGGGGTTTTGCGCGCGCCAACCAGCCTGCAACGCGAGATGAAACTTGGTACCGCTAAAACGACCCTGCATCGCAGGCAAGGGCGCGTCGCTACGGTTGCGATAGAACACCGTGGACAGGCGTAGCGCCATTACTAAAGAAATATCTTCTGTGGTGAACGTGGTGAAAAGTTGCCCGCGTATTTTTTCCAAATTACCGCGTTGCGCAAGCGCCAGAATGCTCAGGCGGTCTTGTTCTTTCTTGGAAAAACCGGGCATGTCGGCATTTTTCAATATGTAGGCGGTATGTTTATGGAAGCCGCTGTGTGCAACGCTAATACCGATTTCATGCAGGCGCGATGCCCATTCCAGCAGGCGCAACACCTCCTCATTGGGATGGCCTTCGAGAAATTGCTGCGCCAAGACACCGGACAGCCGCGCAACCCGTTCGGCCTGGCGCACATCCACATGGTAACGGCGCATGAACTGCTGCACGGTCACGTCGCGCATGTCGTGATTATGGAAGCGGCCGAACAGGTCATACAACACGCCTTCGCGCAACGCGCCCAGCGCCGGCACCATCTGCTCAATGCCCAATTCGTTCAGCGCAGCATACATAATGGCAAAACCGCCCGGCAACACCGGGACACGGTCCGATTTCAAGCCCTGCAATTCCAGGCGGCGTATATCGCCGACCCGTATCAATTCAGTGCGCAATTGCTCCAGCCCGTCGCGGGTGATGCCCGCCTCGCTATAGCCGTTTTGCTCAAGAATGTCGCACAACACACGGGCGCTGCCTGAAGAGCCCAGCGCGATACCCCAGCCCGTTTGCCGATAATCGCCCACGATAGTCTGCAATTCGTTGCGCGCGGCAATCTCGGCTTGCTTAAGGTTGCTTTTAGTGGTCTTCCCATCGGGGAAATAGCGCAAGCTGTAACTCACACACCCCATATACAAACTTTCCAGCTTGATCGGCTCAAGCCCGCTGCCGATGATGAATTCCGTCGAGCCGCCGCCGATATCCATGACCAGACGCTTCCCGGCAGATTGCGGCAAACCGTGCGCGACACCGAGATAGATAAGGCGGGCTTCTTCGCGTCCCGCGATGACTTCAATAGGGAAGCCCAGCGCCGCTTCGGCCTGGGGCAAGAATTCAGGCGCATTTTTGGCCACGCGCAATGAATTTGTCCCCACTGCGCGCACCGCCTCGCGCGGCAGGCCGCGCAAGCGCTCGCCGAAACGTTGCAGGCAAGCCAAGGCACGCTGCTGGGATTCTTTATCGAGGAGTTTGTTTTCGGTCAGGCCGGCGGCGAGACGCACCGGTTCGCGCAGACCATCCAACAGGTAAATCTGCTCGTTATCCACCCGAGCGACTTGCAAACGAAAGCTGTTTGAACCGAGGTCGACCGCTGCGAGTATGGGCTGCTGCTGCGGCACGGACACCCCTTTATTCGCGCACTTCGCGCTCGAACTCTTCCACGCTCACGTGACGCACATCGCGTCCCTTGACCATGTAGACGACATATTCGCACATGTTTTTGGCATGGTCGCCGATACGCTCGATAGCCTTGGCCACGAACAATATCTCCAGCGAAGTGGAGATCGTGCGCGGATCTTCCATCATGAAAGTAATGAGGTAGCGCATGATGGAACGGAATTCTTCGTCCACCTGCTCGTCCTGGCGCACAACCTGTGCCGCAGAGCCCAAGTCCAGGCGCGCAAAGGCGTCCAGCGACTTGCGCAACATATCGAGCGCAATATCGGAAGCGTGTTTGATCTGGTGGTAACGCGGGTGGCGCAGGCGTTCTTTTTGCGACAACAGCTTGGCCATGCGCGCAATTTTCTCCGCTTCATCGCCGATGCGTTCAAGGTCGGTGATGGTCTTGATGACCGTCATAATCATGCGCAAATCACCCGCCGCAGGCTGGCGCCTCACGAGGATATGGTTGCAGCTTTCGTCGATCTCGACCTCCATGGCGTTGACGCGATGATCGTCGTCAATGACCCTATTCATGAGCTCCACATCGCCGGAAATAAGCGACTCGATCGCCAGGCGAATCTGACTTTCTACCAACCCCCCCATCTGTAGCACGCGAGCACGCACCGCTTCAAGTTCGGCATCAAACTGCTTGGAGGTATGTTCGCTATTCGCCATGGCTGTTCCTTATTGAAATTTTTACAATCGGGTCATGCTACCGACGCGCCATGAATTTTTTATGACAACAGTGAAATCACAATGTAATTGTCTGCACCCCATCGCGGGTTCCCAACAACAGCACATCCGCGCCGCGGCGCGCAAACAATCCGTTCGTCACAACTCCGGGCAAATGATTCAGCGCCGTTTCCAACTCGACCGGATTCAGGATTTGCAGACCATGCACATCCAAGATGATATTGCCGTTATCCGTGGTGCAGCCTTCGCGCAGTTTGGGATGACCGCCCAGCTTGACCACCTCGCGCGCGATATAGCTGCGCGCCATGGGGATCACTTCGATCGGCAGCGGGAACTTGCCCAGCACATCCACCAGCTTGCTGGCATCGCACACGCACACGAATTTTTTGCTGGCCGCCGCGACAATTTTTTCGCGCGTCAGCGCGCCGCCCCCGCCTTTAACCATGTGCAAATGGCGCGTGATTTCGTCCGCACCATCCACATACACCGGCAACTCACCCGCGTCGTTCAGGGAAACCACTTCGATGCCATGGCCTTGCAAACGCTTGGCGGAAGCCTCGGAACTCGCCACTGCACCGCGCAATTTATGCTTGATCCTGGCCAACTCGTCAATAAAAAAATTAGCCGTCGAGCCCGTCCCCACACCGACAATGCAATCCGCCGGCACATACGCAATCGCCGCCTGGGCCACCGCGCGTTTTAAATCGTCTTGTGTCATCGCCATCTTAAAACCCCAATAATCATTCATACCGTTTACGCGCTCCGATTATTGCAGGAATTTATTAATTAAGAAACCTCGCCCGCAAAACCTTATGCTTGAAGTTGCGGGAGAGGCGGGAGTAGCATGACGCCACAATGCATAAAACGCAGGCGGGGGAACGCAATGAAACGATGGGGCTTGTTATTGGCGATAGTGCTGCTGAGCGCTTGCGGCAAACAGGAGGAAAGCTACCGGCCCGGTTTCAGCGAACAGGCCGCCAACGGCACCAAAGAATACGTGGTCGGTATCCATCCGCTGCACAACCCCAAGCGCCTGTTCGAAATATATGGGCCTATCGTGGCCTATGTCGAAGCCAACATTCCGGGAGCGCATTTCAGGCTGGAAGCTTCGCGCAACTATGAAGAATTCGAGAAAAAGCTGTATAGCGGCCATTTCGATTTCGCCATGCCCAACCCGTACCAGACGGTGCGCTCGCTCAAGCATGGCTACCGCATTTTCGGCAAGATGGGCAACGACGAGGATTTCCGCGGCATCATTCTGGTACGCAAAGACAGCGGCATCCGCACAGTCTCCGACCTCAAGGGCAAGAAGGTCGCTTACCCTGCCGCCACCGCGCTGGCAGCCACCATGATGCCGCAATATTACCTGCATACGCACGGCCTCGATGTGAACCGCGACATCGAGAACCTGTATGTCGGCTCGCAAGAATCCTCCATCATGAACGTGCTGCGCGGCCATGTCGCGGCAGGCGCCACCTGGCCGCTGCCATGGAAGACCTTCGTCCGGGAGAACCCTGCCCTGGCGGGCCAGCTCGAAGTGAAGTGGCAGACCGGGACACTGCCCAACAACGGCTGGGTGGTACGCAAGAATGTGCCGCCGGAACTGGCGGCCCGGTTTGCCGCGCTGCTGTTCGGTTTAGAGGTAAGCGCGCGCGGGAAAGATATGCTCGCGCATCTGCCCATCTCCAGGTTCGAAGTTGCGACGGAGACAACTTATGAGCCGGTGCGGGAATTTCTGAAAATTTTCTCTGCAACAGTGCGGCCTATCGAATACTGAACCCATGAATCTCCGCTCAAAAATTTTCGGTTTCTGGCACCGCTCAATCCGCGGGCAATTGATTGCCGGGTTCAGTCTCGCCGCGCTTGTTCTGCTGGTTGGATTCGGCTATTTGCTGCTCAAACAGCAACGCGATTTTTTGCATCATTTCGGCGAAGAGCGCACCGAATCTTTGGCGCATGCACTTTCCATCGGCGGCACCTCCTGGGTGTTGGCCAACGATCTGGTCGGCTTGCAGGAAGTCGTGCAGGGATTTGCGACAACGCCCGATCTGCAACGCGCCTATTTCCTGAACACGCGCGGCGAAGTGCTGGCCTCGACCAAACCGGAGGAAATCGGGTTTTTCGTAACCGATCCGGTTAGCCGCGACATGCTGGCCTCGACTTCCAGAGAGGCAATTACGCTGACGAATCAGCACATGATCGTCGTGTCTCATCCCGTCATTGCAGGCGGGCGTCATCTGGGCTGGCTGCGTATCGAAATGACGCGCCACTCGGCGAATACGAATATGGGCGCACTGACCAAGACGTGGCTCGAATTCATGATTTTCGCCGTCCTGTCCGTATCGCTCATGGCGCTCATGCTGGCACACCGGCTGACGCGCGGCCTGAATCACTTGATGCATGTTGCCGCCGAAGTGGAGCACGGGCGGGATGCGCTGCGCGCGGACATCGGGCGCGAGGACGAGATCGGCGTGCTGGCGCGCCACCTGAACCGGATGCTGGATGCTATCGAAAAGCAGCGGCGGCTGGTCTATGCGAGCGAGGCAAAATACCGTTTTCTCGCCGATCACATTTCGGACGTGATCTGGATCATGAATATCGCGACAAACCGCTGGGAATACATGAGCCCGTCGGTCAAGAACCTGCTCGGCTACACTGCCGATGAAGCCATGTCGTTGCCGCTGGAAAAAACGCTGACAGCCAAATCGCATGCCGACATCCAGAACTGGATAGCGGAACGCGGCAAATTATTTCTCGGCGATCCGAGTAGCGAGCATGTCTATATGGACGAACTGGAACAACGCTGCCGCGACGGCTCCACGGTGTGGACCGAGGTAACTGCCCATCTCGCCCGCAACGATTCCGGCGAACTAATCTTGCTGGGCGTCACGCGCAATATTTCGGAACGCAAAAAAACCGAGGAAAAAATCCGCAATCTGGCTTTTTACGATACCTTGACCAAGCTCCCCAACCGGCGCCTGCTGTTTGATCGCCTGGGGCTGGCCAGGTCGGCCAGCAAACGCAGCGGGCGTTATGCCGCGCTGATGTTCATCGATCTGGATAACTTCAAACCGCTCAACGACAAACACGGCCACGATATCGGCGACCTGCTGCTGATAGAGGTGGCGCGCCGCATCGGCGGTTGCGTGCGCGAGGGAGATACCGTGGCGCGTTTCGGTGGCGACGAGTTCATCGTGATACTGGGCGAACTGACCGGCGACAGGGATGCGTCCATACTCCAAGCCGGCGGCGTGGCCGAGAAAATACGCTCGATTTTGGCCGAACCCTATGTGTTGAGCATATCAAAAGAGGGCGACGCCGAACTGCGCACGATAGAGCACCATTGCACCTCAAGCATCGGCGTCGTATTGTTCCTCAACAACGAAGGCAGCCCGGACGACATCATCAAATGTGCGGACACTGCGATGTATCGGGCGAAAGAGGCCGGCCGCAATCAAATTTGTTTTTCCAACTCCTGATGCCGGTCACCGGCTCTACCACAGGGCGCTTCTAAAAATGCAGATTTCGCCCAAATGCAAGGCGCGGAAAAAATTTGCGGGCATCTGCTGCGCAGATTGCCTGCTTGCCCCACTTCGCAGCGCCGCATACGGATGATATGTAAGCAAGAAACTTTTTCCGTAACGCAGCAGTTGGGTGTCGCGAGCTTTTGATCTGTCCGGTTTTGTAGCGCGCAATCTGTCCGGTTGTCATATTGCCCGAGGAGGGCGATATGAAGCCGACACAAGTGCTACAGGAGATACGGAAGATGAGATT
>SCUU01000227.1 GCA_004297065.1 Gallionellaceae bacterium
TGTCCGTACTGCCGAGATTGGTCTTCCAGCCAAACCTCCTCATGATGTCGTCCGGCACTTCCAGACGGCGCATGGCCTCGATCTGCCACTGCGGGCTGCCGTACCACACCGAGTCCGTTCCCCAGACCACGTGATCCGCGCCCATGTGATTAACCATCTGCCCGATCATCGCGGCAGCCAGACGCGGGCTGGACACGGCAACGGTCGCGAACGTCGTGCCCAGTTCGGCGTAGACGTTCTTCAAGCCGTGCTTCGAGGCAAGCTCGCACACGTCGGTGGTCCAGTCGATGCGGCCGGTCTTTTCGAACCTGTCGAGCGAATGCGCTGGATCCTCGAGGAAGTTGCGCATCGCGCCGTGATAGATGATGAAATTCATCTGCGGCCAGTCTTTCGCGGCCTTGAGCACGTCGTCCACGGTGGCGTTTTTCCATACGCCGGGCCAGGAAGCCTCGTAGTCGAGCGGCAGCAGGCCCTTGTGGATACACACGGTCCTGATGCCCGACTTCATCGCCTTTTCGTACCACGGATAGACCAGACCCTCGTCATCCAGGCGCCAGGCGGTGCCTTTGGTGGTCGGCGACAACGGATCCCCGATCGTATAGCACTTCCATGAATCGGGCTGCAACTCGGCGATACCGCGATCGACTTCGTCCATCCACCCTGCCTGTCCGGGCGTGATCACAGTGTGCGCGAACATGCGGCGCGAACCTGCGACTTTGTTGATCGCTTCACGCGCGTGGATGATCTGGTCGTTGCTCAGCAGCCACCAGCTCGGATCGTCGAAGGGAGCACCGGAGAGCAGCGCCACCTTGGTGTCGCTGTCCAGGTAGACTTCCTTCAGGTAGTTCTGGAGCTTGTAGCGTTGCAGGACCAATGGAATGTCATTCAGCATGTCCGGGTTCCAGTGCTCCGCTGCATATTTGCCCAGACCCAGCAGGCCTTCCTTGTCGAAATCGTCGCGCACGAAGTGCGTCTGATCGTCAAAGATGAACTGCACTTTGAGCGCCTTGGCACGGGCATCCGCCATATCGATATCGGCGGCTTCCGCTTCGGACACGTCCCAGATCGGACCGAAGACCTGGTTCATGGCCAGGAATGCGGTCGCCATGCCCGAAGCCGTCTTGAGGAAGCGGCGCCGGTCCATGTTGAGCTTGGCTGCGTACTGATCGGCGAGTTCTTTGATGCGACCTTCTACCTGACGCTGCTTCTCCGTCTGCGGCATCGGGTTGTATTCGCCGTTGGAAACAATCTGCGTCGGCACCGGCGATGGAAACGCCGCATCGTCGGCTGTTGAGGTGCGTTTACGTTCTTCTTCACTTAACCACATATTTAACTCCCCCTTTTAAAGGCTGGATTTTCTGAACGTTCAGGATGGCAGCCATCCGGCGTGTTTCCACTTATTACACCTTTTCGGCCACCTTCCTTCTTTTTA
>SCUU01000012.1 GCA_004297065.1 Gallionellaceae bacterium
GTACAAAAACGTGCCTGTGGATTCAGGAACCGTGACCATTTCAAGATCGCCATCTACTTCCACTGCGGCGGTCTTGATCTGTATCCGGCTCAGGTTACCCATGGGAAAGTCTGATGAACCTTAATTCAAGGCTTACACCTTATTCAGCAGCCGGCGTTACGGCTTCGGCTTGTGGCAACAATGCCTTCATGCTCAAACGCATGCGGCCTTTCTCATCGGCCTCCAGCACTTTCACCTTAACAACCTGGCCTTCTTTCAGATGGTCGGCCACCGCTGCAATACGCTCGTTGGAGATTTGCGAAATGTGCAGCAGTCCGTCTTTACCGGGCAGGATGTTGATGATCGCACCGAAATCCAGCAGCTTGACCACCGGACCTTCGTATATCTTGCCCACTTCGACTTCGGCCACGATGTCTTCGATACGCTTCTTGGCCAACTCGCCCGCCTCGCCGCTCACGCAGGAGATGGTGATATTGCCTTCGTCGTCGATGTCGATAGTGGTGCCGGTTTCTTCGGTCAGCGCGCGTATCACCGCGCCGCCCTTGCCGATCACATCGCGAATCTTTTCCGGGTTGATCTTCATCTTGAGCATGCGCGGAGCGTGCTCGGAAACTTCTGGACGCACGGTCGGCATGGCTTCCTTCATCAGGCCGAGAATATGCACGCGGCCTTCGCGGGCCTGGCTCAATGCGACTTTCATGATCTCTTTGGTGATGCCGTTGATCTTGATGTCCATTTGCAATGCGGTGATGCCTTGCTCGGAACCGGCCACCTTGAAGTCCATATCGCCCAGGTGATCTTCATCGCCCAAAATGTCGGTCAGCACGGCGAAACGGTTGCCGTCTTTAATCAAGCCCATCGCGATACCGGCAACGTGGGTCTTGAGCGGTACGCCCGCATCCATCAACGACAGACAACCGCCGCAGACAGAAGCCATCGAACTGGAACCGTTGGATTCCGTGATCTCGGAAACCACGCGCATGGCGTAGCCGAACTCTTCCTGGCTAGGCAATACCGCAACCAGCGCACGCTTGGCCAGACGACCATGACCGATTTCGCGGCGCTTTGGCGTGCCCACGCGACCGGTTTCGCCAGTCGAATATGGAGGGAAGTTGTAATGCAGCATGAAGCGGTCGGAATACTCGCCTTGCAGCGCATCAATCGTTTGCGAGTCGCGCATGCTGCCCAGCGTGGCCACAACCAGACCTTGTGTTTCGCCGCGAGTGAACAGCGCCGAGCCGTGGGTGCGCGGCAATACGCCGGTACGGATGGTAATAGGACGCACGGTGCGCGTATCGCGACCGTCGATGCGCGGCTCGCCATTGAGAATCTGTCCGCGCACGATCTTTGCTTCCAGCGCGCCGAACTGCTCGTTCAGCAGATTCTTCGAAGCGTCTGGAAATTGTGCAGCCAGCGCTTCAAACACACGGCTGCGGATACCATCCACTTGCGCGGTGCGTGCCTGTTTTTGGCGGATGGCATAAGCGGCTTTGAGGTCCTGCTCGGCCAGTTCATTCAGTTTGGCGATCAGGTCGGCATCCTTCGGGGCAGCTTCCCAGTCCCACGCATCTTTGCCGACCGCCTCGGCCATTTCGTTGATGGCGTTGATGACGGCCTGCATTTGTTCATGGCCGAACACGACCGCGCCCAGCATCACTTCTTCGGAAAGTTCTTGCGCTTCGGATTCAACCATCAGCACGGCTTGCGCGGTACCGGCAACAACCAGATCCATCTGCGATATTTTGAGTTCGTCCGCAGTCGGGTTCAACAGGTACTGGCCGTTGGCATAGCCTACGCGCGTAGCGCCGATGGGGCCATCGAATGGGATGCCGGACAAGGCCAAGGCGGCGGATGCGCCTATCATCGAAGGGATGTCGGAGTCGATCTGGCTGTCGGACGACATCACGGTCGCCACGATTTGCACTTCGTTGTAAAAGCCTTCCGGAAACAGCGGACGCAATGGGCGGTCGATCAGACGCGAGGTCAGAATTTCTTTTTCGCTCGGGCGGCCTTCACGCTTGAAAAAGCCGCCTGGAATCTTGCCCGCAGCATAGGTGCGCTCTTGGTAATCCACGGTGAGCGGGAAAAAATCCTGTTCCGGCTTTGCATTCTTTGCGCCGACCACGGTGACCAGCACCACGGTATCGTCCAGGCTCACCAGGACTGCGCCAGTCGCTTGGCGGGCGATCTCGCCAGTTTCCAATGTCAGTTGATGTTTGCCGTAGTTAATCGTTTTTTTATAGTGACTCAAGGTAGACCTCTCTCGTGGTGACATGGCGCAACAACGCCGGGTGTGAATAAACCTAAAAAGCAGTTATCCGCAAATTACCTCGAAGAGGTTCTTCTGCCCTTTAGGGTACGCGGATTAACGCCGATTAAAACAAACCATTACCCCTATGTTTTTTCACCTTTCAGGTGATGCAGTCTCTGCGGATAACAGCATGAAAATCTGCGGATAGAACTGAGGTTTTTAGGCTAAAACAACGACAACCAAAACGACGCGGGCCGCATTTGCGACCCGCTGTCTTGTGTTACTTGCGCAATTCCAAGCGCTTGATGAGCCCGCGATAGCCATCTTCGTTTTTGCTCTTCAGGTAGTCGAGCAGCTTGCGGCGGCGGCTAACCAGACGCAACAGGCCACGGCGCGAGTGGTGATCCTTGCTGTGTTCCTTGAAATGATCTGTCAGGTAATTGATACGCGCAGTCATCAGCGCTACTTGAACCTCGGGGGAGCCGGTGTCGCCCTTTGCCCGTTGATAATCGGCCACGATTTGCGATTTTTGTGCCGTGGTAATAGACATTTACTTCCTCTCCAAATAAAAAGTGCGGCATTTTACCCTTGAATGGGCTGCCTGCTCAAGTGAATTCAACGGGTAAGCGCGATCTCTTGCCCGTTCCCTTTTTTGCACGAGTGAAACGACGGGCAACGCGACTCAACTATCTGTCTGCAACGGGGTGGCTGCATTTTTCGCCACACTGGACAGCAATCTGCTGGGAGCCAAGCGCGTACCGAGCAACTCGCCCACCCCGACGAAGCGTCCTGCCGAATATAAACGTAACTTGCCTTGCGGCAGATACTGGTGCTTACCTAGCCGCTGTCCTTGTGCCATGCGCTGCAATTCGATGGCATCCAGTTCAAGGCTGGGCAAGTCTTGCAGCATGCAGTCCAGCGGTAACAGGCACGCTTCCAGTTGTTGCATATCCATCGCTTCGAGTTGCGGCAAGGTATAAGCGTTGCCCAGATCGAACACGCCAATTGAGGTGCGGCACAAGGCGATGAGGTGTCCACCGCATCCCAAGGCTGAGGCTATATCTTCGCCCAGCGTGCGCACATAAGTACCTTTGCTGCAACGCACGACGATGTCCAGTTCGTTGCCGTCCAGCCGTTCCATGCGCAAGTCATGGATAAAAACCTCCCGCAATGCGCGTTCTACGGTCTCGCCTTGACGAATATATTCGTATAGCGGTTTGCCCTGATGCTTGAGGGCGCTATACATCGGCGGCAATTGCTGGATGCTACCGAGGAAACGTTGCAATACGGCGCGAACCTGTTCCGTATTAACGCTGACTGGGCGGGTCGCTATGGTCTCCCCTTCGGCATCGCCCGTGGTAGTGGTTTGCCCCAAACGTATAGTCGCGCGGTAACTTTTGTCCGCGTCCAATAAGCCCATGGAAAATTTTGTGGCCTCGCCGAAACAGACCGGCAGCAGCCCGCTGGCGAGCGGATCGAGCGTGCCGGTATGTCCGGCTTTTTCGGCTCGGTACAAACGGCGGACTTTTTGCAGTGCGGTGTTGGAGCTTAATTCGAGGGGTTTGTCGAACAGAAGAACGCCGTCGAGCGGACGCCAGGTGCGAACCATTACGCTACTCTTTCGACAGTTTTGTATCGCTGGCAACCGCTTGGTCGATGAGTTGGGAAAGGTGGGAGCCGCGCTCGATGGAGACATCGTAGACGAAGTGTAATTGCGGAATGATGCGCAGCTTCATGGCGTGGGCCAGTTGGCTGCGCAAAAAACCTGCCGCACGTTCCAAGCCTTCTTGCAGCTGCTTGCTTGCGCCGTCGAGCGTGGTGTAGAACACCTTGGCGTGGGAGTAATCGTTGGTGACTTCCACCCCGGTGATGGTTACCTTTTGTACACGAGGATCCTTGACTTCAAGGCGTAACAGTCCAGCCAGTTCGCGCTGAATCTGCTCGGCAATGCGATCCGTTCTTGCGTAGTCTTTAGCCATTTAAAGTGCGCGCGCGACCTCAACGATTTCGAACACTTCGAGCTGGTCGCCCACTTGCAAGTCATTGTAACCGCGCAGAGAGAGGCCGCATTCGAAGTTCGACTTCACTTCCTTCACGTCGTCCTTGAAGCGCTTGAGCGAATCCAGCTCGCCGGTATGGATGACCACGCTGTTGCGCAATACCCGCACTTGCGAGCCGCGCTTGACCATACCTTCGGTGACGTAGCAACCCGCAATGGTACCGACCTTGGAGATGGTAAAGACTTGGCGGACGTCCACCATGCCGATCACGTTTTCCTTCTTCTCCGGCGCGAGCATGCCGGACAGCGCAGCCTTGATCTCATCCACCATAGCGTAAATGATGTTGTAGTAGCGGATGTCCACGCCGGACGATTCGGCCAGACGGCGCGCGGCCGCATCGGCGCGCGAGTTAAAGCCGATGACGATGGCCTTGGAGGCCAGCGCCAAGTTGACGTCAGACTCGGTGATGCCGCCCACGCCGCTGTGTATCAGGCTGACCTTGACCTCAGGCGTAGAGAGTTTCTGCAAGGATCCGGCGATCGCTTCGAGCGAGCCCTGCACATCGGCCTTCACGATCAGCGACAGGGTACGCACTTCGCCATCGCCCATCTGTTCGAACATATTTTCCAGCTTGGCGGCCTGTTGTTTGGCCAGCTTCACATCGCGGAACTTGCCCTGGCGGAACAGCGCGATTTCGCGCGCCTTCTTTTCGTCCGCCAGCACGAGGAAATCGGCACCGGCCACCGGCACTTCGGAGAGACCTTGAATTTCGACAGGGATGGAGGGCCCCGCTTCGCTGATAACTTTACCGTTCTCGTCCAGCATAGCGCGCACGCGCCCCGAAACGGAACCGACCAGAATTGCATCGCCGCGCTTCAAGGTGCCGGACTGCACCAGCAAAGTCGCCACTGCGCCCTTGCCCTTGTCCAGACGCGCTTCGACCACCACGCCCTTGGCACCGGCATCCTTCGGCGCTTTCAGTTCCAGCACTTCGGCTTGCAGCAAGATGCCTTCCAGCAAGGCGTCAATACCCTGCCCGCTCTTGGCCGAGACTTCGACGAACATCGCGTCGCCGCCCCAGTCTTCCGGCACCACGCCTTCCGCAACCAGTTCCTGGCGCACGCGCTCGGAATTGGCATCGGGCTTGTCGATCTTGGTAATCGCCACCACGATAGGCACTTCCGCTGCTTTGGCATGATGGATCGCCTCCTTGGTCTGCGGCATCACGCCGTCGTCCGCCGCCACTACCAGAATCACGATGTCGGTTGCCTTCGCGCCGCGCGCGCGCATTGCGGTAAACGCTTCGTGACCCGGAGTATCCAAGAAAGTAATCATGCCGCGCGGGGTATCTACGTGGTACGCACCGATATGCTGCGTGATGCCGCCGGCTTCTCCGGAAGCCACGCGGGTGCGGCGGATGTAGTCCAGCAAGGAAGTCTTACCGTGATCGACGTGCCCCATGACCGTTACCACCGGGGCGCGCGGCTCAAGCGCCACATCTTTATGGTCAACCGTTTCTGTCAAATAGGCATCGGGATCATCAGGCTTGGCTGGCTTGGCAACATGTCCCAGCTCTTCCACCACAATCATCGCCGTCTCTTGATCCAGCACCTGGTTGATCGTCACCATGCTGCCCATCTTCATCAAAGCCTTGATGATTTCCACTGCCTTGATGGACATTTTTTGCGCCAGTTCGGAGACGCTGATGGTTTCAGGAACCATCACTTCTTGAACAATCGGCTCTGTAGGCAGCGAGAATGCGTGTTGCCCTTGAGCGGCATCTTCATGCTTAGGATGTTTTTCGTGACGAGCAGCACGCAACGAGCCACCTGCACGTGTCCCTACTCCCGCACGAGCGTCTACATTGCGGGATGGAGGACGTTTCTTGTGTCCGGCCTGGTCCCACGGGCTGTCTTTGTCCGCAACTTTTTCTGCCTTTTTAGGCTTGGCAACTTTGTCACCGGGTTTGAGAGCCGGCTTATGCAAAGTTCCATCCGGAGGCGTTGCTTCAGCCGCCGGAACCGCAACTTCTGCTACCGGAGCGACAACCGGTTCCGGTACGACAACCGGTGCGGGCTCCGCTGCCGGAACTGCTTTACGTTTACTACGTTCTTGTTTGGCTTGAACCTCGGCAGCCTGACGTGCCGCGAGCTCAGCTTGAATGCGGGCCTCCTCGTTACGCGCCTGTAATTCTTGTTCGTCCAAAACCTTTGCTGGCGACACGGCAACCTGCACCGGCGGAACAGCTTCCTTTGCGGTGTCGGCGGCTGGGGCAAGCGTGCGTTTCTTACGCACTTCAACCTGAATGGTGCGCGACTTACCCGTGCTGTCGGCTTTCTTGATGGCCGTGGTTTCGCGGCGTACCAGCGTGATTTTGTTTTTGCTGCTGCCATGTGCGCTACGCAGATGCTCCAGCAGTTGCGATTTGTCCTGTTCCGATACGGGGTCAGCCTCCTGCTTTTTAGCGACCCCGGCCGCTTGCAGTTGTTCCAGCAGCAGTTCTACCGGCAGACCCAGCTCACCGGCAAATTGCGCTACATTCATTTTTCCCATCACGACCCCTTAAACCCAAATCCAGACAAACTCGTCTAACGCATTACTCGTCACAGCCAAAACAAATTCAAGGCAATCAAGCGAACCAAGGTGCGCGTGCCGTCATGATTAACTGGTTGGCACGATCGGCACCCATCCCTGTTATCTCTACCAGCTCGTCGCCGTCCAGGTCGGCCAACTGCTCTTGCGTACCGATGCCTTTGCCGGCCAAAGTACGCGCAGTCTCCTCATCCATGCCGTCGATTTTCAGCAAGTCTTCAATGTTGTGTTCGACTTGCTCTTCGTTGGCGATGGCCGCGGTCAACAGCGCATTACGTGCGCGGCTACGCAATTCATTTACGGTGGCTTCATCGAACG
The DNA here is from genome assembly GCA_004297065.1 of Gallionellaceae bacterium. Lineage (GTDB taxonomy): Bacteria > Pseudomonadota > Gammaproteobacteria > Burkholderiales > Gallionellaceae > PALSA-1006. The sequence goes on from SCUU01000012.1 coordinate 7,162, forward strand.
ACTCAATTGCCAGCATTTCGTCCAGAGGAACGTAGGCCACTTCTTCCAGCGTATTGAAACCTTCCTGCACCAGGATGTCGGCGACTTCTTCATCCACATCCAGCTTGGCCACGAACAGGTCGCGGATCTTGGCGAATTCCTGCTCGTTCTTCTCGGCGGATTGCTCAACCGTCATCAGGTTGATTTCCCAGCCGGTCAGTTCGCTGGCCAGGCGCACGTTTTGCCCCCCGCGCCCGATGGCTTGCGCCAGATTCTCTTCTTCGACCACCACATCCATGCTGTGGCGATCTTCATCCACCACGATGCTGGTCACTTCAGCCGGAGCCAATGCGTTGATGACGCTGGTGGCCGGGTCTTCCGACCACAAGATGATGTCCACACGCTCGCCAGCCAGTTCGTTGGTCACCGCCTGCACGCGCGAACCGCGCATGCCGACACAGGTGCCGATCGGGTCCAGACGCTGGTCGTGGGTGCGTACGGCGATCTTGGCGCGCGAGCCCGGATCGCGCGAAGCGCTCACGATTTCCAGCAAGCCTTCTTCGATTTCCGGCACTTCCAGTTCGAACAGCTTGGTCAGGAACTCGGGCGTGATGCGCGACAGGATGATCTGCGGGCCGCGTACCGTGCGATCCACCCGCAGCAGATAGGCGCGCACGCGGTCACCCACGCGCAAGTTTTCTTTGGGGATCATTTGGTCGCGCGGCAACAGCGCTTCGATCTTGCCGAACTCGACGATGGCATTGCCGCGCTCGATACGCTTGATCGTGCCGGACACCAGATGCTCGCTGCGCTCCATGAAGTCGGCCAGAATCTGTTCGCGTTCCGCATCCCGAATCTTCTGGAAAATGACCTGCTTGGCAGCCTGTGCGCCGATACGACCGAAGTCGATAGACTCGAGCGGCTCTTCAATAAATTCATCCATCTGAATATCGGCGTTCTGCTTTTGCGCCTCATTCAATTTGATATGCAGATCGGGAGTCTCGAAAGTTTCGTCATCCGTCACTTGCCAGCGGCGGAAAGATTCATACTCGCCGGTCTGGCGATTGATGCTGACGCGCACGTCGGCTTCTTCGTCGACAAAACGTTTTTTGGTGGCCGAGGCCAAAGCCGATTCCAGTGCGCCAAACACGATTTCCTTGTCCACGTTCTTTTCACGCGCCAAGGCATCTACCAACAACAAGACTTCACGACTCATTACCGTCTCCAACCGTTCGGGTCACTTGCACCATGCGGGTGACCGGGTTACTCAAAATTAAAACACTGGCACCAGACGTGCCTTATCGAGATTGGATAGCTCGATTGCCACCGGGCTACCATCCACATCCAACTGCAAGACTCCATCCTGGACTTCGCCCAGAATACCTACGAAATTTTTACGACCGCTCAGCGGTACGCGCAACTTGAGCTGCGCTTTCTGTCCGCTGAAGCGCACAAAGTCGGCCAGTTTTTTAAGCGGGCGATCCAACCCCGGAGAAGAAATTTCGAGTCTTTCAAAATCCACATTCTCGACAGTGAACAAGCGCGTCAATTGATGGCTGACACGCTCACAATCTTCTATGGAAACTCCCTCTGGCTTATCAATGAATACACGCATCAGCCCACGCCCGGACACTCCAAAATCCACCAACTCGTACCCCAAGCCGGTCAACGTCATTTCAACAAGCTTCGCCACATCCATATCCGCACCCACAAATAAAAAACGGGCTCGAGGCCCATCTACAAAACGGCGCGGATTATAACAAAGGTCCTGGCTATTGGAAACAACTCAATGAATGTTTGGAACCGGGATCAAAAACAAGATTTTTGAACGGGATATTTTTTTACAGACACCACCAGAAGCTGGTGGCGTCCCCAACGGTATTAAAACTTAATTTATAAACAATTAGATATAAACAATCTACCAACACAGTTACCAGCATTCTTTCATTTCAAACTGCTGTAAGAATCTCTTCAATGGGGGGCGTAAATTGCCATTACTCCTTCAGTTCGGCAGGTACCAACTTTAAGTTGGTGCTGCTATTACTAGGCTCAAGTTGTGCTAACTGATGAATCATCAAGCCCAAAATAAAACACGGCTACAACATGGAAACCTTGCTAAAGCGCGCCCGATAATGGGAGATAGATATGTTGAGGAGGAACTTATTCCGATACGCCGAGAAGCATCCTTTATTGCTAAAGCCATAGGGCAGTTGAACTATATTGAGAATCGTTGTCGGGTAGACAGCTGGATTACAAAGATATAGACCAAACGGCATATATGTAGAATCAGCACCATCGTGCTAGCAACCGCCAATAGAAAAAATTGCTATCAGGGGACGCGAATGCTTTGGGGCCTCAATATTTATGTAACTATCTTGAAAAATTGGAGGGAAAATAATCCCACCAAAATAGAGGAGCAAGAATGAAATATCGTGACGGAAATATTATCTTGGATAAAGAGGAGGTTCAACTTCTATCCGTCACTTTTATGAGTGACGTGGTGACCTTGCCCCTGTAATCCGTACATCTTAACAAGTTCATTATGCGGCCTTCTTCAACCGTGCCGCAAACCAGTTTTTCTCGAACTGCATCGGACTGATGTAATCCAATGTCGAGTGAA
>SCUU01000013.1 GCA_004297065.1 Gallionellaceae bacterium
AGTGGCTGGTTATGCTGTGTTGCGGAAAAAATTTCTTGCTCGCATATCACCCATATGCCGCGCTGCGAAATTTTTTCCGCGCCTTGCATTTGGGCGAAATCTGCATTTTTAGAAGCGCCCTGTAGTCGGGGCGCATTGCGGGCGGCGCGTTTCGGTAGCGGCAAATCGGCTAGAATGCCCGCATTGTTTTTCGCAGGCAGTCACATGGTTCCCCATCTCACCACCGCATTAAAAGGCCCGTTGCTCGACTTGGAGCGGCGCATTCTCATTGCCCAGCCTATCATCGAGCATTGGTTCCGCACGCAATGGCAGGGGCACACGCCGCCGTTCTATTCTTCGGTCGATTTGCGCAACGGCGGCTTCAAACTTGCGCCGGTAGATACCAATCTATTCCCCGGCGGCTTCAATAATCTCAATCCCGATTTTCTGCCGCTGTGTGTGCTGGCAATGCAGAGTGCGGTGGAGAAGGCGTGCCCGGAAGCGCGCGGAGTGTTGCTGATCCCGGAGAACCACACGCGCAACCAGTTCTATCTGCAAAACGTGGCGCAGCTCGTGACCATCCTCAAGCAGGCGGGCATGTATGTGCGCGTCGGTTCGCTGCTGCCGGAAATTACGCGGCCGACTACGCTAACGCTGGCGAATGGCAGTGCGTTGATGCTGGAGCCGCTGGTGCGCAGGGGCAATCGTTTGAGCGTAGAGAATTTCGATCCTTGCGTCATCGTGCTCAACAACGACCTTTCCGCGGGTGTGCCGGAGATTCTGAAAAATCTGGAGCAGAGCGTGCTGCCGCCGCTGGAAGCGGGCTGGCATGCGCGGCGCAAGTCCAAACATTTCGCGGCTTACCATCAGGTGGCCCGGCAGTTCTCCGAATTGCTGGGTATCGATCCGTGGCTGATCGACCCGTATTTCGCCGTGTGTAACCAGATCAATTTTCAGGAGAAAGTCGGCGAGGAATGTCTGGCCGCGCAAGTCGATACGGTGCTGCAGCAGGTTCGTGCGAAATACGCCGAGTACGGCGTAAAGCACGCTCCCTTCGTGATCGTTAAAGCGGATGCGGGCACTTACGGCATGGGCATCATGACAGTGAAGGACGCCAGCGAAGTGCGCGACCTCAACCGCAAGCAGCGCAACAAGATGGCGGTGGTGAAAGAAGGCCTGCAAGTGTCCGACGTGCTGGTGCAGGAAGGCGTGTATACCTTTGAAGACCTCGATGGTGCGGTAGCCGAACCCGTGGTGTACATGATAGACCGCCACGTGGTGGGCGGTTTCTACCGCGTGCATACCGAACGCGGCGTGGACGAGAATCTCAACGCGCCGGGCATGCGTTTCGAGCCGCTGGCGTTCGAGCAGTGCTGCACCTTGCCCAATCCCGCCCGCGAACCGGACGATATGCCGAACCGTTTTTACGCGTACGGCGTGGTGGCGCGTCTGGCGATGCTGGCGGCCTCGCTGGAATTGGAAGAGATGATCGTCGCATGAGGCAAATCGTTTTGCTGTTGATGCTGTGCCTGTCGCTTGCTTCTTGCGGCAAAGAGCCGCTGTATCAGGAAGAAAGCTACGTCTTTGGCACGCGCGTCGAAATCAGCATTTATGGCGACGACGAAACTCATGCACGCGCGGCCGTTGCCGCAGTCATGCGCGAGTTTCAGCGCTTGCACGATTTGCTGCATGCCTGGAAGCCTTCCGAATTGAGCGCGCTGAATGCCGCTTTCGCACAAGGCAAAACAAAAGTCGTCGCGCCGGAACTGGCAATAATGTTGCAGGATGCCGCGCGGGTTTCCGCACAGTCGGAAGGGCTGTTTAATCCCGCCATCGGCGGCCTGATCCAGGCATGGGGGTTTCAGGCGGACGAATTCAAGGCGCAATTACCGGATGAAAAAAAGATCGCCGCATTGGTGCGGGCGAATCCGCAGATGAGCGATCTGGTTTTTTCTTCCGCACTTAACCCCTCCCAGCCTCCCCTTATCAGGGGAGGAGCGGTTGGCTCCCCCCTGATAAGGGGGGCTGGGGGGGTTAAGGTTTTCAGCCGCAACAAGGCCGTACAACTCGATCTCGGCGGTTACGCCAAGGGCTATGCGCTGGATCGCGCGGCGGTTTTGCTCAAACAGCAGGGCATACGCAATGCGCTCATCAATATCGGCGGCAATGTACTGGCGCTCGGACAGCATGGCTCGCGCCCTTGGAAGGTGGGCATCCAGCATCCGCGCAAACCCGGGCCGCTGGCGACGCTGGAGTTGCACGACGGCGAGGCCATCGGCACTTCCGGCGACTATCAGCGCTATTTCGAATTCGGCGGCAAGCGCTACTGTCACCTGATCGACCCGCGCAACGGTTACCCCGCGCAAGGCGTGCAGGCCGTGACTATCCTCACGCATGGCGCACGTGCGGGTTTGTTGTCCGACGGGGCCTCCAAGCCGTTGTTCATCTCCGGCGTATCGGGTTGGCTGGCGGCAGCGAATAAAATGCAGCTCGCCGAGGCGATGTTGATTGACGCCGACGGCGTGGTACACCTCACCGCCGCCTTGCAGAAACGGCTAGAATTCACCGACAAGTCCACGGTGAGAAAAATTGAGCCATGAAACTGCAACCAGACGACGCGCTACAGGAAAATATACGCCGCACCGCGAGTGCTCATGCGCTCAGGCAGATTCATGCCATCGTGGAAGAAGAGCGCAAAACGGAAGAGCGGGTAGGGCGCGTGCTGCACGCTTTCCTGCTGTACGGCTGGGTGGTGCTGCTGTTGCTTGGCGGCATTGTGGCGCATTTTATGGGAGTGATTTGAGTGGTCGGTATTGTGTTGGTCACGCATAACGGCCTGGGCGATAGCCTGGTCGATTGCGTGCGCCACGTGATGGGCAGCGCGCCCGCGCATCTGAAGGTGTTGTCCGTGCTGGCCGGCGACGACCCGCAACAGAAAGAGGCCGAAGGGCGTGCGCTGATCGAGCAACTCGATACGGGAAAAGGCGTGCTGATCTTGTGCGATGTGTTCGGCGCCACGCCCAGCAACATCGCACAGCGCTTGTGCCGACCGGGGCGGGTCGAAGGCGTGGCCGGGGTAAACTTGCCGATGCTGCTGCGCGTGGTGGTGTGCGGCCGCGACAGGCCGTTGGCCGAGATGCTGCAACGCGCGCTGGATGGCGGGCGCGAATGTATTGTTCAAATGAATTCCGAATCGAAGGGCTGCGATGTTGCAACAAGATGCGCTGATAATTAACAAGCTGGGCTTGCACGCCCGCGCTTCCGCCAAACTTACCCAGCTTGCCTCGCAATTTCCCTGCGAAGTATGGTTGACCCGCAACGGTCGCCGCATCAATGCCAAAAGCATTATGGGCGTGATGATGCTGGCTGCGGCGAAGGGTTCGACCGTTTCGATTGAAACCGGCGGCGATCGGGAGCAAGAGGCGATGACTGCCTTGTTGGCGCTCATCAACGACTATTTCGGAGAAGGCGAATGAGTTTTGCGCTGCATGGTCTTCCCGTCTCGCACGGCATCGCGATCGGGCATGCGCATCTGGTATCGCATGCGGCGCTGGAAGTCACCCATTACGTGTTGCCCAAGCATCTGGTGCAGGAAGAAATCGCGCGTCTGAATGGGGCGTTGGAAACGACGCGCAATGAGCTGACCGGTCTGCGCGACTTTCGCCCGCAGCAGGCGGCAGCCGAATTCGATGCGTTCCTCGACCTGCATTTGATGATTCTGGGCGACGAGCACATCAGCAATGCCGCGCGCGCAATGATTGCGCGCGAGCAGTGCAATGCGGAGTGGGCGTTGAAGACGCAGATGGAAGCCCTGGTAGCCCAGTTTGAAGCTTTCGAAGACGCATATCTGCGCGAACGCAAGACCGATGTAGTGCAGGTCGTCGAGCGTATTCTCAAGACCATGAGCGGCCAGCCCGGCCATACTTCGCCCAGCACCCGGCGCGGCGAGAATCTGATACTGGTCGCGCACGATGTCAGTCCCGCCGACCTGATCCAACTCAAGCCGCACCAGTTCTCGGCCATCCTGACCGATCTGGGCGGCGCCACTTCGCACACGGCCATTGTGGCGCGCGGGTTGAACACGCCTTGCGTGGTCGGTTTGCATCATGCGCGCGGGCTCATCAAAGACAACGATATGCTCATCGTGGATGGCGAACACGGCGTGGTGCTGGTCAATCCGGACAAGCAGCTTCTTTCCGAATACAAGCTGCGCCATAGCCAGTTAGAACTGGAACGGCAAAAACTCAAACGCCTGAAAACGGCCCATGCGAATACCCTGGACGGTACGCACATCGAACTGCATGCCAACATCGAGATGCCGCATGATGTCGCCGACGTAAAGGAAAACGGTGCGACCGGGATTGGTTTGTTCCGCAGCGAATTCCTGTTTCTCAACCGCGATAACTTGCCGGACGAAGAGGAGCAGTTCGAGGCTTATCGCGCGGTGGTGGAAGGCATGGACGGGTTGCCGGTCACCATCCGCACTTTCGATCTGGGGGCGGACAAGCAAATCAAAGGTGCCGTCCGCGTTGCCAGCAATCCGGCCTTGGGACTGCGCGCGATCCGTTTATGCCTGGCGGAACCGCAACTTTTTCGCGCGCAACTGCGTGCGTTGTTGCGCGCCTCGGCCTACGGCAACTTGAAAATTCTGGTGCCGATGTTGTCCGGCGTTTCCGAAATCAACCAAACCCTGCAATTCATCGAGACGACCAAGCAGGATTTGGCGGCGCAAGGGAGCGTCTACAATCCGGCCGTGCCGATTGGCGGCATGATTGAAATTCCCGCTGCCGCCTTGGCGCTCAACGTGTTCGTGAAAAAATTGGACTTCCTGTCTATCGGTACCAACGACTTGATCCAGTATACGCTGGCGATCGACCGTACCGACGAAGAGGTGGCGCACCTCTACGATCCGCTGCATCCGGCGGTGCTGCGCTTGCTGGCGCACGTTATCAGCGGTGCCAGCAAGGCGGCCGTACCTATTTCGGTGTGCGGCGAAATGGCAGGCGAGTTGGCGTATACCCGCTTGCTGTTGGGTCTGGGTTTGCGCCAATTTTCCATGAACCCGGCGCAACTGCTCGCCACCAAGCAACGCGTGCTCACCACCAGCCTGCCGGAAATACTGCCCATCACGCTGAAAATATTGCGTTCCGACGACCCTCTCAAGATTCGAGAGTTGTTGGCGCGCTTAAATTCATGACATTGAGGGTACCTCTAAAAATCCATATTTCGCCCAAATGCAAGGCGCGGAAAAAATTTCGCGGCGCCGCATATGGATGATATGTAAGCAAGAAATTTTTTCCGCAACGCAGCAGTTGGGATGAAATATGGATTTTTAGAGGTGCCATTGAGCCGCAAGGGGGCGCTTGCTATACTGCGCCGCACAAATTAACGACAACACTCCAAGGGAGTAGGGGATGAACAATATGGAACAAGCTCGCTTCAATATGGTGGAACAACAGATTCGTCCGTGGGACGTGCTCGATGCAGAAGTGCTGGATTTGCTGAGGAAGGTTAAACGCGAACAGTTTGTTCCGGCTGAGCAGCGTTCGTTGGCCTTTATGGATCTGGAGATCCCGTTGGGATATGGCGCAAAGATGTGGCACCCCAAGCTGGAGGCGCGCGCACTGCAAGCGCTGGGCTTGAAAGGCGGCGAGCAGGTATTGGAAATCGGCACCGGCAGCGGCTATCTGTCCGCGCTGTTGTCCCACCTTGCCGCACATGTGACGAGCGTGGAAATCGTGGCCGAATTGAGTGCGGTGGCAGAGCGCAATCTTGCCGCGCACCATATCGACAATGTTACGCTCGCGGTTGGCGATGCTGCGAATGGCTGGGGAACAGCGCAATACGATGCAATCGTATTGACGGGTTCTGTGCCTTTGCAACCGACTGCATTGATGAATAGCCTGAAGCTTGGCGGGCGTTTGTTTGCGGTGATCGGCGACGCCCCGGCAATGCAGGCGTGTTTGATTACCCGTACCGCAGCCGATGCTTTTGAAAGCACTGCGCTGTTCGAAATCAGCGTCGCCCCTCTGGCGAATGCGCCGCAACCGCAGAGATTTGTTTTCTAACAGTTTGTTGAATTTATCCCCCAAGCGTGTCCACAAAACCAAGGGACATACGTTAATGGTGGAGACGAATTAAAACGAAAGCAGGATGCGATATGCGAGGCGCCGACATTACTC
>SCUU01000228.1 GCA_004297065.1 Gallionellaceae bacterium
CCGCTGATGTCGGCCCCCCCCTTCGACCAGGCGGAGACGTGGTCGGCCTCCATCTCGGCGAACGAGTGGATCTTGGTTTTGTTGCTGTTCGTGCCATGCGCGCATAGTGGGCAGTTGGATACAGCGCGCTGCCTGGCGTTATCGGTTTGGGTGGCGTAGTGGGATCGTTTGGTGGCTTCGTCGAATACGCGAACATCCAGTATCTCCGGATGTTCGTTGCCTCCTAGGACGTATTCAAAAATACCTTTCTTCGTTTTGATGTAAGGGTCGTCGTACAGTTTTTTGACTTCGGCTGCGATAGTGCCGGGGTCGTAGGGATTCCTCCCGAAGGTTCGATACAGCTTGCCCCAGTCCAAGCCTTTCTGCTCCTTGTAGTTATCGGTGAACGTGGTGCCCGCCCAGTCGATCACGTCGTCGAAGTAGGTGCTGAGTTCGGTGATTTTGGCGTCACGCCGATGCTGTGACATGTAAACGCTGACCCCCCCCATCACTGACCCAGGCCAGCGCTGTTGCGAGGTAGTCTTGTCGTCTGACATCGCCGGACAGGTACCGAGGCCACTTGTCGGTGACATTCTGGGAGTTGGAGAACCGTTTTTTCGCCTCGGTAACGAATGGGCCTGAGTAGATCGCGTTGAACAACTCCTGCTCCTTGAGCGCCAGCCCGGCGATGTTGATCGTCTCGAACCACTTTTTGATCTCAGGCTCGGAACCTTCGCAATGGTAGGTTAAGATCTCAGTATCCAGGATCTTTCCCCGAGAAACGGCGTCCAAACTAGAGAAATACTGCTCCAGTCCGCTGACCTTGATCGCGAACAGGCCTTGCACGAATCGCCCCAACGTGGTGACGCGCTGTTGCCCGTCGAGAATCTCCATCCGGGCATCCGGCAGTCGGCTGAAGTACAGCACCCCCAGCGGGCAACCCGCCAGCACCGACTCGATCACCGCGACATCCTTCTTGCCATCGCCGTAGAGGTAGTTGCGTTGATACTCCGGCTGGACGGTCAGTGTGCCGTTCAACCCGAACAAGCCGCGCCCCTCCAGTTCGGAGTAACGGAATCCTGCGATCAGGTCACGTACTGTGTAGACCTTGAGTTCTATTTTCATGACTGGGAGCTCCTTTTCGGATTGCGGTGCTTGATTAGTAGACGTTTGTATACTCGCTCGCCGTTGACTACCGCCTGTGCGGCCCCGCCGGTCCAGAGTCCGTTAGAGAATCCTTTCCCCTCGCTTTCTGTCGCGCCAACAATCTCAATCTGCTCAGGG
>SCUU01000014.1 GCA_004297065.1 Gallionellaceae bacterium
CTTCACTCGACATTGGATTACATCAGTCCGATGCAGTTCGAGAAAAACTGGTTTGCGGCACGGTTGAAGAAGGCCGCATAATGAACTTGTTAAGATGTACGGATTACAGGGGCAAGGTCAATTCGAGTGCTAGTTTGACGGTCATATTATTCGTGAGGCTGGTATTGTTTGGTTTCTTTATGTCAATTCTAATTAAGCGGTTTAATCGGCGTTAGCCATGCACATCTATGCGTTTGGTTCAGTATGCCGGGGGGACGTTTCGCCAAATTCTGATATAGATCTTCTAGCGATTACAGATGGGCACGACCCTAGGTTTGATCCGGATAGTTATTCGATATACTCATACAAGAGAATTTCAGAACTTTGGCATGAAGGAAATCCTTTTGCGTGGCACCTAGCGCTTGAATCGAAATTACTTTTTGCTTCAGATAAAAATGACTATCTGAAATCGTTGGGCGATCCGGCACCCTATACAAACTGTGTTAGTGACTGTGAGAAATTTTATTCGTTATTTCGCGATGCTCGCACGTCACTAGCGAACAATCCTGCGAGCAGGGTTTTTGATTTATCCACGATTTTTCTTAGTCTGCGCAATATAGCTTCTTGTTTCTCGCTTGGTGCTACGGAGACTCCAACTTTTGCAAGAAATTCGGCAACTAGATTGGAAGCATTAAGCATCAATATTTCTTCGAGTGCTTATCAGGTTCTTGAACGTGCTCGCATACTGTGTACCAGAGGTTATGGGAATAGCATATCAATCGCTGAAGCTAGTATTGCGATTCAGGAATTTGATGAAATAGATCGATGGATGGATAGGTTGGTGAAAGGAGCCAAATCGCATGAACGAATTTAGTAATCGTATAGAATCCCAAAGGCATGTACTTCAACTTGTGAATCAAAGCAAATGGGGGAAGGAAGAGCTATTTGGGCTATCGAGTAAAGCCATTGAAAGATGGATTTCAGTTAATCTTATCGATCCTGAGTCTCGGCTAGTTCGACTCGTCAAAGAGTCTGCCGCTAAACTATTTTTTCTCGCTAACAAAAGCCAAGAACAAATCACGGATGAATATATAGCAATGTCGAACGAAGTAGCTTCCATTGCTAAAGCCATTGAAATGGAATTAGCGAAAAGTTAAAGAAACAATCGGGGTAGCGCAATAATTTATTAAAGAACCAGAATGAAAATTTCAACCTCCTTCCTCTTTCTCATACTGCTTGCCGCACTCCCGCTCACCGTGGCTGCGGCAGAGCCCGAGGTGATCTATTGGAACTCGGATGCGGGTAAGGCGTTGCGCGTCAGGATCGCGCCCGATGAAGATTACTGGCAGCTCATTCCTTGGTTCACGGAGCAGGTGAACCAGACCTATTGCGGTGTAGCCAGCGCGGTGACGGTGCTGAATGCGATGCCGATCAAGAAGCCGGTCGATCCCGTCTATGCGCCGCATGCCTATTTCACGCAACGCAATTTCTTTACACCGGAGGTGGTGAAGGTCATCAGTCCGCAGACGGTGCGCAATCAGGGCATGACACGCGACGAGATGGTGAAGACGCTGATGCGGCATGGCGTCAAGGCGACGACGGTTGCGGGCGATAGCGTGGATGAGTCTGCGTTGCGGTCGCTGGTGCGGAAGGCGATGGGCGATGACGGGCAGTTTGTGCTGGTGAACTTTTTGCGCGAGTCGTTGGGGCAGGCTGGCGGGGGGCATTGGTCGGTGCTGGCGGCCTATGATGCGCAATCGGATCGTGCGCTGATCCTCGATGTGTCGAAGTATATGTACGCCCCGGAATGGGTAACCATCCCTACGCTGCGCAAGGCGATAGACACGCTGGATACCACCAGCAACAAGGCGCGGGGACTGGTGTTCGTGTCGCAATAGGGGGCGTTGCAATCAACGGGGGCAGCATCGCAATAGTTTTGCGTTAGAAGGAAAGCATGAGTTTCTCGGCACGCACCAAACGCATCGTCATCATCGCCGGGCCGAACGGTGCGGGGAAGACGACCTTCGCGCGAGAGTTTCTTCCTAACGAGGCTGATTGCCCCAGTTTTGTGAATGCCGATTTGATTGCTGCGGGGCTGTCGCCATTCGCGCCGGAATTGGCGGCATTTAAGGCGGGGCGGTTGATGCTTGAGGAAATTACAAGTTACGTGAAGCGCGGCGATAACTTCGCGTTCGAGACGACGCTTTCTGGCTTGACTTACGCGCAGATGATTCCGGTGTGGCGCTCATCCGGTTATGCGGTGGAGTTGGCCTTCTTGTCCTTGACCGATGTTGAGATGGCAATCGAGCGTGTGGCGATTCGCGTTAAGCAAGGTGGGCACAATGTTCCCGAAGAGATCATTCGCCGCCGCTTCGCGCACGGCCTCCAGAATTTCGAGCGTTACAAGCTGCTGGTGGATAGCTGGCAGCTATACGATAATTCTTACATCCCCGCTATTTTGATAGAGGAAGGGTCGAAAAAATGAAAGCACCTGTGTCGCACCTAGAAGACTCCAGTTTGAAAAACGCCCCGCAAGCATTGATGCGCGCGGCAGAGAAGGCGCGCCAACTGGCCGAGCAAACGGGTACGCCGTTGATAGTGCGCCAACATGGCGCGACATCCGCCACGGCAAAACGAAAATAGCGGGCGTTTCGCATCGAATACGGCGAGTTGGTGCGGGGCGATTAAACATCAAAGGAGGAGTCGAGTAATGAGTGAGGTCGCAGATTACAAAGTAGTCCGAAATTCAACGGTGGGAACCGAGCTGACGGAAGACGAGGCCAAGCTGCTGGCGGAGAAGCTGGGCGTGCGTCATCTGAAAGATGGCGAATTGCTCGTGAAGGAAGGCGAGGCCGATCGAACCTTGTTCATCCTTGCCCAAGGCAGGCTCGATGTCGCCAGCAAGGATGCCGACGGTACGGATCGCTCGGTCTACTCCATGAAGGAAGGCGAGTGCGCCGGTACGCGTGCATTCGTGGAGCAGTCGCCACGCAAGGCGACGCTGCGTGCGGTGGGCGATTCCACGGTCTACACGCTGACCCCGGCTGACTTCGAGACTTTGCTTGATTCCAATCCTCACGTGGCTTTCAAGGTGATGCGCGCGCTGTTCCGTGTGACCCATGCCAATCTGTCGCGCATGAACACGGAAAGCAAGGAGTTGGCCAATTACATCACCAAGAGTCAGGGGCGATATTAAGCTGGTGGAGCGAATGCGGGGGGCTGAGCCCCTCCAGTTCAACTAGGAGTGCTAACGATGAATGAAATATCTGATGCATTTGGCAATAAACGCAACATCTGGATGCGTGCGTTGTTCATGCTGTTGATGGCGCTGGTGTTGCATGTGAGCGGGACGGTGTTGTTCGTCGTGACCGTCATCCAGTTCGTGATCGTGCTGTTGAACGACACGCCCAACGCCCGGTTGGTTTCATTTGGCCGCAGCATGGGCATCTACTTCCGGCAGATCGTGGATTTCCTGACTTTTGCAACGGAAGATATCCCGTTCCCTTTCAGCGAGTGGCCTGCGGGCGAGTAAGCAATACACGGTAGGCTGGAGGTCGTACTTCACCCAAGCCTACGGCTTTTCTTTAACGTGAATCTCGCGAAGCGAACCGCCTGTACCCCTCGCCCGCTCGCGGGATAACCAGCGACTCAGCGGCTTTGCCGCCTAGTCGATTGGCTAGTTGCTTCATTGGAGGGGGAACGGGGGGTGAACAAGGGGTTTCGCGGAGCATGCTCCGCGCCTTGTGAACGGTTTCGGCTCTGCCGAAACGCGCCCTGCAAGGGAGGGGAACGATCATGGCGCAGACGATTCATCATTCGGTGTGGCCTGCGCCATGATCGTTAGCTCGCTTCTTCCTTCGCCATCTCCAGTTCCAACCAAGTCTCTTCCAGTTCGGCGACTTTGGCCTGGAGCCGCGCGTGCTCGGCATTCAGCTTCTCGACTTTCGCGCGGTCGGGGTTGGCATAGGTATCGGGGTCGGCGAGTTGCTGGTTGACGGCGGCGAGTTCGGTCTGCACCTTGCTCAATTCGGTTTCGAGTTTGTTCTGTTTCGATTGTAACGTTTTGCGGTTCTGTTTGGGCGCGGTCTGCGCTTTGGGTTTTTCCTGCGGAGTCTGCGCCACTGTCTCGCGCGGACGGCGTGTCTCTATCCAAGTCTTGTAGTCTTCCAAATCGCCGTCGAACAACTTGGCTGCGCCGTCGGCGACCAGCCACAGTTCGTCGGCCACGGCGCGGATTAGGCTGCGGTCGTGCGATACCAGCATCACGGCACCGGTGTATTCCTCCAGCGCGATGGTGAGTGCGTCGCGCATGTCGAGGTCGAGGTGGTTGGTGGGCTCGTCGAGCAGCAGCAGATGCGGTTTCTGCCAGGCCAGCAGCGCCAATGCGAGGCGGCTTTTCTCTCCGCCGGAAAAGCTGGCGACCGGACGGTCTTCGCTGTCGCTCGCCAAGCCGAAGCGGCCAAGGAAGGTGCGCAGTACCAGCGTGGTCTCTTTGGGGGCAATGCGCTCCATGTGTTGCAAGGGCGTGGCGGCGCTATCCAGATTTTCCAGTTGATGCTGTGCGAAGTAGCCGATGCGGATGTCGGGCGTGAGTTCGAGCTTGCCCGAAGTCGGTTGCAGTTCGCCCACGAGCAGTTTGATGAGCGTGGATTTGCCCGCGCCGTTGGGGCCGAGTAGGGCGATGCGCGCTCCGGCACGCAGCACCAGTTCGATGTTGCTGAAAAGTTTTTTGTCGCCATAGGCGAAGCCCATTTTCTCCGCGCGCAACAGCAGATCGGGGCTGCGTTCCGGGGCTTCGATCTCCAGCTCGAAATGGCCGTCGGTGATGTGTACGGCGGCGATGCGCTGGATGCGCTCCAGTGCCTTGATGCGACTCTGTGCCTGCTTGGCCTTGGTGGCCTGGGCGCGGAAGCGGCGCACGAAGTCTTCCATGTGCGCGATCTTTTCCTGCTGGCGTTCGAACGCTTGATTCTGCTGCGCGATGCGCTCGGCGCGGGCGCGCTCGAAATCGTCGTAGTCGCCGGTGTAGGTGTCTATGGTGCAGTCGTGCACATGCGCGATGCGGTTGACGCAGGCGTTAAGGAATTCGCGGTCATGTGATACCAGCAGGATGCTGCCGGGGTAGCGCGCCAGATATTGTTCGAGCCAGAGTATGGCTTCGAGGTCGAGGTGGTTGGTGGGCTCGTCGAGCAGCAGCAGGTCTGCGCGGTGCATCAGCGCGCGCGCCAGATTGAGGCGCATGCGCCAGCCGCCGGAGAAGCTTTCGACTTTGCGTTCCAGCGTGTCGTTGGCGAAACCCAGCCCGTTGAGCAGTTGCGCGGCGCGCGCCTTGGCGCCGTAGCCGTCGATGGCCTCAAAACGATGCTGCGCGTCAAACCATGCGCTGTCGTGGTTCTCTTGCGCCAATATATTTTCCAGTTGCCGCAGTTCCGCGTCGCCGTCGAGCACGAATTCCAGCGCGGGTTGGTCGGAATTGGTGATCTCCTGTTCGACGAAGGCGATGGTCTTGCCTGCTTGCAGCGAGACTTCGCCGCCGTCGGGTTTGATCTCGCCGCGTATCAGGCGGAACAGCGTGGATTTGCCGCAGCCGTTCTTGCCGACGAGCCCGATGCGCTGGTCGGCGAAGGCCTGTAGGTTCACGTTCTGGAGCAGCGGGATGCCGCCTTGCAGGTAGGTCAGATTCTGGATATTGAGCATGGTGCGATGATAACAGGGGGCGATGTGCCGCCGCTGCTCTGAGCTAAAATGCGCGACGGATGCACACGACCTAGAATCGGCGAATTTTATAATATGGCAACGAACGATCATTTGCATGATATGCAACCGCACTCTGTATGGGCGCATTTCGCCACGCTGTGCGCGATACCGCGCTCGTCGCTGCACGAGACGGCGCTGCGCGAGCGGCTTATCGAATGGGCGCAGGCGCGCGCCATTACTGCCGTGGTTGACGGTGCAGGCAACTTGATATTGCGCAAGGCTGCCAGCCCCGGTTGCGAGGCCATGCCCGGCGTCATCCTGCAAGGCCATCTCGATATGGTGTGTCAGGCCAACGCGGGAACGCAGCACGACTTCGAGCGCGACCCCATCCGCACCGTGGTGCGCGACGGTTGGCTCATCGCGGAGGACACGACCTTGGGCGCGGACAACGGCATCGGTGTGGCGTTAGCGCTTGCCGCGCTGGAAGAGCCGGGCTTGCAGCATCCCGCGCTGGAAGTGCTGCTCACCGTGAACGAAGAGTCCGGTATGGACGGCGCGCGCGGTCTGGCTCCCGCTACCTTGCAGGGGAGACTGCTCATCAATCTCGATACCGAGGAGTGGGGGCATTTCTATCTGGGCTGCGCGGGCGGGGTGGACGTGGAGGTGCGTCACGATTGCGAGCTGGAAGAGGTGCCGCCGGATTTTGCGATCCTACGCTTCGATGTGTCCGGCCTGCGCGGAGGTCATTCCGGCATTGACATCCATCTCGGGCGCGGCAACGCCATCAAGCTGCTGGCGGAGGCATTGCGCGACCTGGCGGCGCATACCGATGTGCGTTTGATCGAGATGCGGGGCGGCACGGCGCGCAATGCCATTCCGCGCGAGGCGTTCGCGGTGTGCGCATTGCCAGCCGCTGCGGTGCCGGGCATCAACGAGTGGGTGGAGCATCGTCTCGCGGCGTGGAAGAAACGCTTCGCCGAAGCCGATGCGAACGTGGCATTCCGCTACGAGCTGGACGAGATGCCGTTGGGTAAAACCGTCCAACAGGCGGAGCGGGATCGTGTGCTGGGTTTTCTCGACAGTGCCGTGAACGGTGTTGCGCGGGTCAGCGACAATTTCCTAGGTGTGACCGATACATCGAGCAACCTTGGCGTGTCGGGGTTGGTGCAGGGTGCGTTCAAGGCGACGTTCAAGGTGCGCTCGTTGCGGGATGCGAGCGCCGATGCGCTGGCGGATAAGTTGCTCGCCTTTGCCGCGAGTTACGGCCTGAGTGCATGGAAGGGCGGCGCTTATCCGGGCTGGACGCCAAACCCGTCATCGAATCTGCTGGCGCTGTGCCAGCAGGTGTATACCGAGCAGTTCG
This sequence comes from Gallionellaceae bacterium, assembly GCA_004297065.1. GTDB lineage: Bacteria > Pseudomonadota > Gammaproteobacteria > Burkholderiales > Gallionellaceae > PALSA-1006. Next base: position 7,040 of record SCUU01000014.1, read on the forward strand.
GTCAACCCGCGAGTTTGCAGGTGATTCATGCCGGGCTGGAGTGCGGATTGCTCGCCGCGAGCCATCCGTATCTGGAAATGATCTCGTTCGGGCCGGACATACGCGGCGCGCATGCGCCCGGCGAGAAAGTCGAGATCGCTTCGGTCGCGCACTGCTGGACACTGCTCAAAGCGGTGTTGCGGGCGCTCGCAAAAGCTTAGACGGATCAGGCGATTTTGCACGCGTCATCGAACGCCAGTCGCGGGCCGCGCGGATAGATGCCTTTGGTGTCGCCGTAGCCGAGATTGCAGATGAAATTCGATTTCACCCCAGTGCCCGCGAAGAACAGTTCATCCACCTTGGCGTTGTCGAAGCCGGACATGGGGCCGCAGTCGAGGCCGAGTGCGCGTGCGGCGATGATGAGATAGGCGCCCTGCAGCGTGCCGTTGCGGAACGCGGTGGTGTCCGCGAGCGCGGCGTTGTCGGCAAACATGCCGCGAGCATTGGGCATGGGCGGAAACAGCTTGGGCAGATGTTCGAAGAAGCGTGTGTCGTAGCCGATGATGGCGGTGACGGGGGCTGCCATGGTCTTGGCGCGGTTGCCTTCCATCAACGCCTGGTCGAGTTTTTCTTTGGCGGCCTTGGTTTTGACGAACACGATACGTGCCGGACTGCAATTCATTGAGGTCGGTGCCATGCGCAGGGTTTCGTAGAGGCGGTGCAGCAGCTCGTCTGACACCGGTTTGTCCTGCCATGCGTTAAGGGTGTGCGCTTCGAGAAACATCTGGTCGAACGCGGCTTGCGGCAATGGGGTATTGGGCATCATGAACTCCTGTCGGTTGGTTGAGATTCGGGGAACGACGCGTGCAGTATATACGGCGGGTTAACGAGTAAAACCGGTGTTGCTGCGCCGGAATTCAATAAAGCGTGAGATAGCGATACGCCTTGTCCAGCCTTTCCGCGAAGCTGTGGTATTCGACGTTGACGCAGCGCACGATGGTCATGGTCCAGTCGCGCCGGTCGTAACCGATCAGTTCGCTGAACACGAGTTGCCGACCACGCCCGCTGTCGTTCGCGCCACGCTTGATGCCCATGCTGTCCAGCATGATCGAAGTCTGGTTCAGGTGCAGATATTCTTCTGGGTGGCGCAGCACGGCGTCGAAGTCTGCAATGTAGTTCTTCAGTTCGAGCGATTCCATTGCAGATTGCAACTCGCCCATCAATTTGTCCATGCGTTGTTGTGCTTCAGCCTGCTTGGGATCGTTTGCAGTGCCCAGCAGCGGCAGCAAAGTATTTCTTTCCGCGATCAGCGCTTCTTTGTTTTGTTTGCGCTGTTCGATCCGTATTTTTACTTTGCCCACCAGGCTGTCGAAGAAGTGCATGGCGGTCATTTCTCTGGCGCGGGATTCGTCCGGCGAGGGATTTTCCAGCGTATGGCTGCTGAAATAGACGGCCTGCTGCGGTACTTCACGCTGCAAGGTCATGGCGGACACTTCCATGCCCAGGACGTTTTTCTCGATACGCCGCGTCCCCATCAAGGCATAGAACTCGCTGCTGCCCGGGGATCGTCGCAGGTACTCCTGCAAGGCCAGGCTGGAGGTAACGGCATCCGAGATCGCATTGATGTCGGGGAACAGCGCATGGACGAAAGCATCTTTGGCATAAGCTTCGCGGTCGATGGTTACCGGGCCGGGCAGGCTGTACGCAAGCCGTTTGGCATATTCCAGCGCAGCGTTCACGGGTTGCCGGAAACGGTCAGGGTAATCGTCCGTGTGCTTGAGCAGCGGCTCTACCGCGGAGACGGCACGGTCGATGGCGGCCAGCAGCGCCGGGCTGTCCGGCGTGTCGTGCAGCTTGAACAGGTCGGCGAACAGTCCCATCGCATTCGGCCTCGGGGTTTACTTCAATGCGGCATGCGCGGCCGCGAGCCGGGCGATGGGCACGCGCGGCGCGGAACACGAGACGTAGCTGAGCCCGATGCGGTGGCAGAAGTTGATGGAAGCCGGGTGTCCGCCGTGCTCGCCGCAGATGCCGATCTCCAGTTCCGGTTTGGTCTGGCCCCCCAGCCGACAGCCAGCTCCATCAGCTTGCCGACACCGTTGACGTCCAGAACTTCGAACGGGTTGTCGCGCAGGATATTCACCGCGTTGTACATCGGCAGAAATTTGTTTTCGGCGTCCCCGCGCGAGAACGAGAACGCCGCCTGTGTGAGGTCGTCGGTGCCGAAGCTGAATAAATCCGCTTCCTCGGGCAGCTTGTCGGCGCGCATCACTTCGATCATGGTGCCGAACTTGAAATTCAGTTGCTGGCCGGTGGAGGCCTCGACCTGCTGCCGGATGTCGTCGACGATTTTGCGCACGGCCTTCAGTTCTTCCGAGGTGCATACCTGCGACACCATGGTATCCGGATGTTTGGCGATGCCGCGCTTGCTGTATTCCGCCGATGCTTCCAGAATGGTGCGGATCTGCATGGCGTAAATTTCGGGGAAGGTGATGCCCAAGCGCACACCGCAGTGTCCCAGTATGGGGTTGACCTCGTGCAGCGAGCGCACCTTTTTCAGGATGGCTTCTTTCTTGGCGATGGCGGCTTCCACCATGCCGGATTCGGCCAACGTATAGATGTCACGCGTAGCCGCCGCATCGTTGGGTGACAGCGGGCGTATGGTCACCGGGCGCGGCGATATGACTTCCTTGGTCTCCTCGCGCACAATTGTCCGTCGCGCCCTATCTGCTCGGCGCGGCTGGCGTCGAAACACCGCGCGTTTGCCCATCCAGGAGTTGAACACCGCCTGGATGGCGATCTCGATCTGCGCGAGCAGGTCTTGCGGGAAGGGTTTGCCCGTGTGGCCGCGCACCGCATCCAGGAACAGGCCGGTGACTTGCTCCAGTTGCGCCATGTGCTTGCGCACTTCGTCCATGGCTCCGGGAGGCAGCCTGTGTCCGGCATCCAGATAGTCGAGGTAGGCTTCGGTGTTGATGGTGAAGCCGGGCGGCACGTTCAGGCCGATCTGCGTCATCTCACACGGATTGGCACCCTTGCCGCCCGGCAGTTTTTTGTTTTTCCCGTCGCCTCCGGCAAAGGCGTAAACGAATTTCTTTTGGTTCATGAGGTATCCTCCGAAACAATCGATTCAACGGCCCGAATTGCTGTGTGCCTGCTACAGTGATTGCATTCTCCGCCACGTGACATGGTTTGGCAATTTACCCATTCCCCGTGCAATACGCCCCTCAATGAACATCATCACCTTCCCCGACAGTCCCTACCTGCTGCACCAGCCGTTCGACCCGGCGGGCGATCAGCCCACGGCCATCGCGCAACTGGTGGAGGGCATCGGGGACGGTATCGCGTATCAAACATTGCTGGGCGTGACTGGCTCGGGCAAGACCTTCACCATGGCCAAAGTGATCGCGCGCACTGGGCGGCCTGTGATCGTGATGGTGCCGAACAAGACGCTGGACGCGCAACTGTACTCAGAGTTGCGCGATTTTTCCCGACAACGCGGTGGAGTATTTCGTTAGGGTGCCTCTTTCAAAAAATAACTTTAACTTACTGATTGTGCAAAAAATAAAAATAACCACAGGCTTCAACCAGCCTCCAGCGGATTGAGAACTTTCAATTCTTCAATCCAGGCAAAGTCAGCGGTATTGCATGTCGCCAGCGTATATCCCCGTTCAAGGCTGGTGGCGGCGATGAGGGCGTCGCCGAGCGTGAGTTTGCGTTGCTGGCGTAACTGGATGGCGATTTCGTAGCTGGCGGGAGTCAGGTAAATCAGTTCTAGGCCGTTCAACAATTCCGTCAGTGCGGCTTTTTCTGCCGAGTGCAATTTGTGGTAGCCGAGAATTTCCACTTTACTGATGACCGATGCCTTGGGCAGGGTACCAATCAGCCACTGGCGAAGTTTGGCGTGTTCCGGCTTGGTGGCGTAAATGAGGATGTTGCTGTCAACCAGCATGACGTTTATTCCCGCCCCGGCAAGGCGCGCTCTTCTCTTTGCTCACGAACCCATGAGGCCGGATCAACTGCGGAATAGGGATTCATTGCGGCGACCTTTTCCAGTGCGCTTGCCAAGGACTTCCGGCGTTCGCTGTCGTCGGTAGTGGGCTTGCCGGATTTCTGTTCCAGGTAGAGTACGTAATCCAGCACTTCGCCCTGTAGCGGGAGGGGAAGTTTCTCCAGATGTTGCTGGATGGCTTGATCAAGTTTCATGAGGTTGCTCCCTGTGCAGTTCGGGTTTAGCAATAATACCTACTTTCCCCCGCGTCGGCAGTATCCTTATAGACTCGCGGTTTAGCAATCGCCCCATTCCCCGTACAATACGCCCCTCACCATGAAAACCATCACCTTCCCCGACAGCCCCTACCTGCTGCACCAGCCGTTCGACCCGGCGGGCGACCAGCCCGCGGCCATCGCGCAACTGGTGGAGGGTGTCGAGGACGGTCTCGCGTAT
>SCUU01000015.1 GCA_004297065.1 Gallionellaceae bacterium
GCTTTTGGCAACCTTAGTGGAATGGCTATAACCAATCACTTGGCAGCTTGCTGCCTTAGTGAGATGGCTAGTTGTTTCACCAGTAGTTCCATCAGTTGGGATGAAATATGGATTTTTAGAAGCGCCCTTTAATACAACACCAATATGAGCACCACCCGCCGCTACACCCTGACTATCTCTTGCCCCGACCGCGCGGGCATCATCGCCGCCGTGAGCGGCTTTATCGCGCAGCACGGCGGCTTTATCGTCGAGGCGAGTTACCACACCGAGCAGGAAGCGCAGCGCTTTTTCATGCGGCAGGAGATACGCGCCGACTCGCTGCCGTTCGGCCTGATCGAATTCCACGCTCGGTTCACCAGCTTGGCGGCGGAATTCGATATGGAGTGGCACCTCAGCGATTCGGCGCAGAAGAAGCGCCTCATCATCCTGGTGAGCAAACAGGATCATTGCCTCAACGATCTGCTGCACCGCTGGCGCAGCGGCGAGTTGCCCGTGGACATTCCCTGCGTGGTTTCCAACCACGGCGACCTGCGCAGTTTTGTCGAGTGGCACGGCATCCCGTTCCACCATGTGGAGATGGGCGACAAGGCGGTCGCGTTCGACCACATCGAGCACCTGTACAAGCTGTATCGCGCCGATGCCATGGTGCTGGCGCGCTTCATGCAGATCATGCCGCCGGACTTATGCCGCCGCTATGCGGGCCGGATCATCAACATCCACCACAGCTTCCTGCCCTCTTTCGTGGGTGCCAAACCGTATCACCAGGCCTATCAGCGCGGCGTCAAACTCATCGGTGCGACTTGCCATTACGTGACCGACGAGCTGGATGCCGGGCCGATCATCGAGCAGGACACCCTGCGTATCGACCACGGCGACACGGTGGACGACCTGGTGCGCTACGGGCGCGACATCGAGAAAACCGTTTTGTCACGAGGCTTGCGTTACCATGTGGAAGACCGCGTGCTGGTATGCGGCAACAAGACAATCGTATTCCGCTAAAATTTGCAGTTGAAAGGAAAGTGAATGAATCCCAAGTACCACGCCCTGATCGCACAAAACCATCTATTCCACGGTATGGATTTCGCCAGCATCGAATACATGCTGGAGCATTGCGCCATCCGCGATCTGGATGAGGGGGACACGCTGCTGCAACCGCAAGTGCCGAACAGCTATCTGCATCTCATCCTCGAAGGCGAACTGAGCGTGGAACTGGATACGCAGGTGCCGCTGAAACACGCCCTGCTGAGTGCGGGCGAATGCGCCGGCGAGATTTCACTGGTGGACGGCAAACTGCCCTCGGCGCTGGTGGTGGCCGCAAAGCCTAGCCGCGTGTTATCCGTGCCGCACAATACGGTATGGTCGCTGGTCAATCATTCGCATGAAGTCGCCCGCAATCTGCTGACCGTCATCGCCGGGAGAATGCGCAACGACAACCATGCGCTCATTACCTCGCTGAACAAGAAAAAACAATTCGAATACCAGGCCAATGTCGATGCGCTGACCGGCATACACAACCGCCGCTGGCTGGCAGAAGTCTTTCCGCGCGCCCTGCACCGCTGCATGCTCGACCGGCAACCGGTATCCATCATGGTGCTGGACATCGACTACTTTAAACAGGTGAACGACTCCTACGGGCATCTGGTCGGCGACCTCGCGCTGAAGTGCATTGCAAATTGCATGGCGACCAACCTGCGCCCGCACGATTTGCTGGTGCGCTACGGCGGGGAAGAGTTCGCCATCCTGTTGCCGGATACCGATATCGGCAATGCAAAACTGCTGGCCGACCGCCTGCGCTGCATGATTGCGGAAACCGAAATACAAAACGACGGGGGCAATTTCAACGTCACCCTCTCCATCGGCATCGCCACCGCCGGCGCAGGGCAATCGCTGGAAGCGCTTATCAATGAGGCCGACCGCGCGCTTTACCTTGCCAAGGAACGGGGCCGCAACCGCGTCGAAGTGTACGGCTGACCCCGCCCGACACCGGACCCGGTGCGCCGGATGGAAACCAATCTGCCGTTTGCCGGTCTATGACGGTCATGACTAAACGCATCCGCGCAGGCTAATGTCGCTCACCCCCACCCGCATAGGCCGCTATTCCATCGTGCGCGAGCTAGGCGAAGGCGCGACGTCGAACGTCTATCTGGCGATGCGCGACGATTCGTTTTCCATGGTTGCACTCAAGCAATTCAGAAGCCTGTCCCAGTCCGAATGGCACCAAAAAATGTTCCTCACCGAGGTCGAGCTGGGAAAAAAGATGCGGCACAAGAACATCGTGCACGTGCTGGAGGCCGACCTGAGCGAAAAAAGCGGTGCCTATCTGGTGATGGAATATGCGCACGGCGTCTCGCTCGACCAGCATGAACATGAAGACACCCTGCTGCCGATCAAGACCGTGTTATCCGTCGTCGAACAGATTGCCCATGCCTTGCGTTATGCGGCAGAACTGGGCGTGGTGCATCGCGATGTAAAACCGGCAAACATCATCCTGTCGCCGAACGGCACCGCCAAGCTCACCGATTTCGGCTGCGCCGTACCGAGCCAGGAATTGGGCTCGGTGGTGGCGGGCAGCCTGGCGTATATGTCGCCGGAACAACTCGAAGGGGAACCGCTCGATCAGCGTGCGGACATCTACGCGCTCGGCGCGGTGATGTACCGCCTGCTCACGGGAAAAAACACGTTCGCGGCGGAAGACAATTTCGATGCGCGCATCGCCATCCTGAATTTCCCGATCACGCCCATCGGGACTTACCGCAAGGAACTGCCGCAGGCGTTGATCGGCGTCATCAATCGCGCCATGCAAAAAAATGCGGCGGAGCGTTATGCCGATTGGGATGAATTCCTGCGGGATTTTGGCGAAGCCGCGCACGGCATCCGCATGTCCGATTACGACCTCGACATATATCGCGGCTTCAGCATCCCGACCCAGGCGGTGCTGTCGAGTTATGCCGCAGCCGACCGCGAATTCTCGCGCAGCGGTTTTTCGCGCAGCACTATGCCGGACTCGTTCGGCGCCTAGTGTCGCAAACCAGAAATAACGGGACATGAAACGGATGGATTTCTTTGTCAGGCGAGGCGCGAGCCCGTAGCCGTATGGGGTATACGGCAAGGGGATGCAACGCGGCATGGCGAAAAAAGACGCCGTTTCATGTCCCGTTATTTCTGGTTTGCGACACTAGCCCTTGCTTCTGAACAGTGCCGCGACCTGCGGCTTCGGTTTGCTCGCAGCAGGTGCGGCGGGGCGCTCTTCGACGTGTTTGGCGCTGGCTGAAGGTTCGTAAGGTTTGGAGAACCAGTCGTCCGCCGGGGCGGTTTTATGATGGCTGCGTACCGGAGCGGGTTTGAGCGGCTTCTGGTAACCCGTCGGCACGACGGCAGCTTCGCGCGGAAATTTTCGGTTGAGCAGTTTCTCGATCTCGACCAAGCGACGCTCTTCTTCGCCATCCACCAGAGACACCGCTTCGCCCGAAGCCCCCGCACGCCCGGTGCGACCGATGCGGTGCACGTAGTCCTCGGCATGGGTGGGCAACTCGTAATTGATCACCAGCGGCAGTTGGTCGATGTCCAGACCGCGCGCGGCCACGTCGGTGGCGGTCAACGCCATGATGGTGCCGGCCTTGAACGCGTCCAGCGCCTCGATGCGCTCCTTCTGCGTCTTGTCGCCGTGGATGGCA
>SCUU01000016.1 GCA_004297065.1 Gallionellaceae bacterium
GCCATGCCGCGTTGCATCCCCTTGCCGTATACCCCATACGGCTGCGGGTCTGCGCCTTGCCTGACAAAAAAATCCATCCGTTTCATTTGTCCCGTTATTTCTGGTTTGCGACACTAGCCACTGAACCTGTCTAAGTGGATAGGCTCCGACAGGCTCAGTCCGAACGGATCACGGCTTGGTAAACACCGCGATAGATTCCACGTGCGAAGTGTGCGGGAACATATTCATCACGCCCGCCGCTTTGATCCGATAGCCCTTCACGTTCACCAGCACTTCCGCATCGCGCGCCAGCGTGGCGGGATTGCAGCTCACGTACACGATGCGTTGCGGCGCGATCTCGGGCGTGATGGCTTTCACCAGTTCAATCCCTCCGTCGCGCGGCGGATCGACCAGCCACTTGTCGAAGCGGCCTTTAGCGGCAAGTGCTTTCTCGTCCGTCTCGAACAAGTTCATCGCCTCAAACTTGGTATTGGCAGACAGGCCGTTATGCGCAGCGTTCTGCTCCGCGCGTTTCACCAGAGCCGCACTACCTTCGATACCCAGCACCTGCGCCCCGCTGCGCGCAATGGGCAGGGTGAAGTTGCCGAGACCGCAGAAGAAATCGGCGATGCGTTCTTTGGATTTCGGGGCGAGCAAGCGCAACGCGCGGCCCACCATCAGCCGGTTCATCGCGCTGTTCACCTGGGTAAATTCGGTCGGCGCATACGGCATCTCGATGCCGAACTCGGGCATGCTGTAAGTCAGCGCGGGTGCATCCAGGGGGTAGAACGGTTTCACCGTCTCCGGCCCCTTGGTCTGCGTCCAGAACTGCACCTGATGCGCGTCGGCAAACTGTTTGAGTAGCGCCTCGTCGGCTGGGCTCAACGCTTGCAGGATGCGCAGCACCAGCACATCGACATGCTCGCCCACCGCCACTTCGATTTGCGGCAACTGGTCGCGCACGGACAGTTGCTCGTTAAGTTGCGCCAGCAACGGCAGCAGGCTGGCAATCTTGGGCGGCAGAATTTCGCAGTGCTGCATGTCGGCGATGAAACTGCTGCGCTTCTCGTGGAAGCCGACCAGCGTTTTGCCCTTCTTCAGCACATGGCGCACCGACAGGCGCGCGCGCTGGCGGTAACCCCAGGTCTCGCCGTAAATCGGCGCGAGGATGGTTTCCGGCCTGACCTTGCCGATGCGCTGCAAATTGTCTTCCAGGATGCGCTGCTTGGCCGCCACCTGCGCACGCGCGTCCAGATGCTGCATGGAGCAGCCGCCGCACAAATCGAAGTGCGCGCATTTCGGCTGCACGCGCATGTACGACTGCTTGAGCACGCGCTGCACCACGGCATTTTCGAAACTCGGCTTTTTGCGGTAGGAGGAATACGTCACGCGCTCGCCGATCAGCGCACCCTCGATAAAGATTACCTTGCCTTCATGGTGTGCGACACCGCGCCCTTCCTGGTCCAGCGATTCGATGGTTACTACGGGTTCAATTTTTTCCATTTACTTTCCAACATCGTTATACATGGCGACATAAATCCCGTCCGCGCCAGGCCCCATCCGATCAGCGCACCGCTTGCATTCGCCAGCATGTCGACATATTCGAAATAACGGTAGCCACCCAAACCTTGCAGAATCTCGATACCGACACCCATCGCCACGAACGCTAAAAATAAACGCACTCGCCGCTCACAATAAAGCTGACAGAACCACAGCATGAGCAGCGCATAGGCAAGTGCATGCTCCAGTTTATCCACACCATTGAAAGACAGCGGCGGTTCGGGCGGATGCGGCATAAGGGATAAATAAAATACAGCGGCAACCCACAGCCAACCGAGTGCCAGCCAAACATTACGCAGCATGAACTATCCCTTGGGCCAAGCCGCGAGATATTCCGCCCAATGCGGCTCGGCGGATTTGCCCAAAATGCCGCGCACCAATTCCAACTCCTGCTCGTAGCGCGCAGCAGTAAATTGACCTCGCATCAACTGGAAGCGCGCGAACACCAGATAGGTGTTCACCACATCGGTCTCGCAATAGTTGCGTATCTCGGCCAGCTTGCCCTGCTGATACGCCTCCCACACCTTGCTGCCGTCCATGCCCAGCTTGCCGGGAAAGCCGATCAGCTTGGCCAACTCGTCCAGCGGCGCGTTGGCACGCCCGGTGTACATCGCCAGCAAGTCCATCAGATCGAGATGGCGCGAGTGGTAGCGGCTGATGTAGTTGTTCCACTTGAAATCTTTATCGTCCTCGCCCTGATCCCAATAGCGCGGTGCCTGGATGCCGTGGATGAGGCCGCGATAGTGCAGCACCGGCAGATCGAAACCGCCGCCGTTCCAGCTCACCAGTTGCGGCGAGTATTTTTCGACGCCGTCGAAAAAACGTTTGATGAGACTGCCTTCATCCTCACCCGGTTCACCCAGCGACCACACCTTGAAATTGTCGCCCTCGCGCAACACGCACGAGATCGCCGCCACGCGCTGCAAATGATGCTGGATAAAATCGCTACCGGTCTTCTGGCGGCGCATCTGGAACGCCATCTCCGCGACTTGCTTGTCGCTCACCGCGCTGTCGAGTTCGTACAGAGTGCGCAGCCCGGCAATGTCGGGAATGGTTTCGATGTCAAAAACGAGGGTCGGGGTCATATTGATTGTCGCGGGAACTTTAGGGCGCAATTCTACCAAAGCATTGCTAGAATCCTCCGCCCAAATATGCCTCGTACACAATGCAAAAACTAAAACGCCTGCTGCTCGCCCCCTTCACCTGGCTCGCCGCCATCGTATTCCTGATCGAAGAAGCCATTTGGGACTGGACAGCGAAACTCATGGCGCGCTTGGGCGCACTGCGTCTTATACACGCCATCGAACAACACATCGCCGCACTACACCCGCGCTGGGCCTTGTTCACTTTTTTGCTGCCCAGTCTGATCCTCGTTCCCGCCAAGCTCATCGGCCTGCACGCCATGGCGGCTGGGCATTGGCTGATCGGCGGCACGGTGTTCATACTCGCTAAAATTGCCGGCATGGCCTTGTTCTCGCGCATCTTCAACCTCACGCGTCCGGCGCTGATGCAGATCGGCTGGTTCGCGCGCCTCTACACCTGGGTGATGCGCTACCGCAACCGCATCCACGCCTATCTGGACAACTGGCCGTCTTACCAGCGCATCAAGCAACATATCCGCACGCTGATCGCCGCCATCAAGGTCCGTTTTAAGCGCGCTGTTTGAAACAGCCCGTGCTTGACGCCCAAACATAGAAGGCAAAGAATCCTCCCGGCAAGACAACGGTTCGATACCAATCAATTTCGGGGGAGCGATCATGAACAAATTACTTGGCGCCATACTAACCATGCTGTTCAGCCTGACGAGTGCCGCAGCCCAGGCCGCGCCGGGCGAACAATGGGAAATCACCTACAAATCGGACATGCCTGCAATGCCGGACACTGTCACCACCGCCTGCCTGCCGAAAGATGCGGAAAAAAATCCCGGACAACTCATGAAACAGAATGGCAGTTGCGAAATCAGCGACATGAAATCCTCCGGCAACAAAACCACCTGGAAAATGCGTTGCAACACCGGCAGCGAAGAAAGTACCGGAAGCGGCGAGGTCACCTACAAAAAGGATAGCTTTCAGGGCGTAATACGGCTATCCGGCAAGTCGCAGGGGCAACCCCTCGACATGACGGAAAACTACCGCGGCAAGCGCATCGGCACTGCTTGCGACACGGACAATGCCGCCGTTGCCACCAGAGGCATGGAAAACGTGAACGACATGATGGGGATGGCAAACAAACAAATGGCCAGCGCCATGGCCGAGCAATGCGAAATTTCCAATTACCGGACTGCCGAATTAATTTCCGGGAGATTCTTTGGCCCCAATGCGGCCTGCACAGGCAAGGAAAAATACGCCTGCAAAATGATCGCCAAAGATGCGCCCAGAAACGCCGATGTCTATGTGAGATTGGCCAAACATGACGACACATCGGATGTGTCCATTGCCCAAATCTGCGGCATTGATATGGCGGGCGCGACTCGCTCCATCTGCAAAACTGTTGATAGCGGCAATTACCAGACCTTGGCCGACTATTGCCCGGCGGAAGCCAAAGCGTTTCAAAGAGAGGTGGCCGACAGCGGCTCTGCAAAATCGCCGAATACCGCTACCGACATCCCCGCCAATTCGGTTATCGACGGTGCCAAGAAGCTGAAAGGACTGTTCGGATACTAATCTTACTGTGTCATAAACCAAAATAGTTCAAATCACCAATTATCCTATTGCCACATTGCCCTTGATGGAACTACTGATGGAACGACTAGCCATCTCACTATTGACCCGGCCATTAAAAAGTTTACGCGGCATATTTGACGTTCGGATCCTGAAAAAAGGATGCGATGCGCTTCGGATTGTTCTCCAACATGGTCATGTGCTCCTTGGCCGCAGCGC
>SCUU01000002.1 GCA_004297065.1 Gallionellaceae bacterium
CATGCAACTCAAACCCGCCATACGCAAAGCCACCGAACTGGGCATCGCCCTCACCGCAGTCGCCACGTTGGTTCTGGCCGGTTGCGGCGGCAAGAGCAGTTCCGGCAGCGCTGCCGCCGACATGACCACGCTCAGCATCAGCCCCTCCTTGGGCAGGTTCTCGCAAGGTGCCAATGTCCGCATCAGAGACCGCAGCGGCATCCAGATCGGCTCCGGCTACACCGACGCCAGCGGCGTCGCGTCCATCGCCGTGCCGACCAGCGCGCAAGCCCCCCTGCTGGTTGAGGCCGGTCTGAACGGCGACCGATACTATGACGAGAAGCAAGGCCTCTTCGTTTCTGTCTCCGGCGTGAACGGCGTTGCCGTGCGCGCCCTGGTTCCCGACCACACCGCTACCAGCCAGGTCGCCGTCACGGCGCTCACTGAAATCGCTGTGGGTTCCCTGACCAACGCGTCCGGTGTCGTGCCTGTTGGTGTCAGCGCTGCTTCGGCGGTTGGCGCCAACGCTACCGTGGCCCAGTCTTTCGGTGTGACCGACCTGCTCGTTCCGCCCAAACTGGTTGGCTCTAAAACAGACGTCAACGGATTGGGCAGTACCGAAGCCGACAAATACGCACTCAAACTCGCCGCGCTCGCCAACATGGCAGGCACGGGAGAAGATGCCCTCAAAGTGGCGCACCGTCTGCGTAACGACCTCAATCTCGCCACCCCGGCCAGCGGCATTGCGGCCACCATCACGGCCATGAAAGCCTTCATGGTCTCCATGCCCTCAGCACCGGCAGGCGCCACGACCATTGCCAATGCCATCGTAGTGCCCCATGCCAACGCCAAGTTGGTTGACCTGATTCCGGCGGCCATGAACGCGGCAAATACCCAGTTGGCGGCACTTGATCCGGCGCTCACCAAAGCCCAGATCATCGCGGCAATCAACACTGCGGCCTTGAACAACGCCAGCGGCGTGATGGCGGCGATTGCCACCGGGCAGGTTCCGGCTTCGGCCATCCAGGCCGCGCTGCAACAAGCACAACAGCAGGCGTCTTCCGCGACTACGGCGGTTACCGGATTCAGTCCGGCCAGCGGCGTGGCGGGAACAAGCGTGACCATTACCGGCGCGGGCTTCGATCCGTTCTATATGCACAACACGGTGAAGTTCAACGGCACGCTCGCCACGGTGACGGCGGGGTCAACGACTTCGCTGACGGTGACTGTGCCTGCCGCTGCCGCCACCGGCAGGATATCCGTCACCAACACCATGAGCCCGTTACTTAACAAGACGGGGACGTCGGCGAATAGCTTTACGGTGAATACGCCAGCCGGATCGGAACCCGCGAGCGTTGGGACGTCACTACCTGTTTCGAACACTCTCACCGCCCCAGCTTTGTTGAATTTGGCTGTGATGGGTACTTCGCAAATTGATTTGTATTGGCCGCAAGTAACCGGGGCGACTTCCTACAATATCTATCGTTCCACCACGCCAGGCGTACAAATAGTTCCGTCTAATCGAATTGCTACAACTGCTAGTGCCCCCGCTTTCAATTCTTCATACCAAACTACAGGATTGACAGCAGCCACGACCTATTACTACAAAGTAACTGCGGTGAATGCAACGGGTGAGAGCCTAGGATCCGTCGAGTTGTCTGCAAAAACCGCACTGTCGAGCATTACGCCTAATGTGCTGGCGGGGAGTAAAACTGCCGCTGGGAATGTGGATAACACGACTGGTACACTGGCTCGATTTGGTAGAGCAATGCGAATGGCATCAGATGCGGCGGGCAACCTATATGTGGCCGACTCGATTAATCACAGCATACGAAAAATCACGCCAACAGGCGCGGTGACAACTATTGCAACTTCTATCAACGTCGGCGGTATTACGGCTGATTCGGCAGGGGTTGTGTATGTGACTGATCTTAATAGTTACAGCGTGAAAAAAATATCCTCCCAAGGCATCAGCACGCTCGCAGGGGGAACAGTGGCGAATTGCGGGTTAGGAAAGTGGTCGTGTGCGGGAAGCAACGTAGATGCAACTACCGGCACTTCGGCTACATTTAGTAGTGGCCTAAGAGGTATTGCTATTGATGCGGTAGGCAACCTTTATGTTGCAGACACTGGCAATTACAACATCCGCAAGATTACCCAAAGCGGTGTAGTCACCACACTTGCAGGGCCGGACGGGGCAACGTGTCAAGCTACGACCGACGGTATTTGCCCGTACGGAAACACAAATGGCACGGGGATTAACGCGCGATTTGTCACAATGGACTCTGTCGCTGTTGATGTGACAGGAAATGTGTATGTCAGTGAGCGTCAAATGGGAATCCGCAAGATTACATCGACAGGGGTGGTGAGTATGTTTGCAAAAGCACCAATAGCCGCATTTGGAGTGCCTCCCGATAATGGCCTGACCGTTCAAGATCCTAGCGCTATCGTGATCGGTGGAGCATCAGGAAACTTGTATGTGGCAGATGCGACATATAGGAACCACATCCATGTAATTACACCTGTGGGAGATGTGAGTACTGCATTCGTGCTTGGCGCGGGTGAGGTGGATGGACTCGCGATCGTTGGCACAACGCTGCATATGTCCGTCAACAATTCATCTGGTACAGGATCATATGTACCATCAGACGCTTCGATTCAATCTGTGGCGAATGTCGTACAGTAATTTGGTGATATGCCAAACGGAAACTGCCTGCCTTGCGCAGGTGGTTTTGTTCTGGGCGCGCGCACGGGCGCACTCTTGGAGCCCGCGTAGATACTGTTATCCGAGTCAACAGCCATTCAATTCAACACTTCATGGCTGTTGACTCGGATAACAGTATCTACCGGTGCAGCATTCAAAATGAGGCAATTTTGTTTCTATAATTCCCCACAGGGTAGCCGTTGCCGATCTTTTCTGACAGAATCGCGCGGGTAGGGGCGCAAAAGGCAGGGGCGAGAGCATGACCTCTTAAAAAATGTAGTACATTTGCGCAACAGTTTGCCGTTCATTATTTTTTAACCTTCAGGAGAAAACCATGCACCAGAAGCATTTGAGACTAGCCACCATCACAGCGCTTATGCTGGGAAGCAGCACCGCCGCAGTGGCGTTGCCATTCAGCGGATTAGATCCGCGCTCGATGGCGATGGGCGGAGCCGGGGTTGCCGAAGCAGATCCCTCCTCGGCCCCCATTTTTAACCCTGCCTTGCTTTCTACAGATGCGCCTGATAGCAAATATGCTTTTGATCTTTTGGCGATGGGGGTACGTTTTAATGATCCAGGCAATATGCGCAGGGATATGCCCGCCATTAAGGATAGCTCAACGGCATTTCAGAATTCCACAACTACGCTTTCTGCGGATTCGAGCAATCTGACGACAAGCACTAATGCATTGCAAGCGAGCACGACCGCGCTAAATGCCACGACCACTGCGGGGCTTACTGCGGCAAATCTTGGTACTACAGCCACTCAACTGGCCACTGTGGCAACCAATATGACGACAGTGTCGGGCAAAATGACTACCGTGTCCGCTGATACGAGCAACACGAGCCAGTCTCTGACGAAGATGGATAATTCGCTGAAACCGCTGGATGGAAAACCGCTTTACGGCGATTTGGGCTTGTCCACGGTACTGGGGGTGCCGGGCAAGAATGTGGGTTTTGCTTTTTTTTCCAATGCCAATATGGCAATGGCTGGCACCCTGATTTATCTGGACTCACCCACTATCAGCACAAATACCACTGCGTTGAATAGTACGAGCACTGCGTTAGCTAATTCGGCTACTGTAATTGGTGCAATTGGTACTGTCGGCAGCACAGCTGATTTGGTTAACATTGCATCTACCGCAGTGGCAAGTGCCAATACGGCTTGCAATCCTGCGCCCAGTGCCACTTGTGCCGCGAGTCTTACCACAGCGCAAACAGCCTTGTCGAGCGCGAACGCAAGCATGCAAACCACCCAAACTGCTTTGAACAACAACGCAACAACCATTAATAACAATTCGACAACGATTACCAATAACAATCAGGCGAAATCGCAAGTCAGAATAAATGCCGCGTTAATTTCGGAGGCAGGTTTTTCCGTTTCACATACCTTTGTTACTGCAGGTCATGAATGGGCATTGGGGGTATCTCCCAAGTTTATGAAAATCGATCTGTATGACTCCACGATCTCTGGAGCCTCTGGCAGTTTGAATAATGCCAATGGGTCGCAATACTTGGCCCAATACAGCAGCTTCAACTTCGATTTGGGCGTGGCAAAAAATTACGGGAACGGTTGGAGCACCGGTTTGGTCGTCAAAAATGTAATACCTTATAGCTTCGAGTTTAAAAATAATAATGTGCCTACCGGGCAAACGCTTAATCTAAGTCCTATGCCTCGTATAGGCGTAGCCAAGCATTTTTCATGGGCGGTGTTGACGATGGATGCCGATCTGAAGGCCAATGACCCGGTGGGGTTGGGCAATAAGTCGCAGTATGTTTCTTTGGGCGGAGAGGCCAGCGCCTGGGGTTGGGCTCAGATCCGTGCGGGTTATCGGGTTGATGCAGTGAATAGCGCTCGAAATGTTGCCTCTATTGGATTGGGATTGTCGCCCCGCATTCCATACTTCAAGCCCCGTTTTGATATTGCCGTTGCCGGAAATCAGGATGAAGTGGGTTTATCGGCTCGCTTGGGACTCAAGTTCTAATTTAAGTAAATGCACTCGAAAAGTCCCCCACTTGTTGGGGGACTTTTTTTAGGGCTCAATTGACATCGGCAATCACCGGCGTGTGGTCGGAAGGGCGTTCCAGTTTGCGCGGCGCTTTGTCGATGCCGCATGAATTGCATGCGAGTGCATCGCTAATCAGGATGTGGTCGATGCGCAGTCCCATGTTGCGGCGAAACGCCATCATGCGGTAATCCCACCACGAATAGGATTTCTCCGCCTGTTCGAACAAGCGGAAAGCGTCGCGCAACCCCAATTGCAGCAAGCTTTGAAAGGCAGCACGTTCCGGCTCGCTGACCAGCACATTGCCCGCCCATCCCTGCGGGTCGTACACGTCGCGATCCTCCGGCGCGATGTTGTAGTCGCCCAGCAAGGCGAGCTTCGGATACTTCGCCAGTTCGTCTTGCAGCCAGGCATTCAGCGCTGCCAGCCATTTGAGTTTGTAGTGATACTTGTCGGAGCCGACTTCCTGTCCGTTGGGGATGTACACGCACACTATGCGCACACCGCCGATTGTCGCGGCGATGACGCGCTTTTGCTCATCGTCAAAATTCGGGATGCCGTATTGCACATCGCTGAGCGGCCAGCGGCTCAGGATAGCCACGCCGTTGTAGGTTTTCTGGCCGCTAAAAGCGCTGTGGTAACCCGCCGCCTGCAACTCCGCGTGCGGAAAATCCGCGTCCTGTTGCTTGGTTTCTTGCAGGCACACCACGTCGATAGGGGTTGTCGCCAACCACTCCAGCAGATGCGGCAAGCGCACCTTGAGCGAGTTCACATTCCAGGTCGCAATCTTCATTCGCTTCTGGGTGTTTCTGCGGCAGACGCGGGTTTAATGGCGGGGCGGGGACGGTAGGGTGCAGTCTTCGGATAGCCGGCTTTATCCAATTCCTGACGCCACAGGCTTTCCAGATAGCCTTTGATCCAGTTATCTTTCCCGACGGTCATCACCGGAATCTGGTCTCCACCAGAGGCCTTCTTGAAAGCATCCATCTCGTCTACCGTTACCAAATTGATTTCCGTATAGGGAATGCCGCGTTTATTCAAATAGTCGCGTGCCAGCGCGCAGGCATCGCCGCATCCGTCTGCGACATACAAAGTGACCGGAAATTTTTCCTTGGCGCGATTCGTTTCGAAGGGCAGCGCATCGTTCGGGGCGGGCTCGGATTTGGGTTTTAGTTTTTCGACGTCGGCGGCATTCGTCAGAGGCTTGTCGCCATAATGCACTTTGCCGGTGTTCTCGATAGACCGATAGTATTCCTCTGCCTGCACGTTCCCCGCCAGCAGTAATAACACCGTCAACCCCAAACCTATTTTCATGCCGTCCCCCACAGAAAATAATCAGGCCGTCTGAGCCACCAAGCCATTATGCCGCAACAGCGCATCTATTCCGGGCTCACGTCCGCGGAAGGCGACGAAAGAGTCCATCGCATTGCGACTACCCCCTACCGCCAATATCTGTTCGCGGAAGTGGCTGCCGGTCGCCGCATCCAGCACGCCGTTCTCCTCGAACAGGCTGTAGGCATCCGCCGATAGCACTTCCGCCCATTTGTAGCTGTAATAGCCCGCCGCGTAACCGCCGGCGAAGATGTGCGAGAAACTGTTCTGGAAACGGTTGAACGACGGCGGGATCAACACCGCTACTTCGCTGCGCACCTCGTCCAGCAACTGCTGTACCGTTTGCGTTCCGTGCGCATCGAAGTCGCTGTGCAGGCGCAGGTCGAACAGCGAGAATTCGATCTGGCGCAGCATCTGCAAGCCGCTCTGGAAATTTTTGGCGGCGATCATCTTGTCGTACAGCGCGCGCGGCAGTTTTTCGTTGCTGTCCGCATGGCGCGTCATGCCTTGCAGTACGTCCCACTCCCAGCAGAAGTTCTCCATAAACTGGCTGGGCAATTCGACCGCATCCCACTCCACGCCGCTGATGCCGGACACACCCAGTTCTTCCACTTGCGTCAAGAGGTGGTGCAGGCCATGGCCGAACTCATGGAACAGCGTGATGACCTCATCGTGCGTGAACAGCGCAGGACGCCCGCCCACGGGCGCGGCGAAGTTGCAGTTGAGATAGGCTACCGGCGTCTGGATGCCTTGTGGGGTACGGCGGCGCGTGATGGCGTCGTCCATCCAAGCCCCGCCGCGCTTGCTGGCGCGCGCATACAGGTCGAGGTAAAACTGGCCGATCAACGCACCCCCGTTGTCGCGGATGTCGAAGAAGCGCACCGTCTCGTGCCATACCGGTGCGGTCGAAGGTTTGATGCTGAGGCCGAACAGCTTCTCGACCAGGCCGAACAAGCCGGACAGCACCGCATCTTCGGGGAAGTATTGCTTCACTTCCTGCTCGGAGAATGCGTAGCGCTGTTCGCGCAGCTTCTCGCTCACATAACCTATGTCCCATGCTTGCAAGTCGTTCAATTTCATTTCCGCTGCGGCAAATGCGCGCAACTCGTTCAAATCGTTTTCGGCAAAATGTTTGGCGCGATGCGCCAGTTCGAGCAGGAACTCGGCGACCTGTTGCGGCGTATCCGCCATCTTGCTCGCCAGCGACAGCTCGGCGAAATTGGCGAAGCCCAGCATCTGCGCCTCTTCCGCGCGCAGCTTCAATATCTGCGTCATCAGCGGCGTGTTGTCCCAGTCAATTTTGCTGCCCTCGGCCAGTTGTTCGCTGGCGCGGGTGGTGTAAGCGCGGTACATGCGTTCGCGCAGGGTGCGGTTGTCGGCATATTGCATCACCGGGCCGTAGGAGGGCGCTTTCAGCGTGAACAGCCAGCCGGATTTGACCGCCTCCCGCGCGGCCTCTGCCGCGACCTGGCGCTCGTCCGCCGGAATACCGGACAGGCCTTGCTCGTCTTCGATCACGCAGGTGTAAGCGTTGGTCGCATCCAGCAAATTATCGGAGAATTTGGCGGTCAGTTCGGAAAGCGCTTCCTGTATCGCCATGAAGCGCGCTTTCTGGTCTTCCGGCAACTCCGCACCGCCCAGACGGAAATCGCGCAACTCGTTCTCGATGATTTTTTTCTGCGCCACATTTAAGGCGGCGTAGTTCGCGCTGTTGCGGATCGCTTTGTATTTCTGGAACAGCGCGAGGTTCTGCGACAACCCGGCGTAGTACTGCGTCACCTTGGGCAGATTGGCGTTGTACACCTCGCGCAACTCCGGCGAGTTCATCACCATATTGAGGTGACCGACCTGGCCCCATGCGCGCGACAAGTGCTCATGCGCATCCTCGAACGGCTGCACGAAATTCTGCCAGGTCGGCGGCGTGCCATCGGCCAGCAGCTTCTCGGTCAGCGCACGGTTGCGCGCGAGCAGGTCATCAACGGCAGGAGCGATATGTTCGGTTTTGATCTCCGCGAAGCGCGGGAGACCGGAGAAATCAAGTAATGGGTTCATGAATGGGTTGGAAATAAATACGGTGGCGGGAAATTTGACGGTCGCATTTTACTATGAAATTTTCTGGATATACCCCAGCTTGTACCGGTCAATGCGCGTTAATCTTTGGGCACCAAGTTGATACAGGACACTCATCGCACCGGGGCGCTGTCGGAGTGCAAATCTCACGCCCGAGAGAAATCATATTCACGTGCAAGGAATAACGCAGCTCGGGCGGAATTTTGGATTGCAGGCGATCCATATCGCGCGGCGCGCAGTGTTTATCCTTTTGCGTCGGCCTGACCCAGCCGAGACGCCGGGCGATGCGCCAGCAATGCGTGTCCACGGGGAAAACCTGACGCCCCAGCGAATACATCAACACGCAGCGCGCCACTTTTTTGCCAACGCCCGGTAGCGACAGCAGAAAAGCTTCGGCCTCCTCGTCGCCCATCTTGCGCAACGGTTTCAGAGTCGGCTCACCAAATTTTTCTACGATGATGTCGAGAAGCTCGCGGATCGATTTCGCTTTCTGGTTCGACAGCCCGCCGCTCACGATAGGTCGCGCAATATATTCAGCGGGCGCTTCGGCGATTTGGTAATGGGTGGGGAAAGTTTCCTTCAGCGAGCGGAAAGTGCTGCGGTAACTCGCCTCGCCGGTCTTGGTGCTGCATATAATGAACAGCAACTCGTCCAGCGGATTTTTGAGGTTGTAGTGGTTGAAGTCGCGGTAGCGGTTTTGCAGGGCTGCTGCGACATCCCAAACGGTTGAAGGATATTTTGGCGAAGGCATGTCTTGGAATCAGGCGTTAGCCGCAGCATTATCAACTGGCTACAGGATTTGTGCCTATTGGCCTGCCAGTTTCTTGATTTCAGGAGTTGCGGCAAGCTGCTGTATGGTTTTACCCAATACAACAGCTCCGCGCGCTTCAATAGCAACTTCTGAAATGGCACGCAGCAGTTCCATATAAAAATTTTTGTCGCCCGTCAGGCGTTGCCAAAATTCTTGTCCGATGAAAAGCGGGTAATCGTATTCGTCGCGCAATTTTTTGTAGTGGCCGCTTTCCTGTCCAGGCTCTCCATACACGATCGCCACTACCAAGTCTCCATGCGCGACCTTGACGTTATTGGTGCGACCAAGATTGCGCGCGTCTTTGAAATGATTGTGAATCGTTACAACGTCATCTTTGTTGATGGTGTTTGGCCCAAGTTTCACTTGGCAATATTTGTGTCTTCCATCCAGCGCATCCTCGAACTCGATGTCTATCCCGCTCACCATGGAGCCGAACGAATTTTTCAGCACATCGCTGATGAATGTCTGCATATTCATTCCAAAACTGGTGGTGATGGAAGTCCCCAGCACTCTTGGGTAAAGCAAGGCTTTTGCCACTGATTCCGGCGTAAGTTCACCCGTCAAGTATGCAGCCAGATAAGGTACCGTGAACGGGTTAATGTTGAATTCAGATGGCGAGATTAACTTCTGCGTATTCTCCAAATGATTCGGCACAATCACTGTGCGAAACCATTCTTTGACCTGCTCCAGGATGCGTTTGCGTTCTGCTTTTGTCATCACTTTCCCCATTTGCCTGCGTGTAGCCGTTGCGCATTCTCCCCGCTTTGTTTGCTCACACAAAGCTATCATATTCAAATACAATAACCATGCGCACAACATTACACATGGTTATCCTATGAAAGAATTTTTTCCCTTGTCAGAAGTTGCTGACATCTTGTCAGTATCCAAGGAAACTCTGCGACGCTGGGACAAGTCGGGCAAACTCGAATCCGTACGCCACCCTATCAACAATTACCGTGTTTACCGCTCGTGCGACCTCAAGCAATTCGGGCAAATCGGTTTCATGTTTGATGAAGAAACGCCGGAAGTCGCCGCTGCACCAGAAGGCGCTTACACTGTTGCGGAATTATTCGCAGGCGCGGGCGGGCTTGCCTTGGGAATGGAAAAAGCGGGACTGCACTGTGTGTTACTGAACGAGATCAACCGCGAGGCTTGCGCCACCTTGCGCAAGAATCGCCCTCGCTGGAATGTAATCGAAGGTGATGTCTCGGAACTGGATTTTCTGCCGTTGCAGGGCAAGGTCGATGTGCTGACTGGCGGTTTTCCATGTCAAGCGTTCAGCTATGCCGGGAAGAAACTGGGATTTGAAGACGCGCGTGGCACCATGTTTTATGAGTTCGCGCGGGCAGTAAAGGAAATACAACCGCTTATCTGCGTTGGCGAAAATGTGCGCGGTCTGCTGTCACACGATGGCGGGCGCACCATTCAAGGCATGGTTTCTATTCTTGACGAATTGGGATATGAAGTATTGCCACCACGCCTGCTCAAAGCGATTTTTCATCGTGTTCCACAAAAACGCGAACGCCTACTTGTGGTTGGATTGAGGAAAGATGCTGCCCTTTCGTTTGAATGGCCGAAGCCACAAAAGGAGTTTTACACCTTGCGCGACGCGCTCAAAAAAGGGCGGCTGTTCAACAAAGATGTGCCTAATTCACCAGGCCAAGCCTACCCCAAACGCAAACGCGAAATCATGACCATGATTCCCCCGGGCGGCTATTGGCGCGAATTGCCGCTGGAAATCCAGAAGGAATATATGAAGGGAAGCTTCCACCTTTCCGGCGGCAAGACCGGCATGGCGCGCCGCATCTCGTGGGACGAGCCTTGCCTTACGTTAACCTGCGCCCCAGCACAAAAACAAACGGAGCGCTGCCACCCGGACGAGACGCGGCCTTTCACCGTACGGGAGTACGCGCGTATCCAGACTTTCCCGGACGATTGGATATTTGAAGGCTCCATGACTTCGCAATACAAGCAAATCGGCAACGCAGTTCCAGTCAATCTCGCCGAGGAAATCGGCAAGTCATTGGTCAAGACGCTCAATGCCTATTATGCGAAACAGGCCAAACCAACGAAGCGTGTGCAAGCGAAAAAACAACGAGTTGCCCATGTATAACGCGGAGGTGGATCGAATCTTCGGCAGCTTAAAGCCTGATCCGACACGGTTGTCTCGCATCAACAGAACCGCCACGCGCCCCCAACCTGCCCGCCAACTCGCGCCCTATCGTTTCCCCCAGCAACACCGGAACCGCATTCCCTATCTGGCGCATCGCTTCGCCCCATGCTCCTTTGATGACGAAGTTGTCAGGGAATGTCTGGATTCGTTTTGCCTCGCGCACCGTAAAGTAGCGGACGCTGCCATCCGGGTAGCGGATCATGTTTTCTCCGCCGGGTACGCCGTGGCCTCCCGCCTTGATAGTTTTTGCGGGCCAGTCAATGTCGCTGCCGGTGTGGCCGGGATAGGTGCGCGCGCCGTCGTGGAAGACGTGATCGTCGATGCCGTGTTGGCTCTGCGGGTCGGGGATGCCGTGCAGCGCGTCTCTGACCGTGCGCCAAGGCAGTTGCTGCGGCTCAAACATGCCGTATTTTTCTTTTAGGCGAGCCACTTTTTCCTGCAAAGATTCGGCTATCGGTGCGCGTTCTGATTTTGAAACTTGGTGGCGTTTCCAATATTCGCCCGAAACGTACATCTCCCAAAGCAACCTGTTTTCGGAATGCGTCTCTACTGGAAACGACCAAGACACTCCCAGATCGGCTCTTGTGCCCACGATAACAACCCGTTCCCGCGTCTGCGGAACGCCATAATTCGCCGCATTGATTAACTTGAACGAGACATCGTATTTCGTCCCCGCGTAGGAAAGCTGACCGATGCTGCGCAGGTCGGATAAATGTTCCTTCCAGCCTATATCTGGCTTCGCAACAAATCCGGGGTAGGTGAGCCGCAGAATGATGTATTCAAAATAATCCGCGAAGGATGCTCTGAGCAGGCCTTTGACGTTCTCGAACACAAAAGCTTTGGGGGTGAGCCGTTCGATTGCCCGGATGGCATAGGGGAACATGTCGCGGCTATCTTGATCTGCTTGATGTTTGCCACCCAATGAAAAAGGTTGGCAAGGTGGGCCTCCCGCCACGACATCAACTTCGCCCATAGCGCCGAAATCAAAATTTTTAATATCGCCAAAGAAAATTTTTTTTGCGTCAAAGTTTTCATAGAGCGACGCGCAGGCATGCTTGTTAAATTCCACAAATGCGGAATGCTGGAAACCCGCAAGCTCTAGCCCCTTCGCCAATCCGCCCGCCCCGGAAAATATCTCCAATGACTTCATGGCTTGCGCTCGATATTTTTGAGGTGGTTTTTGATGCTGGCAAGAATGGCGCTTTTTTCAGCATGAGCGCCGTTGCATTTTTCCGCCCAAGCCCGCCCGGGATGTATTACGTCCCAATCTGATTTTGCTTGTTCATATCGTCCGCTTCCGGGATCGTGGTTTCCGAAACCATCTACGGCAGTATTCCACAGCGGCATATTCAATTTGATTAGCGCGGCTTCGATGGTGCCGATCATGTCGGAGCTGGTATCTTCGAAAATAACAAACCGGCACATGAAGTCTTGAAGCTCCAGTCCTTGAGCAATACCGATGCTGCGGCTGTGTTCCCGAAGGCGGCTAAATAATTCTGGTTCATCAGACTTTCCCATGGGTAACCTGAGCCGGATACAGATCAAGACCGCCGCAGTGGAAGTAGATGGCGATCTTGAAATGGTCACGGTTCCTGAATCCACAGGCACGTTTTTGTA
>SCUU01000017.1 GCA_004297065.1 Gallionellaceae bacterium
CTTCCGCAGTCAGGGGAGGAGCCGAACCTGCTCTCCCCCTGATTTGTTCCCTCCTGACAAGGGGGTATGGGGGGTTAGGGGAGTTGGAGGGGGTTTTGAGCCCAATGGATTATCTGGGTTAAACCTAGCGCAAAATCAAAACTGTTGAGCCATGATTAAATTCAACCAGGTTTACAAACGCTATCCCGGCGGGCACGAAGCGCTGAGAAATCTGAGCTTCGATGTCGCCGAAGGCGAGATGGTGTTCCTCACCGGGCACTCCGGCGCGGGGAAAAGCACGCTGCTCAAGCTCATTGCCGCCATCGAGCACCCCAACAGCGGCAGCGTGCTCGTCAAGGGACAGAACATCAAGTCGCTCAAGAGCGGCGCCCTGCCTTACCTGCGCCGCAATTTGGGTCTGATCTTTCAGGACCACAAATTGCTGTTCGACCGCAGCGCTTTCGACAACGTGATGTTGCCACTGCGAATCTGCGGCTTCGACCATCGCGAGAGCGCCAAGCGCGTGCGTGCCGCATTGGACAAAGTCGGGCTGCTCAAGCGCGAGAAAGCCAATCCCATCGCTTTGTCGGGCGGCGAGCAACAGCGCCTGTGCATCGCGCGCGCCATTGTCAATCGCCCCTCCATCCTGCTGGCCGACGAACCGACCGGCAATCTCGACACGGAGTATTCCGGCGAGATCATGAACATCTTCAAATCGTTCCACCAGGTCGGCGTGACGCTGCTCATTTCCACCCACGATGAAGGCATTCTGCGCCAATTCCCGGCACGCGCGCTGGCGCTGAAACACGGCGAGCTGCAAACATGAAAAACGCGACCATCCAGCATTTTCAGGTGCTCCGCTTCACCGTACAGCGATTGCTGCATACGCCCGTCGCCACCCTGCTCAACATTCTGGTCGTCGGTATCGCGCTGAGCTTACCCGTGGGTGGTTATGTGCTGCTGAAGAACATGCAGGGGCTGGCGGAACAAATGGCGGGAACGCCCCAGATCAGCGCATTCCTCGCCATGGGAACCACTCAGGATGAAATTGCGCGCATCGGCAAACAACTCAAAGAACACGGCGCGGTAGACCATATCGAATTCGTGCCGCGCGATCTGGCGTTGAAACAACTGCAACTGAGCACAGGCTTGGCGGATGTGGTCGGCGGACTCGCGCAAAATCCGTTGCCGGATGCTTTCATCATCTACCCCGTCGCCATGGATGCGCAAAGGCTGGAACTCCTGCGCGACGACCTGAAGTCATGGCCCAAATTCGAGCATGTACAACTGGATTCGGCGTGGGCTCACAAACTGGAAGCTTTGCTCAAATTCGGTCGGCTGGCCGTATTGATATTGGCGGCCATGCTCAGCTTTGCTCTGGTTGCCATCACGTTTAACACCATACGTCTGCAAATTTTGACCCAGCGCGACGAGATCGAGGTCTCCAAACTGATCGGGGCGACCCACGGTTTCATCCGCCGCCCGTTCTTGTATTTCGGGCTCGTGCAGGGGTTGCTGGGCGGCGCTGCGGCCTGGCTTATCATCGCCACCAGCCTGCTGCTGTTGAATTACAGCCTTGCCGGGCTGGCGCAACTGTATGCCAGCAGTTTCAGCCTCCGGCATCTTTCCTTGGGCGACAGCCTGACATTGCTCGGATTCTCGGCTTATTTGGGCTGGCTGGGCGCATGGCTATCCGTTTCGCAACACCTCTGGCAAATCGAACCCAAATAAGCCCAAAATCAGCTTCTAGCACTCCGACAATGCGAGTGCTAGAATGAAATAAAGGAGGGACATATCATGAGTTATAGCCTGTCATTACCGATGCCGTCCGCTGTGGGCAGCATTGATAGTTATGTCGCGTCGGTCAAGAATCTCCCTGTATTGACGCGGGAGGAAGAGTTGGAGTTGGCGACGCGATTCCGCCGCGACAACGACTTGGATGCGGCGCGCGCGCTGGTGTTATCCCATCTGCGCGTAGTGGTGAGCGTCGCGCGCGGATATTCGGGCTACGGATTGCCGCAAGCCGATTTGATCCAGGAGGGGAACATCGGCCTGATGAAGGCCGTGAAGCGCTACGACCCGGAGCGCGGCGTGCGCTTGGTGTCGTTCGCGTTGCATTGGATACGCGCTGAAATTCACGAGTACATTTTGCGCAACTGGCGCCTGGTAAAAATCGCCACCACGAAGGCGCAACGCAAGTTGTTTTTCAATCTGCGCAGTATGAAACAAGGGCTGGATACCCTGAAACCGCAAGAGGTTTCGCGTATCGCCCAGGAGTTAAATGTGAGCGAACGTGACGTGGTGGAAATGGAAACCCGTTTTGGCAACCACGAAATGGCACTGGAGGCGGAAGCGGGGGATGATGAGCGGAATTTCGCACCGATCGCCTATTTGGCAGACGATTCGGAAAATGAGCCAGATCGGGTGCTGGAGCGCGCCGAATATGAAAAACGGGAGAGCGAAGGACTGAAACAAGCACTGGACAGCTTGGACGAGCGCAGCCGCCGTATCATCGAAGCGCGCTGGCTGAACAGCGACAGCACCGCGACGTTGCACGATCTTGCCGCCGAATTCAACGTTTCCGCCGAGCGTATTCGCCAGATCGAGCAAAAAGCCATGGGCAAGATGCATGCCGCCATGACCGCGATGGCATAACCCTTTCTGGGTAAAGCAGAAAAGCTGTGGGGTCGCCACGGCTTTTTTTATTTCACCACCCTGAGCTTCGGCTTACCTTGCGGCACCGGACTGTCAGGTGGCTCGTCGCTTCCGCCTGTTTGGCCGTCAACAGCGTCACTCAACAGAGGAGATGAATTCTGCCCCTGAAACACCAGACCTTGTCCATTCTCTTTGGCAAAAATTCCCATCACCGCCGCGACAGGAACCATGATCTGGTGAGACACGCCGCCAAAGCGTCCGCTGCAACTGATGTCTTCATTACCCATGTGCAGATTTCTGACCGCGTCCACGCTGATGTTCAAGACGATCTTGCCGTCTTTCACATAGCCCATCGGCACCTGCGTGTGCTCATCCACCTGCACTGCAAGATACGGCGTCAAACCGCTATCGGCACACCAATCGTGAATCGCACGAATCAAATAGGGCTTGGTGGAAAGGTCGCTCACTTACGCATCGCTTTTTCGGACGGCGTCATCGCCTCGCTGTAGGCCGGACGCGAAAACAAACGTTCCGCATACTTCATTAACGGGACAGCTTCTTTGTCAAGCTGGATACCGTAATGATCCAGGCGCCACAACAATGGAGCAATCGCCACATCCAGCATGGAGAACTCGTCGCCCAGCATGTATTTCTGTTTGGTGAACACAGGTGCAATCTGCGTCAAGTTTTCGCGGACAGCGACCCTGGCCTTCTCCACTGTCTTCGCCACACCGCTTTCCAGCGCGTCGATATGGCAAAACAGTTCCTGTTCAAAACGATGCAGGAACAAACGCGCGCGCGCGCGCATCACCGGGTCTGCAGGCATCAGCTGCGGATGAGGAAAACGCTCGTCGATATACTCATTGATGATGTTCGCCTCGTACAAAATCAAATCGCGCTCGACCAGTACCGGCACTTTGTTGTACGGATTCATCACCGCGAGGTCTTCCGGCTTGTTGAATACATCCACATCAATCACCTGGAAATCCATGCCTTTTTCGAACAGCACAATTCGACAGCGATGGCTGTAGGGGCAAACTGTTCCAGAATAAAGTGTCATCATAGCGCGGCTCAACCTTTTATCAGGTTGCCGCGACGCATCGCCCCACCGACCAATTTATAACCCGCAAAAGCAACTGCCGCAGAAACCACGACACCCCACAACACAGGTATCGTACCGGTACCGTTGATGCCCGCGACCCAGACGTATCTCTCGCAAATCGTACCGGCAATAATCCCGCCGGCAACGCCCAAAATGACAGCGGGCGAATGGCGCGGCCCGGGGAAAGACAAAACGACGAATGGGATAACGAATTTGAGGAACACCATTGCCCACCACAGCACGCTGTAATCGCCGTTTTGCATCGCCAATACGCGATCCACTTCATCGCCGATATTGCCGTACCAGATGGTGAGGTACTGCGCAAAAAAGGTGTACATCCACAACAGCGTGAAAGCCAGTATCATCTGCGCCATATAGTTGTAGATGTAGTCCTTTACCTGATTGACCAGCCTGTCGCGTGTGTTCAGCACGTAAATCCAGATCACCAGGAATGCGAGGAACATGCCGAAGTTGCTGATAATAGCCTGCATCCCGTAGATTGCACTGTGCCATGACGGCTTCAGTGTCATCTCGAAATCCCATGCCACCATCGTGCCGTAAAGCACATAGAAAAATGGGATCCAAGTCGCGATGTGGTGAAAGCGTGCGGCATCTTCAGCGCTACGCTCACTCACCTCTTGGCGCTTGATAAATATCCAGGACAGATACATCACGGTCAGCATGCCGATGATTTCCCGCGCGGCCAGTAACGGCAGAGTATACCAACCCGGCATATGCACATCTTCGCCATGCGCCGTGTGGCCGATCCACGGAAAAGTATGCTCTCCCCCAAGCAACAGGATAATCAACATGACAAACGCCAGCGGAAACAATGCAAACAAAGATACTGCCAAATGGCGCACTTCGAAGCGCCATTTGGCCCCGACCAGATACAGCACCGAACATAGCGCTACGCCGCTAAATGCGAGGCTCAGCACCACCAGAAAATTGACCGACAAAACCGCCCAATTGCTATAAGAAATCATTCCGTCGTCCCCTTATTTCTTGGCTACAGGCGCAATAGCTTGTGCATTTTGCACAACTTTGCGCACATAGTTGACCACGTGCCAACGCTCGGTCGGAGACAGGTCGTTGCCGTATGTCGGCATGACCGCTCCGCCGAATGTCAGATAACCCCAGATGAAACCATCGCTACGCTGACGCGTTTGTTCGGCAGACAAGTCGTAAGGACGCAATGCCAGTTTCGCGCCAACCAGTCCATCGCCTGTACCTGCCTTGCCGTGGCAAGGAACACAGTAGATCTCAAACAGGCGCGCTCCTTGGGCGACAGATTTGTCGTCAGCCGCTACCGGATTCTTCAGTTTGTCAGCGGCAGCGGCATCCTTCACGATGGTTATCGTTCCTGGAACCGGCATCGAACGTTTGGGAAACAGCCGCATACCGGGGTGGGTCGGATCTGCGCTTTCCTGGGGTTTGGTACTGACCTGGTTAGCCATATCCTGAGACCACGGCCACGCTTGTGCCAGGGCCGGGGTTAACAACAATACAATTGCTAAGGATAGTTTTTTCATTTCCCCGCCTCTTCCTGAATCTCCAACGCTTGATGCTTGGTAAATATTGCCTTGATGGCCGCCGCAGCGGACTGATCGACTTTAACCAGCAGGCCGATCTGATCTTCCGAAACTTTGGCGCTATACAACGGCGAACGTTTCGCCGGCAATCCCGCACAGACCAGGAATCCCAGCACCGAAATAAACACGCCGCCCAGAATAAACATCTCGTAAGTCAGCACAAAATTGGGGGGGAAAGGAACGATAGGCTTGCCCCCTTTCATTTGCGCAAAGAAATTGGCCTGCGCACCGGAAATCAGGAAGAACCCCAGCAGTCCACCCAACGTTGCCCCCCCCAAGGTAAACCATTGCACGTTCGCGGAACGATGACCCAACACCTCTTCCACTTCATGGTGCTCGATAGGCGACTTCATGACCAAGTCGTCAAAATTAAAGCCCTTGATTGTCGATGAGCGCAATTCCGCAATCGCAGCTTCGACCTCATCGAAATTGCTGAACAGGGCCAGTATGTGGTGTTGGCTCATCAGTACGCTCCCTTCTCTTCTGCAAACTCGTTTTTCTTCGACGCCAGACTACGGTGATAGACCATCTCCTTGACCTCGTACATAGAGACCGAGGGGAACACTTTGCAGAACACCATAAACAACATGGCGAACCAACCAAAGCTACCGAACACGATACCCCACGCAATCAAGCTAGGCCATTGGTTGTGATCCCATGTCCACGGGTAGTAGCCGTGCGAGAAGGTCGGCGCCACGATCATCCAGCGCTCCAGCCACATCCCCAGATTCAGCAGTAGCGACACCGCGAACAGTACCGGGATATTGGTCTGGAAACGCTTGAACGCCAAGGTCAACGGCACGACAGAGCCGCAGAAGATCATCGTCCACCAGAACGGCGCAAAAGGGCCGGTCGCTTTCTGGATCAGCACATCTTTGGACGCTTGGTCATGGCTATACCACACCGAAGCGAACTCGACCGCGTTCAGATAGGTCCACACCATGGAGATCGCAAATGTCAAACGAACGACCTTCTTCAAGATTGGCAAGGTCATGTATTCCTCGAACTTGAACACATAACGCAGGATGATGAACAGCGTGATGATGGCCGCACAACCCGAATACAAGGCACCCGCCACGAAATACGGTGGGAACGAAGTCACGTGCCAGCCCGGCTGTTGCGACATGGCGAAGTCGGAAGCCACGATGGAATGCACCGACACCGCCAGGGGAATCAGGAAGCACGCCACGGTCAGATAGGTCACGCGGAAGTTGCGCCATTGGCGATCCGTGCCTTCCCAACCCAAAGAGAGAATGGTGTACAACTTTTTGCGCCAACCAGGATGCATGTGGTCGCGGCAAATCGCCAGGTCGGGGATCATCCCGACAAACAGGAAGATCACCGACGAGCTGAAGTAGGTGAAGATCGCCATCGCATCCCACAGCAGCGGGGACTGGAAGTTAGGCCACAGACCGCGTTCGTTCGGATAGGGAAGCGAGTAGTAGAACTGCCACACACGTCCCAAATGCACCAGCACGAACAGACCCGCCGTCATCAATGAGAATGTCGTCATCGCCTCGGCAAAACGGTAAATCGGCTTGCGCCAATCGGCATGCATCAGGTGCAGGATGGCCGACAACAAGGTGCCGGAGTGGCTCATGCCGATCCAGAAGATGAACGTGGCGATGTACAGCCCCCACACATGCGGGTTGTTCACATTCTCCACGCCCATACCGACGATGTATTGATACACCTCGCAACCTATGCCGACACTGAACGCCAACATGGCGACAAACAGAATCACCCAATACAACCTGCGGGGAGTTTCCATACTCTTTAAGACATCCTGGTTGATCTTTGCCCAGGCGATGCTCTCGCTAATATCTTTTTCCATTGTCACTTATCCTTTTACTTGTGCCAAAAACACCCTCATCCTAACCTTCCCCCAGAGGGGGAAGGCACGATCGCCTCCTCCCCCTTTGGGGGAGGATTGAGGTGGGGGCTCTATACCGCGCTCTCGCGCACCCGCTCCAGATACATCACCGACGGATACGGGCGAAGTTCTTCCAGAATGCGATAACCGCGCAACTCGGAGCCCCCTTCTTGCGCATCCTTGGCTTGCACTTCTTTGGCCAACTCGACTTGCTGATGCGCCCATTGCTTGTGCACCCTGGATTCGGGATCGACCAGATTGCCGAACGAGATCGCATCGGTCGGGCATGCTTGCTGGCAGGCTGTCTGCACTTCGCCATCGCGCACCAGACGTCCTTCGTTACGCGCCGTGTCCTTGGCCGCAGTCAGCCGCTGCACGCAGAAAGTACATTTCTCCATCACACCCTTGCTGCGTACCGTGACATCCGGGTTAAGTTGCTGCTTCATCTCTGCTGGCCATGCGTCTTCTTGTGTCGGATAGTCATACCAGTTGAAGTAGCGAACCTTGAACGGGCAGTTGGCCGAGCAGTAACGCGAACCGATACAGCGGTTGTAAACCTGCGAGTTCAGGCCGTCGGCGGTGTGGTTGGTGGCGCCCACCGGACACACGGTCTCGCACGGGGCAGCTTCGCATTGTTGGCACATCATCGGCAGGAACTGCGCGCCCTGGTCAGGAAATTCGCGCCCGTCCTCATCCCAGTACCGCTCGATGCGCATCCAGTGCATCGCGTGGCCGTGGCCGTATCTTTCCTTGCCGACCACCGCAAGATTGTTTTCCGCATAACACGCCACGCTGCATGCGTTGCAGCCGCTGCAAGCATCGAGGTCAATCGCCATCGCCCACTTGTATTCCTCGTGCGGCTTGTCATCCACCGGATGGCCGTGGCGGAACTGCGACCAGTTTTCTAACAGATTGGTAACGGACACTTTTTAAACCTCCCCCGAAAGTTCAACTTCATCAGTCGATGCACGCACGGCGATCTTCTTGCCCGCCTGGCTACCGCCCGCCGCGCCCTCTTCTTTAACCACGACGATACGTTTGCCGGTTTTGCTGATCTTCACGCGCGTCTCATTGAGCGCCAGCTCGCCGGTTTCTTTATCGACAACCTGATCGAGCATGCCGAAAACATTGACGCCCACATCCTTGGCCCAACGCCCCAACGCCGTATGACCGTAGCCCAGCGGGAGAGACACCGCATCGGGATGGATGCCGGGGAATATGTAAGCCTGCGCCTTGACCGAACCGCTGCGCGAAGTCACTTCGACAATATCGCCCTCAACGATGCCCAGCCTGGCAGCGGTCTTCGGATGCAGTTCTACCCAGGAATCCCACACGATGGTAGTCAGCGGGTCGGGAGATTCTTGCAGCCAAGGTTGGTTGGCGTGGCGGCCATCGCGCAGACTCGCCGTCACCGAAGGAATCAAATGCAGCGGATAGGCGCTGTCTTCTCCCGCCGGAGCCGGAATAGTCAAACCGGCAGCAGAAGACTTGGCCGACAGCGTTCCGTTCGTTGCGGAGAGCTTGAGCAAACCCTTGCTCAGCGTCTCGCCCCAAAACGTGTCGTCATCCGCACCTGCGCCACCCAAGGCGGATTTATTTTTCACCACGGCGCTGCGCAAGTAAGCGTAGAAGTCCTCGTAATCCTTATATTCATTGGCTTTGCGCTGTTTGAGCAAGGCCAGCAGAATATCGCCCGCGCCGCGTGTATCCGCGTGCAGCTTTTCCATCAAAGGCTGCTGGATATTCAGTTGCACGCCTTCGGGCAGATACTCCGGCACGGCACTGCCCCAATCTTCCAGTGCGGAATCCAGCGGCAACACCAAGTCGGCTTCCAGAGCAGTCTCGTCCATATAGTGTGCAAATGCCACTTTGAAATCCGCCTTCTTCAAGTTGTCCTTGAACTTGAGCGCGGCAGGTGCGCTATACACCGGATTGGCACCGTAAGTGAACAATACTTTAACTTTGCCGTTGGCCAGGCTGTCGTTCAGCGCCTGCACTGCCGAACGGCTACCCGTGGTGACTGCCACTTGCGGGAACGGCACATTTGCCGGTGCTTCGATCGTTTTGCCGATGTTACCCAACACCCGGTTCAACAGCGCAATCGCGGCCGCATTTTGCGAGCCATGCGCATAACCCTCGACCGCGCTGCCCGCGATCACCAGACTTGGCGCACGCTCTTTCAGCAGCGCCGCCAGCTTATTGATTTGTTCGACGGACACGCCGGTATCTTTACTGGCGCGCTCCGCATCGTAAGCCTTGCTTACCGCGGCAACATCCGCCGACAACGACAAGCCTGCCGCGCCCAGCGCATTAACGATACCCAGCGCCAGAACACCTTCCGTTCCCGGGCGAATTGCGATCCAGCGATCCGCATTCGCGCCGGTCAGCGTCATCTTCGGCTCGATTTGCACCAACACGCCGCGACCGCCGTTACTGGCCTTGCGGAACTGCGCATATTGCTGCGAGAAATGCACCGGAGAAATCCAGGCACCCAAAAAGTCCGCCCCGAAGGAAACCACCACTTGCGCCTTGTCCATGCGCAGGCGCGGCATTTCCACGCCGTAGGCTTTCTTATTGGCCGCGCGCACCACCGATGGCGCCACCGCCTCGTAGGCATAGTGATTCTTCGAACCCAAGGCTTCCAGATAATTTTTCAGCAGCACTTTGACATGGCCGCTCACACCGCCTGTCAGGAAGGCCACTTCGTCGCCCTTCACGCCGCCGAGCTTTTCATCAATCAAGCCCAGCGCCTTGTCCCAAGCGATTGCCTCGCCCTTGTCGCCGTTGCGCAGCAAAGGCTCGCGCACGCGATCCGGGTTGTAATGCGCCTGCACGCCAGCCTGGCCGAGACCGCACAGTTTGCCGCGGTTGATCGCCGAACTCGCGTTGCCTTCCAGCTTCAGCACGCGGCCTTCGCGCGCGCGACCAGTGATGCTGCAACCCGCATCGCATTGCGCGCAGGTTGAATTGAAATACACCGCAATGCCGGGAAGCGCGTACTCGGCGGGCTCCACATAGGAAGTCACCATCTCCGCACCGTCTTGCACCGAGGTATTACCGCAACCGCTCAGGGCCACAGCCGTACCGCCCCATCCCAACACCTTCAGAAAATCTCGTCGATTAAAACCGTTTTCAATCATCACAGAACCCTCTTGGAAATCTTGATTTGCGAACCCGCGCTATTCGCGGGCCGATTATTTGTGGCACTGCCAGCAATCGTTCGGGCCATGTGTCGTCTTGGTAGTTGCCGCATCCACCGGATGATTTTTTTCGTGGCAACTTACACACCATCCCATAGCCAACGATTTTTGACGGCGCGCAACAGTCATGGACTTCACATCGCCGTGGCAATAACCGCAAGCCTCTTGCACCGGCTTGCCCTGCGAGAAAACAAAACGCTGGATATGGCGCTCGTGGTTGAAACGCACGAAGTCGGGCAAGTCATGCACCTTTTTCCAGGGCACAGGCTTTTTGGCATCCCAGTATTCAAACAGCTTCTGGATACGCGGCGTCTCCCGTACCGAGTTGATGGTCTGGTGGCAGCCGATGCACTTTTGCAACGGCGGAATCGCCGCCACCGCACTGCGGCGCGCGCCCGTGTGGCAATACATGCAGTTGATTTCCATCCCGCCCTTGGCTGGAGCCGACGGATCCGCCGCATCCGCCGGATTGCGCAGACCTGCGTGACGATCATGTGGAAATTCGATAGGTTGCTCGACCTTGGGGCCCAGATCATCCGCGGTGGAAATGGATGGTGGCGTATCGGCAGCATGGCTGCCTGCATTCGCGAGTAGCCCGACAAGCAGAATAGATAAGCTTAAGAAACGGTGCATCGTATGTGGCTCCCCCAACAAAACAATAGACTGCCAGCCCTGTTGCTGCCGGCATTGCATTACTACGGGTGAAACGGATTATTTAACTTACGTGGTGGGATCGCTTAAATTTATTTGTAATTTTCCAGCCCGAAAATCGGCCAGCGCGACAACACGAGCCGAATAATGTCTATGTTAAAAAATAATGTCAACACCACTTCTCAAACTTGATTGACATTCTCAATTAAAACATCGACGCGTCAAAGTATTACAGTATTTGCTTATATTCAAACCCGATAAACCCATTATTAAATAATGGCTAATAAAATTGCACGTTCTCTTTCAATTAAGGGCTCAGACACAACATCTCGGCCCAATCATCACTTCTTGCTAAACTGCACAATTCGACACCCGATTGGATACAGGCAACATGAACGCAGAGCAAGCCGTCCTCGATTTTTTCGCCAAAGAAGAAAACTTTCCCCTCGCCCTGATTGCCGCCGAACATCTGGATGGAATCCGGCTACAACACAACAACCGTTTCTGGAACGCGTTGCGGGTCCGCCTTGATGAGCTTCTCGCACACCACGCGCCGCCATGGCGCAGCGAACTCACCGAAGACCGCAATAGCGCAGACACGCTGGTCGGGCTGCATCTGGAACCACACGCCGCACAACGCACCTTCTTGCGCCCGTTCATGGAGCAGCAACTCATGGGCGACAGCTACCGCATCTATTACGGCATGATGTGGAACACCGCCCCCGAACCCGCGCAAAAAACCTTGCCCGCAGTGGAAACCCTACGAGCCCAGCTAAGCGATGCGGGATACAAGCAGAACGACAGCTTCCTCGCCTGGCAATGGGCACCCTGGTATCCGCGCCGCAAAGATTTTCTGCTGCGATTCTCGACCCAACAGGAGGAACTGATGAATGCGGCGATGCAGCCTTGGCAAACACTGCTGCAAGAGCATGGGGAACAACTGCGCGCCGCCAACCTTGCGTTGAACGATGTACCGCGCAGTGTGGCGATTTCGTTGGATCAATTGCGCAGCAAACCGAAGACCTAACGATCATGGCGCAGGCCACCCCGAATGATGAATCGTCTGCGCCATGATCGTTCCCCTCCCCCTCCCACCCGCCGTTGGCGGGCAGAGTACAAGAGCGGGAGAGGGGGCGAACGAACCGCTACGCGAGTTTCACGTTAAACCGGATTGTCCTGATCGAAGAAACGATGCTCCAAAGCGAACCGCCCCACCAGATGTTCGCCTAATGCCTGTACGCCGTAACGCTCGGTGGCATGATGCCCCGCCGCGATAAATGCCACGCCCGTCTCGCGCGCCACATGCACGTTCTGCTCGGAAATCTCTCCGGTGATGAACGCATCCGCACCCAGCGCGATGGCTTGCTCGAAATAGCTTTGCGCGCCGCCGCTGCACCATGCGATGCGGCCGATGCTGCGATTGGGGTCGCCGATGATCTGCGGCATGCGCCGCAAGCTATCGCCGAGTTGCGCGCCCAACTGCGCCAGCGTTTGCGTTTGCGGCAACACGCCGTAGCTGGCAATGTCCTGCTCGCCGAAACGGCCTTGCTCTAGCCAGCCCATACGTTTGGCCAGTTGTGCATTGTTGCCCAGTTCGGGATGCGCATCCAATGGCAAGTGGTAGGCCAGCAGGCTGACATCGTGCCGCAACAAGTGGGCGATACGGCGCTTTTTAATGCCGCTGATGCAGGCGTCTTCGCTGCGCCAAAAGTAGCCGTGATGCACGATAATCGCATCCGCCCCCCAGCCCGTGGCCTGCTCCAGCACGGCTTGCGAGGCGCTCACGGCGGTGGCGATACGCGACACCGCGCCGCGCCCCTCGATCTGCATCCCGTTCGGGCAATAGTCACGAAAACGGCTGACCGCGAGCAAGCTTCCGATATAATCGCGCAATTCATTTAACTGCATTTGATTCGTCCCCATTCACATAGCGATCCAATCATATCATGCGCAAATTCTGGCTTCTGTTCGCCCAAGCCACCACTATCGGCCTGGCGGCATTGTTCATTATCCAAACCCTGCGGCCCACGCTGTTGCCCAACGCCGCGCGTAGCGGCGTCGTCACCTTGTACGAAAATACCGGCGATAGCGGTAGCCATATCCCCACTGTCGGTTTCAGCGCAGCCGCGCAAAAAATCATGCCCGCAGTGGTGAACATCTACACCAGCAACGAAGTGAAAGCGCCGTCGCACCCTTTCATCAACGATCCGCGTTTCAAATTTTTCTTCGGCGACCAGTTTGAAGACAGCGCACCGCAGCAAAGCTCCAGCCTGGGCTCCGGCGTCATCGTCAGCCACGACGGTTACATCCTCACCAACCATCATGTGATCGAAGGCGCGGATCAGATTGAAGTGGCGCTGGCCGATGGTCGCAACGCCAAGGGACGCATCATCGGCTCCGACCCCGAGACCGATCTCGCCGTCATCAAAATCGATCTCGGCAACAGCCTGCCCGCCATCACCTTCGGCCATGCCGAGCAATCGCGCGTCGGCGACATCGTGCTCGCCATCGGCAACCCGTTCGGCGTCGGCCAGACCGTGACCATGGGCATCGTCAGCGCGCTTAAGCGCAACCACCTCGGCCTCAATACGTTCGAAAATTTCATCCAGACCGATGCCGCCATCAACCCCGGCAACTCCGGCGGCGCGCTGGTGGATGTGAACGGCAACCTGATCGGCATCAACAGCGCCATCTATTCGCCCAACGGCGGTTCGCTCGGCATCGGTTTCGCCATCCCGGTCAGCACCGCCAAAAAGATCATGGAACAGATTATCCAGAGCGGTTCCGTCACGCGCGGCTGGATAGGCGTGGCGGTGCAGGAACTCACGCCCGAGTTGGCGGAGTCGTTCAAGCTGGGCAACACCCAAGGCGTACTGATCTCGGAAGTCGTACGCGGCAGCCCCGCCGACAAAGCCGGAGTCAAAGCGGGCGACATTCTTACCAGCGTGGACAGCAAAGCCTTAACCGACTCCAGCATGATGCTGGAAACCATTTCCGCCTTGGTGCCGGGCAAGGTAATCGTGCTTAAGTTATTGCGCAATCAGATGGAAGTGGTGGTGCAAGTGAAGGTAGGCAAACGCCCCAAACCCAAGAGCCCGGAATAATTGGCACAAATGAGCCGAGCTCAAACGTGCCCGTTATCGGGATATTTCGCGAACTCCCGCTAAGGCTCTTGCATCGATTCGCCCACGGCCTTGGTCAGCGGCCATAGCAAATAGGAAATTACCGAGCGCTTGCCGACGACGATCTCGGCAGACAGCGCCATGCCCGGCAACAGTCGCGCGCCTTTCGGCATCTTCTCCAATTTTTTCTCGCCCAGATTGATGCGCCCGAGGTAGTAAGCGCCCATGTCGCGCCCGCCCTCGCGCCGGAACGCGTCCCCGCTGATCGTGCGTAATGTGCCTTCCAGCATGCCGTGCTTCTGGAACGGGAAGGCGTCGAATTTTATGCGCGCGACATCGGTATTTTTCACATAGCCCACCTCTCCGGCATCGATTTCGACTTCGGCTTCAAGCGGGGAATCCAGCGGAACCAGAGTGAACATCGCTTCCGTGCCTCTGGCGACCGAGCCTTGCGACAGCTTGGCAATTTCCAGCACCACGGCATCGGCGGGAGCGACCATCTCCACCATGCTGCGGCGCTTGTCGGCTTTCAGCACTTGCTCATTTAATGCTTCGCGGTCACGCGAAGTGCTCAACAAATCTTCCATGGTCTTTTGCCGCCAGCTCCGTTCAAAAGCCACTTTCTCTGCTTCCAGTGCCGCGAGTTGCCGGGCAAGTTCCTGTGCCTTGTTTTTTGCCAGTTGCAGTTCCCGCTCCATACCCAGACGCCGCTCGCGCTCTTCCAGCAGCTTCAACGGGGGTGCAAAATTTTGCTGCACCAGCTTTTCCTGCATGGCCTCGATCTCGATAATATTCTTCACCCGCGATTCCAGCATGCGCTGATCCAGCCGGTTGGATTCCTGCGCCGCTCGCAGTTGCGCAATGTTTTGTTCCATCTTGTCGTGTTGGGCCCTGTAATTGGCCAGACGCTCGGCAGCCAGTTGCGACTGGAGCTTGCTGTCGGGACTGGAGCCACCCCGTCCGATCGACTTGCTGCCGGAAAGCTCGGCTTCCAGGCGCTCGGTTTGCGTATCCAGACTGCGCAAGCGCGCGCGCAATTCGGCCTCATCCGCCTGGGCGAAAGTCGGATCCAGCGTCGCTAGATGATCGCCTTTTCTGACCACTTGCCCGACACGCACGTCGATGCTTTGAATGATGGATGTCTCCAGCGGCTGGACGATGATGTTCGGCAACGGCGTAATCAAACGCCCCCGCGCCACGACGACCTCGTCGATATCCGAGAATGTCGCCCAGAGCAGGAAGCCCAGCAACAGCAGCAGCAAAACATGCACGGTAAGCTGCGCGGCTTGGGGATACGGGCGGCGCTCGAGCTCGTCCGCATCCGGCAAAAATTCGATCGCCGTAGCATCGCCCTTCGGTTTGCGGTGATACGTAAAGGCTACAGGTGGCTTGTCTGTTGGTTCCATAATTGTTGGTAAGTTTCACAGCGTGAGAGTAGTTCTTCATGGCGCCCGCTATCCACCAAGCGACCATGCTGCATGACCAGGATGGCATCGGCGTTCACGAGGGTGGATAGACGGTGCGAAATCATCACCACGGTACGTCCGACGGCGATGCGCGACAGGTTGCGGATAAAAATAGATTCGCTTTCCGGGTCGAGCGCGCTGGCAGCCTCGTCGAGAATCAGCATGCGCGGCTTGGCCAACAGGGCACGCGCAATGGACAGGCGCTGCTTTTGCCCGCCGCTCAGGTTGCTGGCATTTTCTTCCAGCATCGA
Organism: Gallionellaceae bacterium; assembly: GCA_004297065.1. Lineage (GTDB taxonomy): Bacteria > Pseudomonadota > Gammaproteobacteria > Burkholderiales > Gallionellaceae > PALSA-1006. The sequence continues at coordinate 15,892 of SCUU01000017.1, forward strand.
ATCGTAACCCTGCGGCATGCGCTCGATGAATTCATCCGCACCGGCGGCCTGTGCGGCTTCCACGATTTCTTCAAAGGTGGCATCGGGGCGCGTCACGGAAATATTTTCCCTGACCGTACCGCGGAACAGGAAGTTCTCCTGCAACACCACGCCGATCTGCTTGCGCAAATAGGAAAGCTCGAATTCGCGCGCGTCCACGCCATCGAAACGCACGATGCCTTCTTCAACGCTATACAGTCCCTGCATCAGTTTGGTGAGCGTCGTTTTCCCGGAACCGCTACGCCCCACGATCCCCACCACCTCGCCCGCCTTAATCTTGAACGTACAGCGGTCAAGTGCGGCTGCGGAGGCTCCCGGATAATAGAAGGACACTTCGTCAAAGGAAATTTCGCCCGCCAGTTGCACGCGCAAGCCGACGCTGCCCCGGCCTTCCGGCGCGCGGTTCATCACTTCGCCCAGCATCCGCACGGAAAGCGCGGTTTGCTGATATTCGTTTATCAGCCCCACGATGCTCATCAACGGCCCGGACACCCTGCCGGAGATCATCTGGAACGCGATCAGCGCGCCGACCGACAAGGTTTGGTCAAACACCTCCTGTGCTCCGATCACGATAATCACGATAGGCAGCAATTTCCCCAGAAAGTCGGTCACCGACCCGCCTGAGATACCGAGGATGCCCAAGCGGTAGTGGGCATTGATCGCTTCGGCCGAATTCTGATCCCAGGTGCGGCGCTGCTTCGGCTCGATGGCCAAGGCCTTGACCGTGCGCATGCCGTGGATAGTCTCGACCAGCAATGCTTGGCGCTTGCCTTCGGCGGAATACAAATCATCCAGCAACCGCCGGTAGGTGGGCAGCAGCAGCATGATGATGCCGGCAATGACCAGGGTAAACACCAGTACGATCAAAGCCAGTTTGACCGAGTAGGAAAACAGGATGGGCAGGAAGATCAACAGCGAAAATACATCCAGCGCGGTAAAGAATATGCGTCCGGTCAGAAAATTGCGGATACCTTCCAGTTGCTGCATATGGCGCACGACCACGCCCGCCGAGTGCGTTTCGAAATAATCGATCGGCAGCGACAGCAGATGGCTAAACGTGCGCCGCGTGAGGCGGATGTCAATTTTATTGGTCGCCGCCAGCAGTAGTATCTGGCGCAAAAATCCGAATACGGTTTCGAAAATCATCGCCATGAAAATACCCACGGCCAGCACCCAAAGCGTGGACGCGCTTTGGTGGGTAAGCACCTTGTCGATAACCAGCTGGAAGAACATGGGCGACGCGAGCCCCAACACATTCAGCGCCAGCGCCGCGATCATGATGTCGCGGAACGCCACCTGCTGCTTCAATATTTCCGGAATGAACCAGCGCAGGCTGAACGGCTGGTTCGGGTCGGAAATCGAGTACGTGCGCTTGAGGAAAAACACATCACCCGACCAGCGCGCGCAAAATGCCTCGCGCGCTACCACCATGACCGCCGCCATATTTTCCAGCGGATCCAGTAACGCCACCTTGTCCTCTTGCACCGCGCCGACCACGATAACGCTATTGCCGTTGGACAAACGCGCGATCAGCGGGAACACGCCTTTCTGGGCAAGCAGAGCATCCCACGACAGATGATCCAGCTTGGCCTTCATCCCGACGTCCGCCGCCATCTTGATCAGCATCGAATCGCTGGGGTTCTCGTCCGCAAGCGCGTACTCGTGTATCAATTGCTCGGGGTTGACCTGCAAACCGTGGTGCTGCGCGATGGCGGTAAGGCACTGAATTAGGGTGTGGGGGAATTTATTGTCCATGGTTCATTATGACAGGGCAGGGAAATTGCCAAGCAAGCGCATCCCCATCGCAAGGTCAGTTAGCGGTTTCATTATTGGGCAGGCACCGATGGCGCATCGGGAAGCAGGCTGCGCCAGAACCCGGGTTCGTATTTCCACCAGGCATGCCCCCCCATGGGCAAGCGATTGCCATTCATCGCGTAGTAGGAGGACGGCTTAAGCTCCAGCGCAAACAGGGATGCGGTAATCTCGTTGGGCATCACAAAATCACAGGATAGCGGCCCCATAAAAGAGAAAAACAAATCCTCACTCGAACCGCTGCGATTGAAATAATCCACTGCCTCGGGAAACTCCTGAATAAGAGAGATGCACTTGCGAACGCGCCGCAAACTAAACCCGCCATTGCCCACCATTGCGCGCACTTTCCTGCCTCTGTCACCCTCAAAGCGCCCGATATTCACAAACAACTCCACCCCGTCCGGCCATGGCGCACCGACATAATCGAATGGCTGCGCGCACCAGTGATCCAGTTCGTCGCGCAACACGATGGCATCGGTTTGCAGGATCAGCATAAATTCATATTCCTCGAACCTCCGGTAAAATTCAACGTTCAGCAGTAGGCGGTTATAGCCGGGGATAGATGCAAAGCTGGCCTCATCGAAGCCGAGAAAAGGGATGGCCGGATAGCGTGTCGAGTACAAACTTAAATCCAAGCTGTGTGGGCCGATGAAGAAAACTTCTCTTCCCTTCATCACATTTAAAGAAACATCCAGAGAATACTGCTCTAACGTATCCAACGTAGCTTTGTAAATCGGTATTAGGGTAACAACTGTATTCGGCATATTTCGCTATGCAATAAACGGGGGAAGTACATTCGGATTCATAAAGCCCCGAATCAACACGATGTGATAGCGGTGCATGTAGTGCATTTGCGCAAATCCGGTCTGGGAATAGAACACCACATCGAAACGGTCGGACACCTCTTTCAGATCAAAAGAGGCCCGATGTCGATCAAAGGCATTGTTTGATGCCGATTGCGGATGTGCCGACGGCCATACCAGCAAAAGATAATTAGCTCGATACAGAGAGAAATGGATGATAGACATGACATCCGAGAGCAGGAAATGTTCGATCACATCCAGCGCAACGATTAAATCGTAGTTCTCATCAAAGCCTTCCCGGTAAAAGTCGAGAATATCCCGGTCAATAATCTGCCGATACCCCTTTCCTTCCAATAAGGCTATGTCATTACCAGAGAAAATCTTCTGCACGCCCGTCAGGTTGGCCGCGCTCCCTGTCTGCCTTAATAACTCACCAAATTTACCTTGCCCGCACCCGAGTTCCATAATGCTATTAGGCTGTACCAACCGCACGGTCTGCTGAACACATGCGTTAAACGCTCCCGACGAACTTCCCAACATGACCATTTCTCCTTAAAAACTATGTGCAAGTGCGTCCGTTGCATAAGCAAGCATTTGCCGAACACTGACATTCCCATGATGATATTCGAGAGCATAGCGGTGCCGCGCCACTATGCCATCCCGCCCGCCCTCGTCGAACAAACGATTGGCATGCGCCACCAAAGCATCTGGATTGACAATGTCAGCCGCCGAATAAAACGCAATATATTTTCGCGGAATCGCACTTACCGGAGGCAGGAAGCGCAGCGAATCCGGAACGATGGGAATGCCACCTGTCACCAGCGCATCAAAAATCCGGATCGGCACGTCGTTCAACACCGGAGCAATCCAGTGCGTCTTGTGCGCAGACCATTCCTGCAAGCGATCTTCCGCTGTGCGCACATGAAAAGTTCGACTACTGAACCCAATCGAAGAGTAACGCTGGCTCAATGTTGAAATCACCTGAATCCGAAAATTAAATTGCGCATAAGGGATGTGCATGCCCAACGGGGTACTTACCCGCTCGGCTTGGAAAATCCGATCCAGATTGTCAGTCAAAAATCTGCGCGGCCACTGCACCGATGAACAATAAACCGGCCCCGCGACCAACCAGTTGTAGCGGCTCAACACATACAGGTTTTCATGGTGCGCAGGCGCATAAACATCCGAATGCGCAGCAAGGAAAGTGCTCAAATCCAGCCAGTGATGATTGTCCCAGTCCCAGGCAACAAAACAGGTGCCCGTACATTCCGCAAAAAAATCGGCATATGCCGCACGCGCTTCCGGTGCGCCGGCATCATTGTTGTTGACGATAACGACACAGCTTTCAAGTTGAGTTTTTTTAGCCGCGCGTCGTATCGCGTCCGTTTCCTGAAAAAAATTTTTTTCCAGCACCTCCACGTCAACACCATCAAGTACACAATCGAATCCGGCCAGATTTGCACTCAAATAAACTTTGCGCACACCCGATTGGGAAAAATGTTTTCTTAGCGCAGTCAACCGCCCTTGCTTGGCCACTGCCAGATGGAAGAAGGCTTCGCCCTGTGCGAATTGAATGTATTCCCCGGCTTGCCGGGCGGGCAAATCCCGATCCGGCAAGTTAGCAAATATTTGAGAGATCGTATTCATTCAGTAATACCCCATGGAAGCGTTATGAACGCGTCGCAAAATCAGCATGCTCAATTATTCCGCGAAAATACTCGATAGTTTCCTTCAGTCCATCCTCCAGCGACACCCTCGGCTGCCAGCCTAACTTCTCCTGCGCCAGCGCAATATCGGGTTTGCGCTGACGAGGGTCGTCCTGTGGCAACGGTTTGAAAATCAACTTAGAGCGTGATCCCGTCAAACGCAACACCTCCTCAGCCAATTGCAGCATAGTAAATTCGCCCGGATTGCCCACATTGACCGGGCCGGTAAATTCCGCCGGGCTATCCATCATGCACAACATGCCCTCGATCAAATCATCCACGTAACAAAAACTGCGGGTCTGCTGCCCATCCCCATAGATAGAGATGTCCTCCCCCTTTAGTGCCTGCACGATAAAATTGCTGACTACCCGACCGTCATTCGGATGCATACGCGGCCCATAGGTATTAAATATCCGCATTACTTTGATTTCCAGATTATGCTGGCGGTGATAATCAAAGAACAGCGTTTCGGCACACCGCTTACCCTCATCGTAACAACTGCGAACACCGATAGGATTCACTTTCCCCCAATATTCTTCCGGCTGGGGATGCACCTCCGGATCACCGTATACCTCACTGGTAGAGGCCTGCAAAATGCGGGCGCGCACCCGTTTCGCCAGCCCCAACATATTGATGGCCCCATGCACGCTGGTCTTGGTAGTCTGCACAGGATCGAACTGGTAATGTACCGGGCTAGCCGGACAGGCCAGATTGAAAATCTGGTCCACCTCCACGTACAGCGGAAAGGTCACATCGTGCCGCATCAACTCAAAATGTGGATGGGTAAACAGATGGGAAACATTGCGTTTGCTGCCAGTAAAAAAGTTGTCCGCGCACAACACATCGTCGCCGCGAGCAATTAACCGATCACACAGATGTGACCCCAGAAATCCCGCTCCCCCCGTTACCAAGACTCTTTTCATAGCTTTCATACAACCTGTTTATATTGGAAATCTCATTTAGCCGCATTAAAGCCAATCGTTGCCAGATGGTTAGCCAGATGCCAAACATTGGCCTCTGCGGAATCGAAACGACCGGCATAAGATTGCGGAGCAGGAATAGACCAAAGATTGAAGAAATAAATCAGCTGGTCGTTGCGTAGCAAGGGCTCCGAGTTGTTCAGGCTTACGATCCGCGCAAACAGTTCTGAGTCATCGCGGATTTCAACATGCCCCTCAAGATGCAAGCGGCGCAAAAACATGTTGGAGTTCATGAAATCACGCGGCACAAATGGATAGGAAAAGTTCAGCAGATGGCCGACGGTATTGCAGTAATCAGTCAGAACGGACAGCTGCGACAAACCCAAATTAGTGAGCGGACGCACCAAACCTTTATATGCTTCCGGCAAAATAACTGCACCGTCATTAAACCCAAGCTCTTGCGCAAATTTCTCGCATTCATCGCCGCCGGTATATATCGACATCCCGTTTGAATGGTGCGAGATGCCGGAAACGGAAGCGGGGGACTGCTGAAACAAAACGGATGGTGACAACGAAGAAAATGCCAGCGCAGAGAATACATCCATGGATACGACATAATCCGGAAAATATTGGCCGCGCAAATGCCGATAATAGCGCTGCAAGAACGAGCGCTTGCACAGGCTATTATAGATACTTGGCATATACATGTAATCGAGCGCACCTAGCAATGCCAGACCCAACAGAACGTGAGGATTCACTGCGTAATGCCCTCGCCCGCCGGGCAAGGAGAACGACCCGGACAGACTGGAGTCCTGATAACTTCCCCAGTAAAAAAACGCCCTGTGCCAGTACACGAGCTCGCATTGCTCTTCCAGCGCGGCGGCAATTGCCAACTCCAGATTTTCTTCGACGATGAAATCATCGTCTCCCATCGTGGTCACGTACTCGCCTGTCGCATGTTGCAGCCCGAGTTCAAAATTTTTTGCCATCGGCAACCGGGATGGCGCACGAACATAGCGAATCCGTGCATCCGCAAATTGCCTGACAGTCTGCTCCGTGGCATCAGTAGAGGCGTTATCGGAAATCACAAACTCGATATCGGGCCGTTTCAACATCACCAGCGTCGCCAAAGTAGCCGCAAGCACATCGGCACGTGACCGAGTCGGAATAATGATGGACAAAAGTGGCCTGGTCATGGCAATGTCGCCTCTGGTTGGTGCGGTAAGTACTGGGTATAGCGGTCATATGCCTTCAGGAATCCAATCCAATAATCTTCTCGGCTGCACAACATCCGCTCCGCTTCAATCAGGCGATTCCCGGACAGCGGAAACTCTGCTTCCAGTTCAGCGCGTTTTCTCGTGTAAATTGCCTTGCGGGGATCGAGAACCCAATACTTCCAGGGTTTAAGAGAACCAACCACCTTGTAAATCAATTTATCCCTCAAGTCTGGGATGGAAAGTGGCTCTTCCCCAAGCAGCACATTCAAACCCAAAAACTCCATCTGCCGTAATTCTATTCCTGGCAAAGAAATCAATTCAGATTCTGCCGCAGTCAAACAAATCAATTCCTGTTCTGCATATTCAAGATGAGCGCCCATTTCAGAATAATTTCGGAGATATCTTTCGATCCACCTGTGACTGGCATAACGATCCGCATTGAATAAAAGCAGGTTGCCTGCCGGGTACATCGCATGCCTAGAATGACTTGCAAGCGCTTGAGGAATCCCGTCTCCGGTCGGATTGCAGTGCGCCGCCACCACCCAGTTCTGTTCTGCCCCGCAATAGTCCACCTTGATACGCCGAATGAACTCCCCAAAAAGTCCTCCCACCAAGATGCCTGCATCAATATTCAGAATAAATTGCTCTGTAGGAATGAGCGTTGGAACAATCCCTTTGTAAATAATCGAATTATTAAAATGGTGGCTACTCAATTCGCCCAGCGAGTTGGTAACTGAAATAGCAACGACAGGTATATGAACAGAAAACTTGACCGCGAAGGACTGAAGAATTGCAGCTACCTCATGATCGACTTCCGCACTCTTCTTGAGATATACCAGATATAGTTTATGCACATTGGGGTGCAGCCCAGCCTTGATCACATCAAATGCGGTCACCAAAGCTGGCTCAAGATAGGCCGCATCGAAAAAGACTGAAAGTGCAATAGTCATGTCGTTTTGCTCATCAAGCCGGGCGAGCACCATTACCCAGAACAAAAATTGTATTTATCTGGTCTCTATAAATCTCCCTATAACCAGTTGAGCTAATCAACGTTCTCACTCTCAGAGCCGATGCAGTAAGCTCCGGCTGATTCTGAAAAGAAGGATGCACATCACACAATTCAACGATAATCATTTTCGGCAACCAAGCTCCAAGATCGAAACTACGGAATACGGATTCTTCGAAGCCCTCCACATCAACCACGAGCAACTCAAACCCCGGATTGATATTTGCATCGGCAAGCAAGCGATCGAGTCTTACCGCCTGAACTTTCCTGCTAACAAACCGAAGATGATCAGTGTCTACACTGGTGCTATAAGCCGACTTGGTTGATTGGCTCGCCGTCGTAAACGCATCCGAAATCTCGATCTCCAACTCCCCCTCTGCATCGCTCACTGCATAGTTATATACTTTGACCGGATTATTTTGATGTCGAATTAAACACCGCTCCGCAAACTCCCTGACGGGTTCAATATAGACCCCTCGCCAACCAATGTCGGCAAGGCAGGATGTATTTGAATAAGTTTCGCCGTCAAAAGCGCCCACCTCTACGAACGCCCCGGAACTCAGCCGCGAAAAATATTGGGAATAAATTTCCTTCAGATTTTCCACTTGGCACGTTTGTGGGAGAACTATCTTGCTAATGTCGCTCATCACGTTTACCCCATCCGCTGATTTTTCCAATTTCTCTTTTTGCGCCGGTTCAGCATCCTCATATAGCTTGGTGTGCCTGTCCCATACCAGACAGTTGCTTTGATCGCCTTTTCGAAAAATATTTGGCGGTTTGCGCCAATCGTCTCTGGGGTATTCCGAGTCCCAGGTTACCATGAGTGCCGGATAACCCTGGCGCTCGACCCAAGCCGAAAAATTCCAGTCCGCGTGTTCGAAATAACACGCCTTAGCGCGAGAATCGATCAGATAAGGATAGGCGCGCATCAGCTGCGGAGAAAAGGCCATACAACTCGTTCTCAGATGAGGACTGACTTCATAGGATGCCATGGGCGCATAGACACCAGGACCATATCGCTCCGCCGTCTCGACCAACCGTTCTAACCAGCCATCCTTCCAGAAATACACCTGGCTGTTACAGCACACAACCAAATCACAATCCATGGTTTGCGCAATCGCCTGATATGCACCTATATCCCATCCGCCACCATTGTAGTAACTGAAAGAGCAATCTATGTCCGCGAACATCCGCTCGGTAGCCTCATCCTTTTCGCCATTGCAGCACACCACTGTCATTTTATGTGGAATGGATGGTTTGAATTTTTTATAAGAATCGACGAATCGCTGATGGATATTGTCGAAATCAGCAGGCAAAGGCGAACCCGACTCGCTGGATGACTGCATTTTCAAATAGATCAATTCAACGCTCATTTCCATCCTCCTCCCTTCCCTCTATCTAAAACGGTTCTCAATCTCTTTTTTGAAAGAGGAGCTGATAAAAATCAAATCTGCCTGCATCAACTGAATCTGATTTCTTATAGGGTTGCATAAGTCATGAAATTCATAGCCAAACGAATTCAGGAATTTCACATAATCGTAAAACGTATGCTGTCCCTTGTAGGTCGGGCACATAATGAACTCCGCATAAATCAGCGATACCGAATGATTTTTCAAATATTGAGAACAGCCCTCCAAAACTGAAAATTCAGCTCCCTGAACATCAATTTTCAATATGTCGATATGTGGAATCCCGGCATCCACACAAAATGAATCAATCGAAGTTGTTTTAACCTCGACCTGCGACACGGTATCCAACACCCCGGCCCCCCAATATAGCGCCCCTCTTTTATCACCTTGTAGAAGTGAGTTTGTTGGAGCGAATTTATTCCCATTTAATATGGCTCTCCCCTCTATATTGGAAATTGCCAATTCAAAACAATGAATCTGGGCATCGCCTCCTACATTCCCGGTTAGCTCCTGGAATGATTGTGGAAATGGCTCAAAAGCGTAAATACGGCTCGAAGGAAACAATGCTCGGTAAATTTTACTTACATCCCCTTTATGCGCCCCAACATCAAATATTACAGGCTCCCTGACTTGCACCAATCTTTGCTGAAGCTGAAAGCAATCCGCAGATGTTTCCATTATTTCTATTTCCTCGATAAGTAATTAACTGAATAGCGCCTTTTTATACTGTCACAGAATACTTTTAAGTACTTCGCATCGCACCCCCAAAATGCCATGGGCTCATAATCGGGATATGGGTAGTAACCGAGGTTCAGAGTGATCTCCCAATTATTCTCATGCATCCAATGTTCCACCAGTTTGCGCACCGAAATTGGCTTGCCGGAACAAATGTTGATGATCCCGATGTCGCGCCGCGCCATTGCCAAGCGAACAATCTGGTGGGCAACTTCTGTAACCGGGAGGTAATCGCGCAATTGCTCACCGCCCGACATGCTGAATACCTTATCGCCACGCAATACCGCTTCCTTTAATTTCGGGTACAGAGAAGTAGCGGCCTGCCCCTCGCCATACATGTAAAACAAGCGCGCCCAAGTCAAATTGAACGGTCGAGTTGCCTGAAGGTATTGCAACTGCTGGCGCAAAGCATTTTTTGCATGCGCATATGGATTGCAGGGCTTGGGCAGGACATCTTCAGACAGTTCACCGGATTGCATCCCATATTCAAAACAGGTGCCAGTGACCAACATTGACGGCAGTCCCGACTCGACCATCATTTTGAGAAAATGATACTGACCCGGCAACTCGGTTTCAAAATGATGCAATGATTTATAGTTGGGCAGACCGTCCCATGCGAGATGGATCAATATATCTGGATTGCCCAATTTCCCGAAAACATTTTCTGCGGGACGCGCAATATCCATTTCCACGACGCGAATCGATGGATCTACCTCGCGCAGACGAGCTGCATCGCGAGTCACCGCAACAATCTCGACCTCGTGCAAGCGCAAAGCGGCAAGAACATGCTTCCCCACAAAACCACTTGCACCGGTCACTGCGATCTTCATAAACCTATGCCACCCTAATCGAGGGAACCGCAGTTACAAACTGTCCGCCCCACTCTCGCACATAAACCAATTGCTCCATCACCTCTGCCCGCAAATTCCACGGCAAAATGAGGACGTAATCCGGCCTGGTTTGTTTAAGTTGCGCTTCGGTCGCAATAGGAATGCGGCAACCCGGCAAATATTTCCCCTGTTTCGCCGGATTGCGATCCACAACAAAGGGCAGTAAATCAGGGCGCACCCCGGCATAATTTAATAAGGTATTACCTTTCGCTGCGGCACCATATCCAACTACCCGCTTCCCTGCCCGTTTGGCGTCCAGAAAAAAATCGAGCAAATCGTTTTTAACCTTGTCGCACTTAACCTGGAAATTTGCATAAAACGACTGTTTGGTCATACCAGCAGCAAATTCTTTACCCAATAATTCCGACACCCTCGACCCGATTTCGCGTTGCCCCTTGTCGCTGCGTTGCGCATATACGCGCAAACTACCGCCATGCGTTGGCAACTCTTCCGCGTCGAATATGCTCAACCCATTCGCGGCAAAAATAGTTTTGACGGCAGTGAGCGAAAGATAGGAATAATGTTCGTGGTAGATAGTGTCGAATTGGACGCTCTCGACCAGATTAAGCAGATGGGGGAACTCGAAAGTTGCAACTCCAGCCGGCTTTAACAGCAAAAAAAAGCCTCTCACAAAATCGTTGATGTCCGGCACATGCGCCAATACATTATTCGCAACCAACAGGTCTGTCGACCGGCCCTGCGCAGTCAGCTTGATAGCCAATTTCACGCCAAAAAATTCTTCGATTATTTCAATATTCTTCGCCCGCGCTGCATTAGCTGTGCTGGCCGTCGGCTCAATGCCCATACAGGGAATCCCCCGTGCCTGGGCATATTGCAGCAAATAGCCGTCATTAGCCGCGACCTCGACTATTAACGAGCGTGCATCCAGTGCAAACCTTTGTGCCATATCTGTGACATATTGCTCCGCATGCTTTAGCCAAGTTGAGGAGTAAGAGCTAAAGTAAGCATAGTCAGCAGAAAAAAGCTCCTCCGCCCCCGCGTAATCTTCGGTCTGTGCCAACCAGCATTGCGTGCAAACCAATACGCGCAAGGGGAAATACTTCTCCGGCGCATGTAAAGTCTGCGGCGTCAAATATGCGTTGGAGGGCGGAGCCGACCCGAGATCAACCAAGGGCAGGGTCAATTCTGCCTGACAGTGCCGACATTTCATAACGCGCGCCCCTGAAATTCCTGTTCACTCATTTTATGGTTGCGGTCTCTCTCCGAGAGCTCGGTAATGTTAAGAGGCCATGCAATACCGAGCCTAGTATCCGCAACGTTCAGCCCTCCCTCTGCTTGCGGCTGATAAGCCGCGGTATGCAGGTAAATCAACTCGCAATCCTCGCTCAGCGTCTGAAAGCCATGAGCGAACCCCTCGGGTATAAGCAAACTTTGGCGGTTACGCGCAGAGAGCAGCACACCGTGCCATTGTAAAAAGGTTGGGGAATTACGACGCAAATCGACAGCGACATCAAATATCTCCCCATGCAAACAACTCACCACTTTGGTTTCAGCATGTGGCGGATATTGGAAATGCAGGCCGCGTACCGCTCCTTTGGCCCGTGTCTGCGTATGATTGATCTGGACGACAGGCTTGCTCATGCCCGCCTCGCGGAACTCATCCGCGCAAAAAAATCGCGACAAGAAACCGCGCTGATCTTCGATCACTTTGCGCCGCACCAAGATCAAGTCTGGCAGCGGCGTCTCAATAAAATCAAAGCGTGCCATAGTGCGCTATCTGCCCCAACGAAAACGCGCGCATATCTCCGCCATCCCGATAGGCGCGGTGCCAATCAATGATGGCTCCCAGCGCATCCTCAAGATGCCATCTTGGTTGCCAATCCAGCCGCGCTTTCGCCTTTGAGCAATCCAGCTTCAAATAATGCGCCTCGTGTGGGTGCTCTCCACCATCAAGTATCCAGCTTGCCCCCTCGCCCCAAGTCTTGGTCAATTTTTCAACAATCCATTGCACAGGCTTGGCATCCGCATCATGCGGCCCGAAGTTCCACCCCTCTGCGCAGTCCACGCCATCCTTATAGAGTTGTTGCGCCAGCAACAAATAACCGGACAATGGCTCCAGCACATGTTGCCAAGGCCGAATCGCATAAGGGTTGCGGATATTGACGGGTTTGTCTTGCGTGATGGCACGCATGATGTCTGGAATGAGTCTATCATTTGCCCAGTCGCCACCGCCGATGACGTTGCCTGCCCTGCCAGAGGCCACAGCGACGCCGTGGGTCGAATATTTCTCTGGATGGAAATACGAGTTGCGATATGCGGAGGTCACCAATTCCGCACAGCCTTTACTGTTGCTGTAGGGGTCATAGCCGCCCATTGCTTCATTCTCGCGGTATCCCCACACCCATTCGCGGTTCTCGTAACACTTATCACTGGTCACGTTCACTACGGCTCTCACGCTATTCGTGTTGCGCACAGCCTCGAGCAGATTGACCGTCCCCATGACGTTGGTCGAGTAAGTGTCGACCGGTTCAATATAGGAATAGCGCACCAGCGGTTGTGCCGCCATGTGAATTACGATCTCCGGCCTGTATTCGGCAAACACCGCGCGCAAGCGTTCCAGATCGCGGATATCGCCGATGATACTGGTCATATCCTTGCCCACTTCGGCGACCTCAAACAAGCTTGGGCTTGTTGGCGGGGCAAGCGCATAACCGACAACTTGCGCCCCCATAGATTGCAGCCAGAGCGACAGCCAGCCGCCTTTAAAGCCGGTGTGTCCGGTTAGCAGGACGCGTTTGCCGCACCAGAAATCAGGATTCACTACCATACTTTCCAAGGGGCAGCGCCTCCTTGCCACATCTCTTCCAGTTGCGTCTTGTCACGCAATGTATCCATCGGCTGCCAGAACCCGTCATGTTCAAATGCCATCAGCTCTCCCTGAACAGCCAAGCTCTTAAGCGGATGCTCCTCCCAAACGCAGGCATCATCGCTTAACAAATCTAGACAACCTGCCGACAGAACAAAAAAACCACCATTGATCCAGCCCCCGTCCCCCAAGGGCTTCTCCACAAAACTGCGCACCGCATTGCTCTCAATATTCAATGCGCCGTAACGTCCGGGAGGCTGCACCGCCGTTACGGTTGCACGCTTGCCGTGTTGCTTGTGGAACTCAAGTAGCGCGCGGATATTGACATTGGATACGCCATCGCCATAGGTAAAGCAGAAGGCATTATCGTTCTGCACATACTGGGATACGCGTTTCAAACGCCCGCCTGTCATGGTTTTTTCTCCGGTATCCACCAGCGTTACCCGCCACGGCTCAGCATTGCGCTGATGAACCTCCATCTGGTTATGCCGCATATCGAAGGTGACGTCAGACATATGCAAAAAATAATTGGCGAAATATTCCTTGATGACATAACCCTTATACCCGCAGCACACCACAAAATCGTTAATGCCATGCGCGGAGTAAATTTTCATGATGTGCCAGAGTATCGGTTTGCCGCCGATTTCAACCATGGGTTTGGGTTTTAAATGCGATTCCTCGCTGATTCGCGTCCCAAGCCCTCCGGCTAAAATCACTGCTTTCATGTATTACTCCGAAAGATCATTGCAGCACCATAACTTCGAGAGGGTTCGCGGCTGGCTCAGGAGTTAACCGGGGGCTGCGGCCATTCAATTTTTTGCATCACCGTAAGCAGGTGCGGGCCTCGCCATTCCTGCAGCCTGATCTCAAACGCCCCATTAAAACCGTATCCCGATGCCCAACGATTCACGCTATCAAAATAAGCGGGGAAAGTCTGGTCAGTAATAATATTGACGTGAGTCGGGTCGCGAAATGCCTCTGCGTTGGGATATGCCGGGGTAAAAGACATAAACAAGCCCCCGACTTTTAATACGCGATACACCTCATTCATCACCTCCACAAAAGCATTGCGACGCGATGGGATATACACCACTCGTGGTATGTGTTCCAGGAAATCATGCGCAGTCACATATTCAAATGAGGCATTCTCAAATGGAATTGATTCGATAACGAGATCCGCACGCCTGATACCGGCCTCCAAGTCTTCGCGCACATCAATGCCAAACACCTCGTCGGCATTGAATGGATTTTTAGGGTTCGGACCGCAGCCCAAATCAAGACTTCTCGTCATTTCACTCCACCTTTCTGTCAATTATGGCACGCCGATTTCATCCCGAACCTCGCCCATCTGCGCCTGACGCCACATGGCGATATACACCGCTTCGAGATTACGGCAAAACTCTTGGGTATCAAACAGCGAACTAGCCGATTTATTGGCGGCTATTTTGGCTTTTATCTGGGCTAACAATATCGGCTGTTGTGCCAAATTCAGCGCCATGGCCTCATATTCTTGCGCGCTGCGTGCGATGAGCTCCGGCATCCCCATCGCATGCAGCAAGCTGGCAGCCACACGGGACGCAAATGAATTACCCATGCGGGCAAGCACCGGCAACCCGGCCATCAACGCATCCGCCGCTGTCGTGTGCCCATTATAGGGGTGCGTATCGAGGAACAAGTCTGCCTGACGGTAGCGCGCCAGATGATCTTCCACCAGTGGCACCCGTTGCGCGAACACCAAGCGCTCAGCCGAGATGCCCCTTGCTTCAGCCTCGCGGCGCAAATTGCGCTGTGAAATTTCATTGCGCGAAACCAGCCATAACACACTTCCCGGCACCTGCGCCAGCAAGCGCATCCAAATATCGAACAGCGGGGGATTGATTTTGTAATCGTGACAAAACGCGCAGAACACAAATCCAGCCTCCGGCAAGCCGCATTCTGCCCGTGTTGGTGTGCGCTCGGAAATCTGGATGCTCGCGTCGGTTGGCAGATAGGTATCCGGCAGATAAGCTACCTTTTCCGAATAAAACCCATGATGCTCCGGCGGAATAATATGGCGGTCTGCCAATATGTAGTCGTAGTAATCCACGCCCATCGTGCCGGGATAACCCAAATAATTCACCTGTACCGGTACAGGATGGAACGAGAAAATATCCGTGCGGGTATCCGAGGTGTAACCGCCCAAATCGATTGCGATGTCCACCTCCAGCTCGCGCATCAACTGCGCGACCTGCAGCGAAGTCATGGCGCGCACATCTATGAAACGATCAAAAGCTTGCAGCATACGTGCCCGCAAGCGGCTGCCGTCATCGATACCCAGTGAAATCGCGATGGTTTCGAAACGGTGTTTATCGTGATGCTCGAAAATTCCGCACATCAAATGTCCGACCGGGTGTTCGCGCAAATCGGGCGACACGTAGGCGATGCGGATTTTTTTGTGGCGGTAGCGTTCGCCTTGCCACAGCCTGGTTTTTCCGGGTGGGCAATAGAATGCAGAGAAGATTTTGGCCGCCTCAAAATGATCGCTGGCCGAATCTGAAATTGCCATCAACGCTAATGTCTTGCAGCTGCGTTGTCCGGCGCGAATGCCGGCAATAATGCGCTGCGACATTTCCCCGAAGCCGTTCCAATCGCAAATGTGCATGCGCTCGTATTCGAGCAACCCCAAGCCAAAATCGTAATCCGGCTTGAGCGCCAGCAAGCGTTCGAACATGTTGATCGCCACTTCGCTCTGTTTGAACTCGGTGAGTAAAATGCCGCAATTCGCGAGTGCGCCGGTATGATTGGGGTCAAGGCTCAATACATGATTGAATCTCTCTACCGACTCTTTGTGGCGATGCATGTTGCGCAACAATACTCCGCTGTTAAGCCATACCTCAAGGTAGTCCGGTTTGATTTTGATCGCCTGATCGAAACTTTCCAGAGCGGCAGGAAAATCTCCCTGCGCTTGCAAAAGGGCGCCCCGCACAAACCACAAGGGCGCGAAAGTCGGGGCTAGCGCCACCCCGGCATTGCTGAGCGCGAGTCCCTCCTGCGTCCGTCCGCTGTTTAACAGGATCACCGCCAGTGAGTAAAGCGCCGCCCCATTGCCTGATTCAAGCGCAATAATCTGCCGAAAACCATTCTCCGCCTCAGCCATGCGCCCGGCGTTTTGCAACTGAATTGACAGCAGCAACAATTGGTTTGTATCCATGCGTTTTTTCTGGCCTGTTTTTCTCATCGCACGCGATTGTATGCAGAAGAAATAGATTACGCAAAAAAAGCGGCAAGACTCTCATCTTGCCGCTTTTCAATTACCGCACTACCGCAACGCTACCGGTTAGAGATGCCCAGAATACCGTTGTTCGGCGTGGTAGTTGGCGACGTATTACCCAGTCCGGCAGTCAGGCTTGGTGTGACCGGTGCAACTGCCAGCGCGGCACTCAGCGGCGTGTTTGCGTTGAACTGTTGCATCGCGCTAACCATATTCCCCACGCTGCCGCTCAAGCCTGACGGCGGCACGGAAGGCAAGGTTGCGCCCGTCGTAGCCGGTGCCGCTTGGCTGGCCTGGAATGCGGCCAGTGCCTGCACCATACCCCCGACTTGAGCTCTCAGGTCGGTTGCTGCCGCCGTACCGCTAACCACTCCATTCATGAACCACACGTCGGCCATCGCTTTAGTCGAACCATCTGCGGTAGTGAAGCTGGAAGTCAAGCCTACCCAGTTGCCGTTACTGTTAACCGACGTGGACTTGGCATTCAGATCCAGCGATGTGATGCCTAGCGCATCGAGCGCGAGCAACTCACCAGCCTGGCTGACACCATCCGAATTGGTATCGCGCCACACTTTCAGCGACTGCCATGCCTTATCGGTCGCAGTCAACTTGCCATCCTTATTGGTATCCAGTTCACGCAAGGCCTGATACCCGTCAGATGCTTTCTGACCGTTAGCCAAGGTCGTTGCACTACCGAACAACTCGGAGCCATTATTGATCACGCCGTCACCGTTGCGATCCATTACCAGCAAGCCGTTGTTAGCGCCGACCCATCCGGTATTGACTTTCTGTCCGGTAGCATTGAGGTCGAACTGCACGCCCGCCCCCATGTCGACTGTCGAGATACCGCTACCGCCCAGATCGAGCACAATCGGCGTTGACCAACCGAGTGCCGCTACTTGTGCTGTAGTTAGAACATTCGGTGTAGGCGATGCCATCGGGTTGACTGTGCCAAATATCAAACCTCCTGCCGTCTTCACATTGTTGTTGTTACCCCAAACTTGCTCGGCGAACACATTCAATTGGGCGGTGGTCAGTACGCTTATTTGGGCCGTAGTCAACATTGCAGTGATCTGGTTGGTCGTCAAAGCCCCCAGTTGCACCGTTGACAGGCTACTAAACTGGGTAGTCGTCAATATCCCGATGCTATTGCCACCAGTCAGCGTATTCAGCGTTGGTATCTGCGACGTGGTCAGCGCAGCAATTTGTGTGGTGAACAAGCCCTGCAAGGCGGTCGTGGTCATCTTCGCCACTTGCAATCCGGTGACGGCCGTCGTGGTGATCGCCTGCACCTGGGTGGCCGTCAACGCGGCCAGTTGTGTCGTGGTACCAAAGCCGCCGGAGGTACTGCTCCACGCCGCCACTTGCGCCGCAGACAGCACGTTGAGCTGGTTGGTGGACAATCCGCCCACATCTAACGCATCCAACGTAATCAACTGCGCCGATGACAAGGACGATACCTGTGCTGTGGTCAGAGTATTCACTTGCACCGATGTCAGCGTTCCCACATTGCTCAAACCTTGCAACTGTGTGGTGTACAAGGAAGTCAACTGAGTCGTCAACAAATTGGTCAGCTGCGCCGTGTTCAAGACCCCGACCTGCTGCGACGTCAATCCTTGCACCGCAGAGGTGGTCAGTGTCACTACGCCGCTAGTCAACATCGACGGCAATGCGCTGGTTGATAGCGCAGACAATTGCACGCTGGTCAACAAGTTGGTTTCGGTAGTAGTCAGCGCCGCCACCTGCAACCCAACCAAGCCCGGCAACTGGGTGCTGGTCAACAGCGAGAACTGTGCCGTGGTCAGCGCCGCGACGCCGGCCGTTGACAGTGCGCCCAACTGCACCGAGCTGACGACACCCAATTGTGTCGTTGTTAATGTGCTTGCCTGACTGCTCGTCAACGCCGCCACCTGATTCGTTTGCAACGCAGTGATTTGCACCGTTGTCAGTGTCGTAATCTGAGTGGTTTTGATCGCAGCGACTTGTGCGCCCGTCAGGAAAGGCAACTGCGTTGTACTGATCGAAGGCAATACACTCGGGAACAGGTTTCGCACATCCGCAGTAGTCAATGCCTGCAACTGTGTGGAAGCGAGGGCGGCTATTTGCGCGTTGGTCAACGCATACGCCTGATCGGTACTCAACGCCCCTATTTGCGCCGTAGAGAACGAGGCAATCTGGGTCGTATCAAGCGACAGGATGTTGCCGGACGGTATGGCTGCAATCACCGTCGTGCTCAATACCCCCAATTGGTTCGTCGTGAACTTGGCAAAATTCGCTGCCGTCAGATTCCCGATTTGAGTAGAGGACAAGGCTGCCACCTGGGCGGTCGTCAACGCCCTCACCTGGCTGGTATTCAAGTTGGCAAATTGCGTCATGGCCGCCACTTGGGCCGTGGTCAGCGACTGGACCTGATTGGTGTCCATTGCCCCGACCGTAGCCGCCAACAGCTGAACGAAGTCACTGGTCGTCAACGCAGCAATCTGATTGGTCGTCATGGCCGCTATTTGCGGCGCGCTAATCCAACCCGCCTGGGTTGCCGTCAATGCCGCAATCTGCGCAGTGCTCATCGCGGCGACCTGATTGGTTTGCAGTGCCACAACTTGCGCGGTGGTCAACGCGGCGACGTTGCTCGTATTCAGGTTCGACATTTGATTAGTCGTCAACGCCACCACTTGCGCGGTGGTCAACGAAGCAACCGTTGTCGTGTTGATATTGCCCAGTTGTGTGGCAGACAAACCTGCAATCTGGCTATTGGTCAAGGCTTGGATATTGCCCGGAGCCAAGCTATTCAACTGTGCAGTGGACAAGGAAGCGACTTGAGCCGTAGTCAACGTTGCCAGCGCAGTCGTGGCGATCAACACCAGGTCGCGCGTTTCCAGGCTACTCAATTGCGCGGTGGTAATGGCCAGCAACTGTGTCGTCGTCAACACAGGCACTTGCACCGAGGTGATCGCCACCATCTGGCTGGTCGTCAAGGCGGCCATCTGGCTGGTTGTCAACGCTGCGAGCTGGCCGGTTTGCAACGAACCAATATTGGAACTGATCGCAGCCAAATCGGTTGTCGTGATTGCACTGATCTGTCCATTGGAAAGCGCCTGCAACTGGACTGTCGTCAGACTTGCCGCCTGGCTGGTATTCAAAGCCGCGACTTGAGATGTAGTCAGTGCTACCGTCTGAGTTGTAGTCAGCAACGCAACCTGGCTGGTCGTCAGTATCGGCAATTGCACATTGGTCGTCAGCGCCGCAACCGCTGCGGTTGACAACACGATCAAATCGCGCGTCTCCATGATCGCCAGTTGCGCGGTCGTCAACGCTGCCGACTGGGCAGCCGTCAGCACCGCAACCTGATCGGTATTCAGGCCAACCACTTGCGCCGTATTCATCGCCGCAACCTGGGCCGTCGTCAACGAGCCAATCTGGGTTGTCAGCAACGACTGCACTTGCGGCACGGTCATCAACGCCAAATCCGTTGTGTTGATTGCCGCCAACTGGCTGGTGGTAAACACCTGCAACTGTATGCTGGTGAGGGCTGGCGCTTGTACCGTAGTGAGACCCGCCACCTGCGTAGTAGTCATCGAGCCAATTTGCGTTGTAGTCAAGCCCGCGATCTGACCTGCGGTCAAGCTCGGCAACAAACTGGGCACCGCCAACATCTGTGTCGGCGATTGCAGCAAGGTTGTAATTTGGCCGGATGTCAGGGCATTCACCTGGCTCAGCGACAATGCCGCCAATTGCGAAGTGGTCAACGCAGCAATTTGATTCGTTGTCATTGCCGCGACATCGCTCGTCAACAGGCTAGGCACTTGGCTCGTGGTGAACGCCTGGATTTGGGCGGTAGTCAATGTCGCAATTTGATCCGTGGACAAGCTCGTCACCTGATAGGTGGTAAATGCCTGCACTTGTTTCGTGCTCAGAGCGGCACTTTGGGCTGTCGTCAAACTTGCCACTTGCTGTCCTACCAGCGCCTGTACCTGTAGCGTTGTTAGCGCATTCACGGCATTCGTCGTGAATTGGGCCAGATCGCGCGTCTCCAAGTAGAGCAACTGGGCCGTTGTCAGTGCGGCAACTTGAGCCGTCGACAAGACGGGCGCTTGATTGCTCGTCAATGCGGTTACTTGGGCATTCGTCAAAGCCGCAATTTGGGTTGTACCCAATCCCGGCATCTGAGTAGTCGTCAGGTTGGCAATTTGAGCCACACCTAGACCTGCCGTTATCTGGCTTGTTGACAATGCGGAAATCGAATTCGTACTTAGCCCGGCAATCTCGGCAGCCGTCATCGCGGCCAGCTGAGTGCTGGTCAACGCGGACACCATAGCCGTGGTCAAGACCGGTACTTGTGCCGTAGTCAACACGACTATTTGGGCCGTTGTCAGTGCCTGAACCTGAGCGCTGTTCAGTGAGGCCAATTGCGCGCTGGTCAATGCCGCGAGCAGACTGGTAGACATAACGGCGATCTGGCCTGTAGTCAGTGCCGCAATATTAGCCCCAACGCCTGCAAGCAAAACATATTGAGAGGGAGTCAATGCGGCAACCTGATTGCTCGTCAGCCCATTAACCTGCACAGAGGAAAGTGCCACAAGCTGGCTGGTCGTCAGCGCGCCAATCTGATTGGATGCCATCGCGTTGAGTTGGCTGGTGCTGAGCGCAGCCAAATCAGCCGTTACTATTGCCGCAACCTGGTTGGTAGAAAGCGCTGTCAATTGATTGGTGGTCAGCACCGCCGCCTGCGCAGATGTCAATGCCGCAATCTGTGCGGTGCTGAACGCGGCGACTTGTGCGGTAGACACATTAGGCAACTGGGTTGTAGAGAGCACCCCGACCTGCGCGGCGGAGAATCCCGTCACTTGCTTGGTTGACAACGCCGCCAACTGGCTGGCAGTTAGCGCAGTCAGATCCACCGTCTCAATTGCAGCCACTTGGTTACTGGTCAAGGCACCAACCTGAGCGGTGGACAAATAGGCAACTTGCGCGGAATTCAATCCTGCAATCGCAAAAGTATTCAGTGCGGCCACAACTGCGGTGTTCAAATAAGAAAGCGACCCGGGATTGCCGAAGCCTGGTTGCCCCCAAGAAGGGGCCACGCTCAACGCGACCACTTGTCCCGAAGTCAGCGCATTGGCTTGCGCTGTTGTCAATGCGGTCAATTCGGCGGCTGTCAGCGCCGTAATCTGATCCGTGGTCAACGCCGCAACTTGTGAGGTCTTCATGCCGACAAACTGTGCGGAGGTCAGCGCGGCAAATTGTGTCGTGGTCAAGCTGGAAACCAAGGATGGCTGTAGCGCGGAAACAACCCCTTTCGCCAGCGCAGGCAATTGGGTCACACTCAACCCGCCCACTTGATTGGACGTCAACGCCGCCGCTTGAGCGGTAGTCATCGCAAGCAGTTGGTTCGTGCTCAGTACAGCCAGTTGCGCGCTCGTAATTACGCCCACTTGATTGGTAGTCAACTGGGCAAAGCTGGTCTTTGTCAACGCCTGCACTTGGGTTGTAGCCAGATTGACTAATTGGCTTGTGGTCAAAGCCTTAACCTGTGCTGCCGTCAAAACTGCGATTTGCGTTGTAGTTACTTGCCCAACCTGGCTTGTCGTCAACGACGCAACCTGGTTCGTTGTTAACAGCGCAAAATTAGCCTTCGCCAGCGCGGCAAGTTGGGTTGAGTTGAGTTGAGTTAACTGGTTGGTTGTCAATGCAGTTGCTTGTGTACCATTCAGCGCCGCAATTTGAGTCGTGGTCAACTGCCCGATTTGCGTAGTTGTCATGGCAACAATTTGCGTAGTCTTGAGGGCGGCGATATCGGCCTTGGTGATCGCTTGCAATTGCGTTGAAGTCAGGCTGGTCAACTGATTGGTGTTCAGCGCAGCCGCTTGTGCCCCGGTCAACCCCGCGATTTGCGACGTGCTCAAGCCACTGGCTATCTGGGATGTGGTCAGCGCAACGATTTGCTGAGTATTGAAAGCGGCAACCTTGAGCGCGGAGAGCGCGCCCAATTGCGCGGTGCTCAGCAATTGCACCTGGCTCGTTCCGAGTGCTGCCACTTGTGCCCCTGTCAACGCTGCCATCTGCCGGGTATCCAAAACGTTGGTTTGCGCTGTTGTCGTTGCCCTGATTTGCGTTACGCTCAACGCACCGATCTGATTTGTCGTCAAGCTTTGGAATTGAGCCGTAGTTACAGCACCGATTTGATTGGTCGTCAACGAGGCCAGATCAACGTTGGTGAGCGATTGAAGCTGGGTCGTGCTCAAATTTACCAATTGGGAAGTCGTCAATGCCTTAGCCTGCGTCCCTGTCAACGCCACAATCTGGACGGTAGTCAACTGCCCGATTTGCGTAGTTGTCATGGCAACAACTTGCGTGGTCTTGAGGGCGGCGATATCGGCCTTGGTAATCGCTTGCAGTTGCGTGGAAGTCAAATTGGTCAGCTGATTCGTATCCAACGCCCCCACTTGCATTCCGGTCAATGCGCCAATCTGGGCCGTGCTCAGCCCACTGGCTATCTGGGTTGTGGTCAATGCGGCGATTTGCTTGGTATTGAACGCAGCGATCTTTGTCGCCGAGAGCGCACCCAGTTGAGTCGTGCTAAGCAACTGCACTTGATCCGTCTTAAATGCAGCCACTTGCGTGGCGGACAAAGCTGCCACCTGATTGGAGTTCAGCACGCCGGTTTGAACTGTGGTTGTTGCACCGATTTGCGCAGCCGTCAGCGCGCCGAGTTGCTTCGTTGTGAGATTCTGGATTTGGGTTGAGGTCAGCGTTCCGATCTGGTTAGTGGTCAGCGAAGCCAGATCCGCGTTTTCCATAGCCTGAATCTGAGATGTGCTCAAGCTCACCAGTTGGGATGTAGTCAGCGCCTTGGCTTGCGCCCCAGTCAACGCTACAACCTGGGTCGTGGTCATCTGCCCGATTTGGGTCGTTGTCAACGCCGCTATCTGCGTAGTTTTCAAGGCGGCGATATCGGCCTTGGTGATTGCCTGCAATTGCGTAGAAGTCAGATTGGTCAGCTGGCTGGTATTAAATGCCCCTACCTGAACTCCAGTTAATGCGGCAATTTGCGCCGTACTCAAGCCGCTGGCTATCTGAGCCGTAGTCAGCGCAGCAATCTGCTTGGTATTGAGCGCAGCAATCTTGGCCGCAGATAGCGCGCCTAGCTGCGCCGTAGTCCACAACTGAACTTGCGCTGTCGAGAATCCTGCAACCTGGGTTGCGGTCAATGCCGCCACCTGATTGCTATTTAGAACATTTGTTTGTGCCGTCGTTGTTGCGCCTATTTGCGCCGCAGTCAACGCACCAATCTGAACGGTCGATAAGCTCTGGAATTGAGTTGTAGTCAGCGCGCCGATTTGATTGGTCGTGAGCGACGAAAGATCGGATTTTGGCAGCGCGGCAAGCTGATTCGTATCCAAATTAACCAACTGGGATGTGGTCAGTGCCTTGGCTTGCGTAGCCGTCAATCCCGAGATTTGAGTCGTGGTCAACAGCCCGACCTGGGTTGTTGTTAAGCCAACCAATTGCGCAGTTTTGAGCACTGCGAAATCGATCTTCTCTATCGCCTGCAGTTGCGCGGAGGTCAGGTTGGTAAGCTGATTGGTATTCAAAATACCAACCTGCGCGCCGGTCAGCCAGACAATTTGGCTAGTACTCAACCCGTTGGTCACTTGTGTTGTAGTCAGCGCGGCGATTTGTTTGGTATTAAGCGCAGCAATCTTGGCCGACGCAGACAAACCAGCCAATTGAGTTGTAGTCAACAACTGCACTTGGTCGGTTTTTAGTGTAGCCAATTGCGCCGCCGTCAGCGCGGAAACTTGGCTGCTATCCAATGCCGACGATTGTGTGGTCGTGGTGACCGCAATTTGTGCAGCCGTAAGCGCAGGCAACTGTTTGGTCGTGAGCGCCTGGAATTGCACCGAGGTCATCGCGCCAACCTGTTTGGTGGTCAAAGAGGCAATATCCGCGTTCGGCAACGCAACCAGTTGAGTTGTGCCCAAGCTGGACAACTGAACAGTGCTAAGCGCTTTGGCTTGCGCCGCCGTCAAAACCCCCGCTTGCGCCGTAGTCAACAGATTTAGCTGACCCGTTGTCAGCGCAGCGATCTGCGTTGTCTTAAGTGCCGCGAAATCGGCTTTTTCTACCGCTTGCAGTTGCGAGGAAGTCAAATTATTGAGCTGATCGGTGGTTAGCGCCGAAACTTGCGCGCCCGTCAGCGCAACGATTTGAGCAGTATTCAATCCGGCCGCAACCTGCACTGTAGAGAGCGCCACGAGTTGAGTGGTTTTCAGGGATGCAATATCGGCATTCGTTATCGCACCAATTTGTGTCGTGGTGAGCGCAGTAAACTGGGCGGTGTTAAGCGCACCGAAATGTGTCGGTTTTAAAACCGCAATTTGATCCGTTTGCAACTGGGGCACTTGCACGGTAGTGATAGTTGCAATTTCGGCTGTGGTAAGGGCGGCAATTTGTACCGTGGTCAAAGAACTAACAGAAACTGTTGTAGTCGCAAAATTGATGGCCATTTTTTTCACCTTACCTATTCACGTTGTGAGAAGCCCGCGTCCGAACTCTTCTCAAAAATTTTGGTGCCAATGCATCTTAAATAATTACATTCAACCGCACACATTCCGACAAACGAATACACCAACTGTAAATACACAGCACGATGGCATGTATATCGGTAGCCGCCAGAAAAACTTTAGGCGGTTTTCACAAAAAATCTCCCTCGTCTGAAACATGCTGATTCTGTGCGGATATTTCCCGCAGAAATATTAGCTCGTCCGGTAGCAATCCACATTGAGCGAATAACCGGGGATTTTCCAACCAATTCGGCCATTTGAATTTAGCATTAAAATTAAACCGCCACGACCCCCTGCTGCAGTAGCACTTCGACCAAATGTGCTCCGGCAGTATCGGAATAGCTAGCGGTGTATTTACTGTACCCCGTTCCGGCAGCACCGGTCGCAGCAAAAGAGTTTGCCGTCCCCTGCAGCGCAAAGCCACCAGCGAGAATGGTGGCAGTATCTTGGCCAACACCAGTCGCAGCAGCACTGCCGTCAACAACCAGAACGTGCGCAGCCCCCAAGGCGTTGGAAACAGTCGAATCCGTCAGATCACTGTTCATGGCAAACAGATCAGCGGCAGTCAATGTAACAGTATTCGCGCCAACATCCGTCTTCATATCGAGCTTCTCGAAATGTTTGATAACTGGCTGAGCAACCCCATTAAATTGTGAGAAATCAATGGTGGCATAGGCAGCCGACAATTGAACACGGTCGCCTGTTCCCGTGCCAAAATTCAAAGCCAGCGCGCCGGCATAATTCCCCGCATCCAAAATTACGGATGAATAAGTCACTGTCCCGCCGCCGTTGAGAGCAGAGATGTTGGAAAGATCGCTGTAATTAATTGCATCCGTCACATTCACATTGACCGCGGTGCCCGTAGTGATGTGGCTATTCACAAGACCTCCCGGTGCAAGATTTGCGGCAGTATCGCTAATTGAGGTCGCCACTGCCGTGGTTGTCACGGTCGCCGCATCCAACGTAGCCAGTTGGACAACGTTCGCCACGCCGGTCACTGTCACTGCCACCCCAGGAGTAATGTAGCTTGATGCAACGCCGCCCGGCTCTAGGTTGGCAATGGTATCGCTCACCGCGGTATAAGTGAGCACACCAGCCGGTGTTCCGTTCACGTTATTTGCAATGTCAATCGCCGCCAACTGGGCAATGCTGGCTGCGCTCGTTACATCGACGCTTGCGCCTTGAGCAATATAAATAGAGGCAACGCCATTTGGAGCCAAATTGGCAGCCGTGTCGGTAAGGTTTGCCGCCACAACGGTGCCGGATCCGTTTGCTTGATCCAATGCAAAAAGCTGCTGCGCGCTGACCAGGCTTCCGTCATTCAAAACCTGTAGATTCGCGTTACTGCCGTTGATGTACCCCCCGGCGGCACCTGCGGCGAGCGATGCATTGGCGGCAAGATTGGCATAGGTGTCAACGATGGTGGCATAGGTTACCGCAGTCGCGCCATTCGCTGCGTCAATCGCAGCCAACCTGGCGATAGTCACCGCATCGGTCACGTTCACTGTCGCACCGGGAGTAATATGCGCCACCGGCGTATTGGCTGGAGCCAGATTTGCTGCAATATCACTGATTGCCGTCGCCACCGTTTGCCTACCGGTTAAAGCATCCAAACCAGCCAGTTGCGCAATGCTGGCTGCGTCCGTCACCCTCACGTTGACCCCGCCAGTTAAATAGAGTGCCGCTGTCGCTGCGGATAGATTCGCTATTGTGTCTTGCACCCCTGTATATGTCAGAAGGCCGATGCCATTCGCGGTATCAATTGCATTCAATTGGGCGATGCTGGCAGCCGTATTCAAAGTGGCATCGTTAATCGTGACATTGGTGCCCGCCACAATATAGCCCGATGCGATTCCCGCTACTGTTGACAAGTTGGCCGCAGTATCTGCCACCGATGTGTAATTCAACGCGCCGGTGCCATTCGCAGTATCAATCGCCGTCAACTGGGCAACCGTCGCGGCAGGTCCGTTGATCTCGTCCAGAGTCACCGCCGTACCTGCCGAAACGTAGCTCATACCATTCGCTATGTTGGTCACGGTGTCCGTAATGGCATTCGCCGTAACAGTACCCGTACCGTTTTTCCCGTCCAGATTCGCCAGTTGCGCGACGGTTGCTACATCCGTCACCGTCAGATTGGTGCCGGCCTGGATGTAGCCGCCCGCACCGGCGGCGAGAAGACCGTTAGCGGTAAGATTAGCTTGCGTATCTGCAACCGCAGTGTAGGTTACCGTAGCCGTACCGTTGGCAGCATCGATTGCCGCCAACTCGGCCAGACTGATCGGGTCGGTTACCGTCACCGCGATACCCGGAGTTATGTAGATCGATAAAACGCCGTTCGGCGACAAATTTGCCGCCGTATCGGTGATCGACTGCGCCACCACCGCAACACCGGGTATCGCAGCCAATGTCGCCAATTGCTGAATACTTGCCGTACCGGTCACCGTCACGGTGACGACATTGCCGCTATTCAAATAAGTACTGCTCGCGGGCAGGTTTGCTATCGAGTCTTGCAGCGCAGCGTAATTCAGCGCTCCTGCACCATTCGCGTTATCAATCGCTGTCATCTGGGCAATGCTGGCAGCATCTGTCACCGTCACCGCCGTACCCGAAGTGAGGTATTTCAAATTCTGCGCAATGTTTGCCGCTGTATCCGCTATGCTGTCCGTCACTACCGTTCCGCTCGCTCCGACCAAAGTGCCCAATGGCGTCAGGCTGGCAACATTCGCGATAGTCCCGTTATTCAAGACCTGCAAATTCTTGCCCGCAGTAATGTAGCCACCCGCATTGGCAGTAAGATTGACCTGAGTATCGGCAATTTTGCTATAAGTCACCGTAGCCGTGCCATTTGCAGTATCAATCGCGCTCAGTTGGGCGATGCTTGCCGCAGGTGCAGTCGCATCATCGACGATCACGGCAATACCGGCTGCGATATAGCCTGCGGCAACGCCGCCAGGAGCAAGATTGGCCGCCGTATCGTTCACGGTAACAACCGTCCCGCCAGTCACATATCCGCCCGTATTGGCCGCAAGACTGGCCAAGGTATCGGTAATAGCCGTGTATACAAGCGCACCGCCCGCATTCGAGGCGGCAATCGCAGCCAATTGCGCAATGCTCGGACTGCCTGTCACAGTCACATTGACACCCGGTGTGATATAGGACGAAGCCGCGCCATTTGGAACCAGCGTATTCGCGGCATCATTTATGGTTGTGGCAGTAACCGTTGTCGCGACCGCATTCAGTGCGCCGAGTTGCGCAATACTCGCGCTATCCGTCACCGTTACGCTTATCCCCGCCTTGACATAACCGCCAGCGTTGGCCGTAAGCGCTGCCACCGTATCGGCAATGGCAATGTAAGTCAGGGTAGCGGAACCGTTCGCCGCATCGATCGAGGCCAACTGTGCGGTGGTTGCAGCAGTGGTCGATATGACGTTTTGCCCCGGTGCAATCGGACTTGGCGTCACCGCAAGATTAACCGCACTATCTGCCAAAGTAACGCTGATTCCAGTTTTGATATAGCCGCCGGTGTTGGCGGCAACATTCGCCACGGTATCGGTAACGGCAGCATAAGTCAGCGTCCCTGCGCCATTGGCTGCATCGAATGCTGCCAATTGAGCCAATGATGCCGAATCGGTCACCTGCACATTTGTGCCGGATTTGATGTAAGCCGATTTTGCCGTAAGCGTAGCCGCCGTATCCTTAACCGCCGTATAGGAAAGACTTCCGGTATTGCCTATTGCGGCAGCGATCGCATCCAGTTGAGCAATGGTCGCCGGGGTCGAAACAGTAATTGTGGCACCCGTCTTGATCGAACTTGACGCCACTCCGTTCGGGGCCAAATAGTCTGCGGCGTTAGTGTCGATCACTGGCGCTGGAGTAGGTGAACTTTTATTTTTCACAACTGCAACTGTCGCCAATACCGCCCCTGCGCTAATTGCCGCAATTGCACCGGAAGACAAAACGATTCCGCCGGGAAATGACATGCCGGTTGCGGCGGCAGAGGAAGTTGCCGTTGTGGTAGATGTTGTTGCTGCCGTGGCGGAGGAAGCCCCCGCTTCAAGCGGTGCCGCATCCCCAGTCAACCCTGCTTTGCCAACATCGCTAGCTGGCGCATCTGCCTGGGCAACCACCAAATGGTCGTCCGGAGCCTGCACAGATTTCTCGTTTGGCGCATCCGCCGAACGTGCAAGGTTTGCAACTTCTTGCGTCTGAGCGGCCTGATCAAAAGCATCGGCTAGACCAGTTCGTTTCGGAACAATTTTTTTCTGCTCCAACGACGCTATTTTCGATGTCTTCTTCACGGAACCACCCCCTAATCAATGTACGGCCTCGGCAAACGACCCGCTTTCGTGCGCATTCTACTGTGGAAACAGTCTACTATTGTGTATTTTTTGTAACACCCTCATTCCCCCAAGGGCAAATCACTCGGTTTCACCTTCTCCGTCACCAGCCACCCGGCAACCACAATACCTGCCTCATATAATAACCACAGCGGCATCGCCAGCATGAACTGCGATACCACATCGGGAGGAGTAAAAATTGCGCCGATGACAAATGCACCGACGATGACATAAGGACGAACCTCGCGCAGCTTGTCAGTGGTCACCAACTTCATCTTCACCAGCAATATCACTGCGATGGGCACCTGGAAAGTAATGCCAAAGGCGACAAACATGCTCAGCACGAAGCCGAGGTATTTATCGATGTCGGTCATTACCGCCACGCCGACCGGCGCACTGGCGGTGATGAAGCCGAACACCACCGGGAACACCACAAAGTAGGCGAAAGCCATGCCGCTGAAAAACAGCAGCAGGCTGGCGGTTACCAGCGGGAACACCCAGCGTTTCTCGTGTTCGTACAAGCCGGGGGCGATAAAACGCCAAATTTGGTACAGGATATACGGCAGCGCAATCAGGAATGCCGCCATCAGTGCCACCTTCAGCGGCACGAAAAACGGCGTGGTGACATCGGTGGCTATCATCTGCCCGCCTTTGGGCAGCTTGGATAGCAGCGGTTGCGCCAGCAGCGTGTAGAGGTTGGATGCCCACGGGAACAAACAGACGAACACCAGCAGTACCGCCACGATGGAATTGAGCAGGCGGTTACGCAACTCGATCAGGTGGGCAATGACGCTATCGCTCGTACTCATCAATCAATCGGAAACTTTTGTTGCTCGGGGGCTTGGGGCGGCTTGTTGGGCACCGAGCGTGCCGGGGCTTGTATTTCTTTTGCCGCGTCCTGCGCAGACTGGGCCACAGCATCGTTGAGCTGCTGCACGTGCTGGCTCACCTGCTGCGCGGTTTGCGTGAATGCCTGTTGTGCCGCTGTCGCTTCCTGCTGCACTTTTTGCTGCATCTGGCGCAACTCTTCCAGCGCCATGTCGCGCGAAATATCGGCCTTCACGCCGTTCACGTAGCGCTGCGCGCGCCCCCACAAATGCCCCAGCGTGCGCGCCACTTTGGGCAGGCGCTCGGGGCCGATAACAATCAGCGCGACCACGGCGATCACGACTATTTCGGAAAACCCGATATCGAACATGGGGGCGTAATTCGCTTAGTGCGTGTGCGGCTTGTCTTTCACTTCGCCTTCGATGGTTTTGCCATCCTGCTGCAACTGCTTGGGCGTTTCGTCGTCGCCCTTCATACCTTCTTTGAAGCCCTTGACCGCGCCGCCCAGATCGCTGCCGATATTGCGCAATTTCTTGGTGCCAAACACCAGCACCACGACCACCAGAACGATCAACCAATGCCAGATACTCATCGAACCCATTTCATTCTCCTGTCGTTAATTCACCCCTTCCCCTTCAGGGGGAAGGTTGGGATGGGGGTGGGTTAGCCTATAGCCGCCACCAAAACCCATCCCCACCCTAGCCCTCCCCTTGAAGGGGAGGGAATAAAATCAATCCCGTCTGGCAAGCATGAAGCCTGTCCCCTGCCCTCTGGTGAAACTACTAGCCATTCGACTAAGCACGATAAAGCCGTGCAAGTCGCTGGTTATCCCGCGAGCGGGCGAGGGGGAGTTAGAGTCGCTACGCGACATCCCGTTTGACCATAGGCGGAATATTGCCGCCGCCGATCACGTGCACATGCAAATGGAACACTTCCTGGCCGCCTCCTTTTCCGCTGTTAATCACGGTGCGGAAGCCGTTCGTCAGCCCCTGTTCTTGCGCCAGCTTGGGTGCCAGCAGCAGCAGCTTGCCGAGCAAAGCCGCGTGACGCTCATCCGCTTCCAGCAACGAAGGCAAATGCAGTTTTGGAATCAGCATGAAATGCACCGGCGCAACCGGATGGATGTCGTGGAAAGCCAGCACCTCATCGTCCTCGTACGCTTTTTTGCACGGGATTTCGCCGCGCACGATTTTGCAAAATATGCAGTTGTCGCTCATGTCCGGTTCGCCTTCTCTACGATGCCCGAAGTGCCTTCGCGGCGCGCCAGTTCTTGCAGCACGTCATCCGCGCTCAAGCCTTTGTGCGCCAGCAATACCATGCTATGAAACCACAGGTCGGCCACTTCGTATACCAGATGCGCGTTGTCGCCATCCTTCGATGCCAGCAATACCTCGCCGGCTTCCTCGATCACTTTTTTCAGGATCGCATCCTCGCCCTTGTGGAACAGTTTGGCAACATAGGATGACTCGGGCGCGGCCTGTTTGCGCGCCTCCAGCGTTTCGGTCAGTCGTTGTAAAGCATCGTTGCTCATCTTCTATAAATCTCGTCGGGTGACTTCAGCACGGCATCAACCGCCATCCACTCGCCCTGCTCCAGCTTGCTGTAAAAACAGCTCTCGCGTCCGGTATGGCAGGCGATGCCGCCTTGTTGTTCCACTTGCAGCAGGATCACATCGCTGTCGCAATCCATGCGTATTTCTTTCACTTTCTGGATGTGCCCGGACTCTTCGCCCTTGTGCCACAGCTTCTTGCGCGAACGCGACCAGTATACGGCCTCGCCCGTTTCAGCGGTGCGTTTGAGCGCCTCGCGGTTCATCCAGGCCACCATCAGCACGCGCCCGCTGGCGGCATCTTGCGCGATGGCGGGAACGAGGCCGTCTTCCGACCAGTTCACTTTATTCAGCCAGATTTCGCTCATCGTCTTCACCCCCAAACCCCTAAAACTTATCCGCAGATTTCGCAGATTAACGCAGATTTCAAAACCGCTCACTCACCCAAATCTGAGAAATCTGCGGACACCGGCTTTACAGGCGCACCTCGATACCCTGTTGCGCCATGTATTGTTTGGCTTGCTGCACGGTGTATTCGCCGAAGTGGAAAATACTCGCGGCCAGCACGGCGTCCGCGCCGCCTTGTTTTATCCCGTCGGCCAAGTGTTGCAGCTTGCCCACGCCGCCGCTGGCGATCACGGGAATTTCCAGCGCGTCGGTCACCGCGCGCGTCAGCGCGAGGTCGAAACCGCGCTTCTGCCCATCCTGATCCATGCTGGTCAGCAGGATTTCGCCCGCGCCCAGCAACTGCATTTTTTTCGCCCACTCGACCACATCCAGCCCGGTGGCTTTGCGTCCGCCGTGGGTGAACACTTCCCACTTGTTTGCGCCTGTTTGCTTGGCATCTATCGCCACCACGATGCACTGCGAGCCGTAACGCGCCGAGGCGTCGGCCACCAGTTGCGGGTTGGTCACCGCCGAGGTGTTGATGCTCACTTTGTCCGCGCCCGCGTTGAGCAGGTTGCGCACGTCCTGCACTTCGCGCACGCCGCCGCCGACGGTGAGCGGGATGAACACCTGCTCGGCCACTTTTTCGATGATATGGAAAATGATGCTGCGGTCGTCGGAGCTGGCGGTGATGTCGAGGAATGTCAGCTCGTCCGCGCCCTGCTCGTCATAGCGGCGCGCGATTTCCACCGGGTCGCCCGCGTCGCGCAGCTCGACGAAGCTGACACCTTTGACCACCCGTCCGGCGGTCACATCGAGGCAGGGGATGATGCGTTTGGCGAGCATCAGATTTTGGGCGACAGCTCGTCTGCCAGCGCCTGCGCAGCGCGGAAGTCCAGCGTGCCTTCGTAGATGGCGCGCCCGGTGATCGCCCCGGTGATGCCTTCGGCACGCACGGCGCACAGCTTGCGCACGTCGTCCAGATCGGTGATTCCGCCACTCGCAATCACCGGCACATGCAATGGGCGCGCCAATTCGACTGTCGCTTCAATATTCACGCCGGTCATCATGCCGTCGCGACCGATGTCGGTGTAAATGATCGCTTCCACGCCGTAACCTTCAAAACGTTGCGCCAGGTCGGCCACATCGTGCCCGGTGAGTTTCGACCAGCCGTCCACGGCAACCTTGCCGCCCTTGGCATCTAGCCCCACCATGATGTGGCCGGGGAAGGCGTCGCAGGCTTCGTGCAAGAAGCCCGGCACTTTGACCGCCGCCGTGCCGATGATGATGTAAGTCACGCCGAGATCGAGGTAGCGCTCGATAGTTTCCAGATCGCGGATACCGCCACCCAGTTGCACGGGAATATCGTCGCCGACTGCGGCGATGATGCTGCGCACGGCGGCTTCATTCTTGGGCTTGCCCGCGAACGCGCCGTTCAAATCCACCAGATGCAGGCGCCGCGCACCTTGTGCCAGCCAGTGTTTGGCGGCGGCGGCGGGGTCGTCGGAAAAGACGGTTGCGCCCTCCATGACACCTTGGCGCAGACGCACGCACTGGCCGTCTTTCAAGTCGATTGCGGGGATAATGAGCGATTTAGTATCCATGATCTGAATGGGTTAAGCAGGATTCCAGTTGATAAAATTCCGCAGCAGTTGCAGCCCTGCCGCAGCACTTTTTTCCGGGTGAAATTGCACCGCGAATAAATTGTCGCGCGCCACCGCGCACACGAAAGGTTGCGGGTAGTCGCTGGTGGCCTGCGCCAAGCTCGCATCGCGCGGCTGCACGTAATAGCTGTGCACGAAATAGAAGCGCGCATCCTGTTCGATCCCCGCCCAAAGGGGATGCTCTGGAGCGCCCCCTCCCCCCAACCCTCCCCCGGCGGGGGAAGGAGCAACCGCCACCTCCGGTGGATTTTTAATTCTTCGGACTTGGTTCCAGCCCATGTGCGGCACTTTGAGTTTGTTGCCCCGCGCATCGCGCAAGCCGGAAGCGAAGCGCGTCACCGGCCCCGCCAGCAAGCCGAGACAAGGCGTATCGCCCTCTTCGCTATGTTCGAACAGCACTTGCAGCCCCATGCAGATACCGAGGAAAGGCGTGCCTTTGCTCACCGTGGCGGCGATCACTTGATCGAGGCCGCGCGAACGGATCTCGCGCATGCAATCCCGCGCCGCGCCCTGTCCGGGAAAAACCACCCGTCCGGCATCCGCGATCACCCCGGCATCGCCGGTGACGGCAACATCCGCGCCGGGCGCGACCTTGCGCACGGCCTGCTGCACCGAGCGCAAATTGCCCATGCCGTAATCTACGATTGCAATATCGACCATGATTAAGGGCACCTCTAAAAATTCAGATTTCGCCCAAATGCAAGGCGCGGAAAAAATTGCACCGCGCCGCATATGGATGATATGTAAGCAAGCAATTTTTCCCGCAACGCGGCAGTTGGGATGAAATATGGATTTTTAGAGATGCCCATGAGAAGTTACAGAGTTCCCTTGGTGGAAGGCATCACACCGGCCATGCGCGGATCGAATTCCAGCGCGACGCGCAGGGCGCGACCGAATGCCTTGAAGATGGTCTCGGCTTGGTGGTGGGCGTTGTCGCCCGCCAGATTGTCGATGTGCAGGGTCACCAGCGCGTGGTTGACGAAGCCCTGGAAAAATTCGCGGATCAGATCGACTTCAAACTCGCCGACATTGGAGCGCACAAACTCGGCGTTGAACACCAGACCGGGGCGACCGGAAAGGTCGATGACCACGCGCGACAGCGCTTCGTCCAGCGGCACATAAGCGTGACCGTAACGGCGGACACCCTTCTTGTCGCCGATGGCCTTGGTAAACGCCTGCCCCAGCGTGATGCCGATGTCTTCCACGGTGTGGTGCGCGTCGATGTGCAGATCGCCTTTGGCGGCGATATCGAGGTCGATCAGGCCGTGGCGCGCGATTTGGTCGAGCATGTGTTCAAGGAAAGGCAAACCGGTGTCCAGCTTGACCTTGCCGCTACCGTCCAGATTCACTTCGACGCTGATTTGGGTTTCCAAGGTGTTGCGGGTGACTTGCGCGCTACGCATGATGATCCCTAAAGGTTTGATGAATACTCTCTTGCAATGCCGCCATAAACTGCTCGTTCTGTTCCGGCGTACCCACCGTAACACGCAGGCAATCGACCAGCGCCGGATGCCCGCCGTTCAGATTTTTGATTAACACGCCGCGCTGTTTCAGCCCTTCGAATACCTGTGTGGCATGCGTCACGCGGAACAGGATAAAGTTGGCTGCGCTGGGGAAGGCATATACATCCACCGTACCGACCAGCCGCTCGTACAACCACTGACGATCCCGCTTGATCTGTGCGGCATGCCCCAACAGCACTTCATGCTGGGCCAGCAGCATTTCCGCCACCAGCTGCGGCAAAACGCCCACATTATACGGCAAGCGCAATTTTTCCAATTGCCCCAGCCAAGTTTTGCTGCCGGCCAGAAAACCCAGACGCAATCCCGCCATACCAAGTTTGGAGAAGGTTCGCATGACCAGCAGGTTGTCGTACCGAGCCAGATGAGGAATAAAGCTGTCGCTGGCAAAAGCGTAATAGGCCTCATCGACCACCACCAGCCCCGGCGCCGCTTCGATAATCCGCTTGATCGCGTCCGCGTCGAACAGATTGCCGGTGGGATTATTCGGGTAGGCGAGGAACACCAGCGCGGGCTGCTCGCGCTTGATCGCCCCCAGCATGGCAGGCAGATCGAGTGAAAAATCCTCGGTCAATGGCACGCCGACATATTTCATGCCGGTGAAAGCCGCGATCATCTTGTACATCACGAACGATGGCTCGATGCTCAACAGCACCGCCCCCGGCTTGGCCACCGCGAGCGCCAGCAACTGGATAATTTCGTCGGAACCGTTACCCAGCAGCACATCCATGCCGAAAGGCAGGTCAGTGACACTGCGGATACGCTCTTTTAACTGCGCCGCGCCGGCATCGGGATAGCGATTGATTGCTGCGCTGGCCACGACCTGCGCGAGTTCCTCGCGCAAACTCTGCGGCAACGGGTAAGGGTTTTCCATCGCATCGAGCTTGATCATGCCGCTGCTCGGCGGCACATGGTAAGCGTGCAACGCCAATATCTCTTGGCGGATCAGGCGCTCTGGTGTGGCGGTATTGCGCATGGAAGACATGGATTATGAGGCTTTAATGACTGCGGCATTTTACCTTAACAGCAAAAATCGCTAGGCAGTTTTTATCCCAGACAATCTATTCAGGCTCGTTATTCCGGCCTCGGACACCGATCCTGAGA
The DNA here is from genome assembly GCA_004297065.1 of Gallionellaceae bacterium. Classification (GTDB taxonomy): domain Bacteria; phylum Pseudomonadota; class Gammaproteobacteria; order Burkholderiales; family Gallionellaceae; genus PALSA-1006. The sequence goes on from SCUU01000017.1 coordinate 52,459, forward strand.
CACCAAGCCGTTATCGGGCATCCGTCGCACTGCGGCGCACTCGACGTACAAATCTCGCGCCCGAGAGAAATCATGTTCACATGTAACGAGTAACGCAGCCCGGGCGGAATTTTGGATTGCAGGCGGTCCATATCGCGTGGGGCGCAGTGCTTATCCTTCTGCGTCGGCCTGACCCAGCCGAGACGCCGGGCGATGCGCCAGCAGTGTGTGTCCACCGGGAAGACCTGCCGCCCGAGCGAATACATCATCACGCAGCGCGCGACCTTTTTGCCGACGCCCGGCAGCAACAACAGGAAGGCTTCCGCCTCGGCATCGTCCATCTTGCGCAGCGACGCCAGCGTCGGTTCGCCGAACCTCTCCACAAGCACGTCATAAATTTCGCGGATCGCCTTCGATTTCTGATTCGACAGTCCGCCGCTGACCATCGGGCGCGCGATGTATTCGGCGGGTGCTTCTGCGACCTGCAAGTGGGTGGGGAATATCTGCTTCAGCGAACGGTATGTATCCCGGTAGCCCGCTTCGCCGGTCTTAGTGCTACAGATGATGAACAACAGCTCGTCCAGCGGGTTTTTGAGGTTGTAGTGGTTGAAGTCGCGGTAGCGGTTTTTCAACGCTGCGGCAACTTTCCAAACGCCTGAAGGATATTTTGACGAGGGCATGTCTGGAAGCCAAGAGTTACCCCTCAAAACTTCACCGGCTCAAACTTTTGATAAAGTTCCGCCAGATGCCGCACCGACATCCTGAATTGGCTGCGCGCTTTCACGGTGGATTTTGCGGTGCTGGCATTCATCACCTTGGAACCCGGATCAAAAATCACTCGCCCGGCACTCAGCGCCGCCAGATAGCGGTTGAAATCCGTGCCTTCCCCCAGCAATGCGGGGCTGAAATAACGGTAGGCGGGCGCGGCTTCCTTCTCGCTTTCATACGGGACATAATTCTAATTCGCGTTAGATAATGCGTTAATAATCCATGGCCAATGGGTAATGGATTTAGCACGTTGCGAATCTTTTTCGAATGCGGCAAGCGCTTGTTCGAGATGGCATTCGAGCGCATC
>SCUU01000199.1 GCA_004297065.1 Gallionellaceae bacterium
CGAACAACGGCCGCTCGATGAGCTGCGGATGCGCGGCAAGTGCGGCAGCCAGCACATGCTCGGCTATCCGTTCATCATCCAGGCCCAGTTCCGCATACAGGCCTTCGCCGGTACGCACGAGCTCGCGGACGGGCTGCTTGAGCCAGGCAAGCAGCTGGTGAATTTCCGCGACCGATAGTGGAGTGTGCAGGAGGTCGATCACCTCCGGCTCGATACCCTGCTCGCGAAGCAGGCGCAGGGCTTCGCAGGTCTTCGTGCAGTCTTCACGGTTGTGATACAGGCGCGTCGTAGTGGCGTCCATCGCAGTGGCTCCCGCTGGGTTGACGATTATCCGTCGTGGCCGCTTCACCCGGTGAGTACGTGAGCTGCGCGAGGGTGTGGAAAACGTTGGAGGCGCCCCATGGCTCGGCCCATCTGGACCGGTTCGATCTCGTTCGGCCTGCTCAACATTCCCATCCAGTTGATGTCCGGCGAACGCCGTACCGACATCCATTTCCGCATGCTCGACGCGCGTAACAACGCTCCGGTCCGCTACGAGCGGGTGAATGCGGATACGGGCGAGGAGGTGCCGTGGAAGGAAATCGTCAAGGCCTACGAGTTCTCGAAGGACAACTACGTCGTGCTCAGGCCCGAGGATATCGAGCGCGCAGCAACGGATAACCACGAGACCATCGCGATCGAGGCTTTCGTCGATGCCTCGGCGATCTCGCCCGCCTATCTGGAAAAGCCGTACATCCTGGTGCCGGGAAAGAAGGCCGAGAAGGGTTACGTACTGCTGCGCGAGGTACTCAAGAAGAACAATCGCGTCGGTATCGGGCGCGTCGTGATCCGCACGCGTGAATACCTCTCGATGCTCACCCCGCAGGGCGATGCGCTGATGCTGGTCCTGATCCGTTTTCCGCAGGAACTGGTCGACCCGGCGGATTACAAGCTTCCTGAAGGTGCTGCCACCCAATGGAATGTCACGCCGCGCGAAATGGAAATGGCGGAGATGCTGATGGAATCGATGTCCGAGGAATGGACGCCGGCCAATTACCGCGATGAATTCCGTGAGCGCCTGAGCGAGGTGATCAAGGAGCGCATCAAGGCCAAGGGCACGACCCGCATCGACGATGAGCCGGAGGATGAGGACGCGGAGACGGCGACCAACGTCGTCGACTTCATGTCATTGCTCAAGAAAAGCCTGGAAAAGAAGAGCGGTGGAATGGCGGCGAAGAAGAGCGCACGGAAAGCGCCTGCTGCCCGGAAAGCAGCCCCGGCCAAGAAACGGACTCCCCGCAAGGCCTGACCGATGGGCCTGCAGGAATACAACCGCAAGCGGAAGTTCTCGATCACCTCCGAGCCGAAGGGCGAGAAGGGAAAGCGACTCCCCGGGCCATTGACGTTCGTCGTGCAGCTGCACCATGCGAGCGCACGTCACTACGATCTGCGCCTCGAAGTGAACGGCGTACTGCGCAGTTGGGCGGTGCCGCGTGGGCCCTCGTTGCGACCGGGCGAGAAACGCCTGGCTGTCGAGACCGAAGACCATCCACTCACGTATTCGCACTTTGCCG
>SCUU01000229.1 GCA_004297065.1 Gallionellaceae bacterium
GCTAAGGATGCGGTCGCCCTGGGCCAGGGCGACCGAACAGGCGCCGAGGCAGGTGTCGACGCCGATCGCGAGCAGGCCGGGTGAGCTCAGAGCGTTTGCTCGACGCGGGTCACTTCCGGCACATAGTGCTTCAGCATGCTCTCGACGCCGGACTTGAGCGTCGCGGTCGAGGACGGGCAGCCCGAGCAGGCGCCGCGCATGTTTAGCCAGACCACGCCGGTGTCGGCCTCGTATCGCGAGAACAGGATGTCGCCGCCGTCCTGGGCGACCGCAGGGCGGATGCGGCTATCCAGCAGGTCCTTGATCTCGGCGACGATCTGGGCGGCGTCGCCCTCATAGTCGCCGGCTTCGTGCTGGGCGTCTTCCTGGGCGGCGGTGAACAGCGGCCGGCCGGATGTGAAGTGGTCCATGATGGCGGCCAGGACCGGCGCCTTCAGGTGGGCCCAGTCGGCGTCCGGCTGCTTTTCGACGGTCAGGAACTCCGGACCGAAGTAGACGCGTTCGACGCCGGTGATCTGGAAGATGTCGGTCGCGAGCGGCGAGTCCTCGGCGTCCAGGCTGTCGCGGAAATCGCGCGCGCCTTCACCCATGACCTCGCGGCCAGGCAGGAACTTCAGGACTTCCGGGTTCGGCGTCGGTTCGGTCTGGATGAACATGTCGCAGATGTGGCGCCGCGGGAGCCGTGGCGCAAGCGTCGGCCCCCGCAGCAATTCTAGAAGCGGATCGAACTCAGCCCGCCCAGTAGCCGACCTTGGCCTTGACCTCGGCCAGGGTGGGGGCCGCGGCGTTGCGGGCGCGGTAGGCGCCGTCGGCCAGGATGGCGTCGATCTGGGCCTTGTCGGCCAAGAGGCTGCGCATGTTCTGGCCTATGGGCGCGAGCTTGGCGACGGCGAGATCGGCGAGCTTGGGCTTGAAGGCGCCGAAGCCCTGGCCGGCGAATTCGGTCAGGACGTCCTGGTCGGTGCGGCCGTCCAGGGCGGCGTAGACGCCGATCAGATTTCGGGCCTCGGGGCGGTCGGCCAGGCCGTCGAGCGTTTCCGGCAGCGGCTCCGGGTCAGTCTTGGCCTTGCGGATTTTCTGGGCGATGGCGTCGGCGTCGTCGGTCAGGTTGATCCGCGAATTGTCCGACGGATCGGACTTGGACATCTTGGCCGTGCCATCGCGCAGGGACATGATCCGAGCGCCCGGCCCTTGCGTGACCGGCTCCGGCAGGGGGAAGAAGCCGGGGGCGGCGAAGTCGTGGTTGAACTTGGCGGCGATGTCGCGGGTCAGCTCCAGGTGCTGGCGCTGGTCCTCGCCCACCGGCACATGGGTGGCCTTGTAGATCAGGATGTCGGCGGCCTGGAGCACCGGGTAGGTGTAGAGCCCGACACTGGCGCGCTCCTTGTGCTTGCCGCTCTTCTCCTTGAACTGGGTCATCCGGTCGAGCCAGCCCAGGCGAGCGACGCAGTTGAAGATCCAGG
>SCUU01000230.1 GCA_004297065.1 Gallionellaceae bacterium
TCCTCAGAGCTTGTGAATCTTTCGATTTTCGTGATTTGTGACATGAGTCAAATCAAGGGGTTAGACTCCGTCCGAACGCCAAAAGTCGAATACATTCACAAACTCTCAGGATGAGGAAAATCGAGCGGGGCATCGACGGGCAAGAAGCCGATGGAATTGACAATGCTCCTCGTCCTGAGGAGCCGCCCGCGGACCGCAGGCCCGCTTGCTTGCGTGACGCAAAAAGAAGGCGCGCTTCGCGCGCCGGGGCGGCGTCTCGAAGGACGCGCGGCGTCTCCCCCATGCTCCCGACGGCGCCTGCTTCCGCTGCGCCGATCGGGAACCCAATGTTGTGGACGGCACGCTCGTTTGGCAAACTGCGCCAGGATCGACGACGAGCGCGGAAGGGTGCGCGAAATGTCCTCGGGGATCCGGTCGTGTCGTCCCACTGCCGCACGCGGCGCGCTCGCTGCCGGCCTGGCGGCGGCATTGGCGCTCGCCGGCTGCTCGGTCGTCATGGGATCGAAAAAGGCGGTCGAGGGCGGTCAATCGCCGCCCGTCTACCGCGTCGGCGACAGCTTGACTTTCGAGGAGCAGGGCGAGGAAACCGCGATCTTCGTGACCGCCGTCGAGGACGACCAGCTGACCTGGACCGACAACGCGGGCAACAAGTGGGTGACCTCTCGCGACCCGATGATTCCGCCGCGCGCCGAAATGCCCAAGTCCGGCGGACCCTCGGTCCTCCGCTTCTTCGAACCCCAATCGCCCACCGTCTTCCCGCTCGCGCCCAATAAGAAGGTGCAATACACGGTCACCGTCAGCCGAACGGGCGAGCAGCCGCGCTTCGAGCGCCAATCCTGCGAGGAGCACGCGCCGCACCCGCTCACGGTCGAGGCCGGCACGTTCGATGCCTGGGAGATCGTGTGCCGGCGCGGCGGCGTGCGCGAGACGCTCTACTATGCGCCGGCGGTCGGCGCCGTTCTGCTGCGCCAGCGCGAGACGCCGAAAGGCGTCGAGCGCGTGACCCTCGCGGATTTCCACCGGGCGCAAACAAACGGCGAGGCGGCGGGGGGAGCGGCCTCGGCCAAGGCC
>SCUU01000018.1 GCA_004297065.1 Gallionellaceae bacterium
GGATGGGTTGGAAGAAGCGAGATTTCTTGCAAACTCACCCCCATCCCCCACCCAGCCTCCCCCTTGAAAGGGGAGGAGTGAAAAGCAAACCGCCGCACCTGAAAATGGTTCATAGGCATAAATATATTTGACATCCATTGCGGGCGGAAGGATTGTTGGGACGGGATGGATTTGTGCGGTTTGCTACAAAACGCTTTCTGATAAATTCTGTTCAGGGGAAACACAGAGAAAGTCCGTTGCCCCCGAGCTTGTCGAAGGGCTGGCTTTGCAAGCTATTGATTTGGTGAGCCCATCCGTTCATAACTCGACAAGCTCACCACGAATGGAGACCTTCGCGAATCAACCTTCTGCCTCTGGCACAACACTTGCGAATAGGTGCTCGTCATCCATCGTGAGCCACTGCCATGCAAGCCAAGGAAATCGCCGAACTGCTGAACGAACCGGCCTGCGCGCATAACAAGAAGGAGAAATCCGGTTGTGCGCGACCCAAGCCTGGGGCGACTGCGGGCGGTTGCTCGTTCGACGGGGCGCAGATCGCTTTGCTGCCCATCGCCGACGTGGCGCACATCGTACACGGCCCCATCGCCTGCGCGGGCAGTTCGTGGGATAACCGGGGGACGCGCTCGTCCGTAGATTCTTCATCTGGTGTTGGGGCGCTGTACCGCATCGGCATGACCACCGATCTGACCGAGCAGGATGTCATCATGGGGCGCGGCGAGAAGCGGCTGTTCCATGCCATCAAACAGGCCGTCGAGAGTTATTCACCCAATGCCGTTTTTGTTTACAACACTTGTGTGCCCGCGCTCACCGGCGACGACATCGGCGCAGTGTGCAAGAGTGCCGCCGAAAAGACCGGCGTGCCGGTGATTCCGGTGGACTGTGCGGGGTTTTACGGCACCAAAAATCTGGGCAACCGCATCGCGGGCGAGGCGATGTTCAAGTATGTGGTGGGCACGTCAGAACCGTTGCCTGTACCCGAGAATGCGCAACGTCCCGGCATCAAGGTTCACGACGTGAACCTCATCGGCGAATACAACATCGCGGGCGAATTCTGGAACGTGCTGCCGCTGTTCGACGAGCTCGGCCTGCGCATCCTGTGTACCCTGTCCGGCGACGCGCGCTTCCGCGATGTGCAGACCATGCACCGCGCCGAGGCCAATATGGTGGTGTGCGCCAAGGCCTTGCTCAACGTGGCGCGCAAACTGCAAACCGATTACAAAATCCCGTTCTTCGAGGGCAGCTTCTACGGCGTGACCGACACCTCGATGGCATTCCGCGAATTTGCCAAACTGCTCAACGACCCTTCGCTGACCGAACGCACCGAGGCGCTCATCGCGCGCGAAGAAGCGAAGATCAATGCCGCACTCGATCCGTGGCGCGAGAAGCTCGCTGGCCGTCGCGTGCTGCTCTACACCGGCGGCGTGAAGTCATGGTCCATCGTGTCCGCGCTGCAAGACCTCGGCATGGAGGTCGTCGCCACCGGCACCAACAAATCCACCGAGGAAGACAAGGCGCGCATCCGCGAGATCATGGGCGACAAAACCAAAATGATTACCGACGGCAGCCCCAAGGCGCTGCTCGGTGCGGTGAAAGAATATCGGGCCGATATTTTGATCGCGGGTGGACGCAATATGTACACCGCGCTGAAAGCGCGCATCCCTTTCCTCGACATCAATCAGGAACGCGAATTCGGTTACGAGGGTTACAGCGGCATGGTCGAACTCGCGCGCCAACTGGCGCTGACCATACAGAGCCCGGTGTGGCAGGCCGTGCGCAAACCGGCACCGTGGGCGAAGGCATCTGTGCCCGGCATAGCATTGGGAGCATGACATGGCCGAGATCCTGAAACGCAACAAAGCGCTCGCGGTGAATCCGCTCAAAGCCAGCCAGCCGGTCGGCGCGTCGCTGGCTTTTCTCGGCATCAATAAGGCCATCCCGATGATGCACGGCTCGCAGGGCTGCACCGCGTTCGGCAAGGTGTATTTCGTGCGCCATTTCCGCGAGCCCATCCCCTTGCAGACCACGGCGATGGATCAGGTCTCCACGGTGATGAGCGCGGACGAGAATGTGATCGAGGGCTTGCGCGCGGTGTGCGAGAAGAGCAAGCCCGCGCTGGTCGGCTTGCCGACGACGGGGTTATCCGAGACACAGGGCACGGACATCAAGCGTCTGGTGAAAGCGTTTTATGCGGCGCATCCAGAATTTGCGCACATTCCTGTTGTGCCGGTGAATACGCCGGATTTCTCCGGGTGTCTGGAGAGCGGTTATGCGCTGGCGGTGAAGGCAGTGCTTGAAACGATGCTGCCGCAACCGCAACCCATCCCCACCCTAACCCTCCCCTTGAAGGGGAGGGAAGCGCTCCTTCCCCTTCAAGGGGAAGGCAGGGATGGGGATGGGTTGCGTGTTGGCAAACGCAAAAAACAAGTCAACGTTTTAGCAGGATCATTCCTTACCCCCGGCGATGTAGAGCACATCAAAGAACTCATCGAGGCGTTCGGCCTGCGCCCGCTGGTATTGCCGGACATCGGCGATTCGCTCGACGGCCATCTCACCGAAATGGAGAGCTCACCGCTCACCGTGGGCGGCACGCCGGTCAGCGACATCGCCAGCATGGGCGTATCCATCGCCACGCTGGTGCTGGGCAATTCGCTGTATGAGGCCGCCGACTTCCTCAAGACACAAACGCAAGTGCCGGACTTCCGCTTCGACAGTCTGATGGGGCTGGATGCGGTGGATAGTTTTGTCGCGGCACTCGCCGAAATCAGCGGCAAACCCGTGCCGGAAAAAATTGAACGCCAGCGCGCGCAGTTGCAGGACGCGCTGGTGGATTCGCATTTCATGCTGGGCTTCGCGCGGGTCGCTATCGCCGCCGATCCCGATCTGTTGTACGGCTTTGCGCGGCTGGTGACCGAGGTGGGCTGCGAGGTGGTGGCCGCGGTCGCCCCCGCGCGCGCCAACATTTTGCGGGACGTGAGCGCCGCGCAGGTCGGCATCGGCGATCTGGAAGACCTCGAAACCGCGGCCAGAAAAAATGGCGCGCAACTCGTCATCAGCAATTCGCATGCGGCGGAGACCGCGCGCCGTCTCGGCGTGCCGCTGCTGCGCGCGGGCTTCCCGCAATACGACCTGCTCGGCGGCTACCAGCGTTTGTGGGTGGGCTACCGCGGCACGCGCCAGGCGCTGTTCGATCTGGCGAACATGCTGGTGGAGCACGGCCAGCACGAGCCGGAACCTTATGTGTCTATCTACCAACGCGAGTCGAAGAACGCAAGGCATTTCCCCCACCCCAACCCTACCCCCGTGGGAGAGGGTGCAAACGTAAAAAGCGATTTTGAATCCTATGCGACACCTGCGGCTGGTCAAACCCATTGAGGAGGCGAACATGGCGGTAAAAATCGCATTCGCGACCAGCGACCGCCGCGCGGTCAACCAGCACTTCGGCGCGGCGGAAGCGTTCGCGGTTTACGAGTTGTGCGAGAAGGAGGCGCGGCTGGTGGAAGTGGCGGAATTCATCGAGACCGCGATGGACGGACACGAAGGCAAGCTGGCCGCCAAGGTCGATTTGCTGGGCGACTGCGCGGCGGTGTATTGCAACGCGGTAGGCGCATCGGCCATCCGGCAACTGCTGGCAAAAAGCATACAGCCTATGCGCGTGGAAGAAGGTGTGCTGATAGACGAGCTGCTGCTGGGGCTGCAAAAAAATCTGGTGAACGATCCGCCGCTGTGGCTGGCGAAGCGTTTGAAGAAACAGTCCGGCAGCGACAAATTCGCCGCAGACGAGGAGTGGCAGGAATGATAGCGACGAGCGCGCGGGTGGTTTCTATCGGCGATGGCACGGCGCGTGTCGAACCGAGTAATGAATCCGGCTGCGGCGGTTGCAAGTCGCGCGGCAGTTGCGGGGTATCCGGCTTGGGAAAGTATTTCTCCAATCACCGCAATGCCATCGAAGTGAAATGCGATACGGGCATCCGCGCTGGCGACGAGCTGCAACTGAGCATGAGCGAGGGCGATTTGCTCAAGGCGGGCTTGCTGGCTTACCTGCTGCCTTGCGTGCTCGCGCTGGTCGTGGCGGGTATCGCGGCTTCGCTGGACTTGGGCGATGTCGGCGCGGTGCTCGGCGCGGGGATCGGTTTTGTATCGGGTTTTTTGCTGGCACGGCTCACGGGCTGGGTGCCGCGCATGACTGTGCAACACAAGAACGAAAATTTTTCTAAAGGAGAAACACCATGACTCAAGCAGCAGATCCGTTGTTGTCCACCGATTTCATCCAGGAGATGGTCAAGCAGATGCGCGCCATCGACAGCTACGGCACCTACGATGGCTGGCCGGTGGACCGCATTCTCGCGCCATACATCGTGACCAAAGAGCAGCGCCGCGAAATGCCCGTGATCGGCGACCCCGACGAAATCCTGTTGTCGCGCATCAAGGCGTTCTACAACGCCATCGCTTCGCTGATCGAAAAGGAATGCGGCCAGATGGCGGTGCCGATGGTTAACATCACGCACGAAGGTTTTGGCCGCGCGGTGATTACCGTGGGCAAGCTGGTGGTGATGGACAAGACCCTGCGCGACGTACACCGCTACGGTTATGAAAGCCTGTCCAAGATGAAGGATGAAGCGGACAAGCTGTTGTCGGTGGCGTTGGAGATTATCGGCAAGTACCCGGAAGTGGCGGGAATGTAAAAGGAAAACCTAACCCATCCCAACCTCCCCTTGTGCGAGCATCCGCTACGCGGATTGCCTGCTTGCCCCACTTCAGTGGAGGAGCAGGTTCGGCTCTGATGAAACTGCTAGCCATCTGACTAAGGCAGCAAGCTGCCAAGTCATTGGTTATCCACAAGGGGGAGTTGGAGGGGGTTAGGGATTTAATCGCAGGAGAAACCAATGACCAAAGAAGAACTGAAAGCGCTCGACAAGGAAGTCAAAAAGCTCAAACGCATTTCCAGCGAATGGGCTGCGCAGTTGCATGATCTGGTCGAGGATAAGTTGCCCGCCGGATACAAAGAAATTCCCGGCATCGCGCAATCGACTTACGACGCCTGCCAGGCATGGGCGGAAGCGAATGCCAAATTGATGGCGGCACAGAAAGAAGTCCAAGGATAAACAGAGGAAAAGTTATGGCTAACATTACCGGCACCACCCGAGGCGGCACGCCTTACGAACCCGCTTTCGTCACCGCACTGAACGCGGCCAACTGCATCGGTTGCGGGCGCTGCTACAAGGTCTGCCCGCGCAAAGTGTTCGAGCTGGTCGAGCGCAGCGAGGACGACGAGAACTACGATGAAGACGAAGACAACAGCATGGTGATGACGCTGGCCAACGCGTTGGATTGCATCGGTTGCGGTTCGTGCGGTCGGGTTTGTCCCAAGCAGTGCCATACGCATCAAGCTTTACCGGCAGGAGCATAGTCATGCCCAAACCAGCGAAACACGTATTTGTCTGCTCCCAGAATCGCCCCGCCGGACATCCGCGCGGCTCCTGCGGGCAGAAGGGTTGCGCCGAAGTGGTGGATGAGTTCATGAAGCAATGGCAGCAGCGTCAGGCGTTCGCGCAGGTGATGGTGACGCCTAGCGGCTGCATCGGCCCGTGCAGCATGGGGCCGAACGTGCTGGTCTATCCCGAGGGCGTGATGTACAACAACGTTAGCAAGGCGGATGTGGCCGAGATATTCGACAGACATCTGCTGGGCGGCAAGGTGGTCGAGCGCCTGCAAGCACCCGCCGATATATGGTAGCAGCGGGGGTATCGCGGCAGCTACCCGCCGAACTCGAAGTGCTGGGGGAACGCATCGCCGCCGCGCTGCAACAGGAAGCGGAGCGCTTTGCCGCGGCCGGTGCCGCGCCGAAAATAGAGCTGGCTACCGCAAAATTTACATTGGTCACCGATCCGTCCAATCAACGTCCCGGCTATGAGGGGATATGGCGCAACGCGCGCAATGACCGTTGCGGTACGCTGACATTTAACAGCGACGGCAGCTTCTTTGCCGAGTACGATCTGTTCTGCCCGCACCCGCACGATACGCGCTGGTTCGTGGAAATGGTCACCGCGTGGGGCGACAACAAGACGCTGCGCTGCGAAGCACAACTGATTCCGGGGCTCGGAGGGTAAGGCGATGGGCAGATTTCAAATGGGCGACATGGTGTTCGCCGCACTGAACTTGTACAACGAAGCGCTGGAAGAAACCGGCGAGAGCGGCATCCCCGGCGTGGCGCCGGATGCCTTGCTCGCAGCGGAGGGCACGCGCGGCGTGGTGGTCAACGTCGGCCACGCGCAGGAAATGCCGGACGAAGAGATTTATCTGGTGCGCTTCGAGATGGATGCGGCAGGCACGTTGGGGGAACCCGTCGGTTGCCTGACCGACGAGCTGACCGGATTAAATTAGCGATGGGCGATACCCACCCCGCTACCGTGCTGGCTTACCACACGCGCAGCAAGCACGCGCCGGACCGTTATGCCGCAGGGCCGGGCACGCTGGACTGGGATGCCCAGCCCGAGGCGTTTCGCGACTGGGTAGGCGCAAATCAGACACCTTTGCCGCGCGAGATCGCGGTAGCGGAAATCGCCTGGGGCGAGCTTGCCGCCGCGCGCGCACCATTGCCGTTCGACACGCACAACCTCGGCTCCTTATTGCGCTTGTGCGTGGGGCTGACGGCGTGGAAAGAATATGCCGGTTCGCGCTGGTCTTTGCGCGCACATCCTTCGTCCGGCAATCTGCACCCCACCGAAACATGGCTGGTCGCTGCCGGCATAACAGGGCTGGCGAACGGTCTGTACCACTATCAAAATTTGCATCACGCCCTCGAACGCCACGCCTGGAACGATGCACCCGGCGACGGCGGCGTTTGGCTGGGTTTCAGTTCCATCCATTGGCGCGAAGCGTGGAAATACGGCGAGCGCGCATTCCGCTATTGCCAGCTCGACATGGGGCATGTGCTTGCTGCCGTGAGTTATGCGGCGGCGCTGCATGGCTGGCAGCCGCGCTTGTTGGGTATGGATGCAGCGCTCGTCGCACATACTCTGGGGCTGGATCGCAAGCATGACTTTGCGGGGGTGGAAAGCGAGGAGGCCGAAATGATTCTCGCGCTGCATCAAACAGAAACCGCATTGCCAGGCAATTGGCAACACTGGGCGGGCAAACCCGGTCTGCTGGATGCGCACCCTTGGTATCAATGGCCCGTCATCGAAGAGGTTGCACTGGCAACGCGCGGCACTCCGCCCGCATCGGACAGGCTGCCCGCTGTCGCCATGGCGACCGACAATCACGGTACCGACATTCGCGCCGCACAGGTACTGTTAAAACGCCGCAGCGCGCAAGCTTTCGACGGGCAATCTGTAATGCCGCAGGCCGTATTCAAACGCATCCTCGCCGGTTTGTTGCCCGGCGGCTCACCCGTTTGGGATGTGTGGACACCTCCGGCACGCGTGCATCCGGTGCTGCTGGTGCATCGCGTCGAGGGCATTACGCCCGGCGTGTATGTGATGCCTCGCACCGGGGGAGCAAAAGATTCCTTGCGTACCGCATTTCGCGATTCCTTTTCCTGGCAAGCCGCCGATACCGAATTGCCGTTATTCCAACTGGTCGCCGCCCGTGCCGGAAAAACCGCACGCGCTTTATCCTGCCATCAGGACATCGCCATGCAATGCGCCGTCACTTTCCTGATGGTGGCGGAATTCGCCGCACCCATCGCTGCGGCCCCCGCAGCCTACCGCCATCTGCATTGGGAGGCGGGCATGCTGGGGCACATCATCACACTGGAAGCCGAGGCCGCCGGATGGCGCGGCACCGGCATCGGCTGCTTCTTCGACGATGCGGTGCATGAAGTGCTCGGCATCAAGGACGATGCCTTCCAGGTCATCTACCACTACGCGATCGGCATGGCGCTGGATGACCCGCGCATCTCCACCTTGCCCGCCTACCAATGAATCAAGGAGCCACCATGAACGAGCAAGAACTTAAAGCCTGGCTATCGCAAAACAAGTTCGATATATCCGAACCGTTGCAGATCAACCAAACCATCGCCAACGCCACCACACCGCTGATGCACGCCGCGCGTTTGGGCGACCTCGATGCGCTCAATGCATTACTGGCTCGCGGTGCCAATACGCACCTGATGAATCGGGACAGCAACGGGGCATTGTGGTTCGCCTGTTTCTCCAACAGCGAAGCTTGTGCCGCTGCTCTCATCAAAGCGGGCGCACCGCTCGACAGCCAGAATGTCAACGGCGCCACGGCACTGATCTACTGCGCCTCGGCGGGCAAGACATCGCTGGTGCGCTTGCTGCTGGATGCGGGGGCCTATAGCGGACTGATGACATTGGATGATTTCACCGCATTGGAACTCGCCGCGAACCGCGAATGCATGAAGATGCTCAAAGAGACCAAGGCGACATTGCATGCTTGATTCATCCCCCCTGCCTTTTAAGGTTGCCAGCTCCCGACATCGGGCATTGGGCAAGTTGATCCAGGTGCGCTTCGCCGAAGACTACGCACTGAGACTCACACCGGCGGAAGCATCCAGCCTTTCGTTCGCGCTCGTCGCCGTGCGCGACGGTGTCAGTCCGGAGCGCGAGATATATATGAGCCCGATAGCGAGCGATGCGGCTTTCATAGGCATCGTGTACGATACGGGGATAAGCATCACCCTTCCCGGGGGCAAGCTGGAATTGGATTGGATAGGGGTAGGAGCGTTGGCCGAGTCGTTAGCAATCAATATCGACCTATAAAAATATTAAAGATTTTCATAAAGTTACCGAAAATGTTTTACAACGGGGATTTATGGGCGCTTCTAAAAATGCAGATTTCGCCCAAATGCAAGGCGCGGAAAAAATTTCGCCGCGCCGCATATGGATGATATGTAAGCAAGATATTTTTTGCGAGCCGCCGCTTCGCGGCTTGCCTGCTTACCCCGCTGCCGTAACGCAGCATAACCAGCCACTTGCCCGCTCTTGTACTCTGCCCGCCAACGGCGGGTGGGGTGTGCGGGCTTAGTGGAATGGCTAGTAGCTCCATCAGTTGGGATGAAATATGGATTTTTAGAAGTGCCCTTATATCCCGCCTGCAATCGCAAACTATCTCAGGGAGAGATCATGTTAGACAAATTGAGTCTCAAGCAACGCTTTGCCGTATTGATCGCGGCAGTGGCGTTGGGCAATCTGGTGCTGGGCGGGTGGTTCTACAAGACACTGGCAGAAATGAAAGTGAGCGGCCCGGTATATACCAAGATCGTATTGGGCAAAGACCTGGTGGCCGATATCCTGCCGCCGCCCGAATACATACTGGAGTCTTATCTGGTAACGCTGCAGATGGCGCGCGCCCAACCCGAGGAGATGAATGCGCTGGCCGACCGCCTCAAAGCCCTGCATAACGACTACAACACCCGCCACGAGTTCTGGTTACAGCAAACTCTGGAGGGCAACATCAAGCGGACACTCATTGAGACAGCGCATGCTCCGGCTGCGCGCTTCTATGAACTCGCGGAAAAACGCTTCATCCCCGCCGCACTGTCGGGCAACCACGAGGCCATGTCGGAAGCCTTGATGCCCATGAGCGCCGCCTATGAAGAACATCGCAAAGTCATCGATAGCGTGGTCAGGCTAACGAATGACGATAACGCACAGATCGAGGCCGCTGCCGCCGCCACGCTGACCAGAGCGAACTGGGACATGCTCGCCGTTTTCGTTCTGGCATTGGGTATCGTCATCGCCATCGCCGTGCTGGTCGCCAACAGCATCATGCGCAGACTGGGCGGGGAGCCGGATTACGCCGCCAACATCGCCGCGCGTATCGCCCAAGGCGATCTGAGTGAAAATATCCGGGTCAGCGGGCAAAACAACGACAGTCTGGTGGCCTCGCTCAGCACCATGCAAAGTCAATTGCGCGGCATGATGACCGCACTGCGCGACAGCTCGCAGAAACTATTCCAGTCTTCGGGGGAACTGGCCTCCACCATGAACACATTGTCCGACTCGGGCAAGGAGCAAGCCGATTCGGCAACCGGCATGGCGGCCAGCGTGGAAGAAATGACGGTGAGCATCGGCCACATCAGCGACCGCGCCCATGAAGCCCACCAGATGTCCGCAGATGCCGGAAACAAATCCAGCGCCTCGGGCAAAGTGGTCCAACAATCCGCCGCCGAGATGCGCCGCATCTCCGAATCCGTCACCGAGGCGGCGCAAAAGATATCGGCACTGGAATCGGCGGCAACCGAGATATCCACCATCGTCAAAGTCATCCGCGAGATCGCCGACCAAACCAATCTGCTGGCACTTAACGCGGCCATCGAGGCTGCGCGTGCCGGCGAACAGGGTCGCGGCTTTGCGGTGGTCGCCGATGAAGTGCGCAAGCTAGCGGAACGTACCGGGCAATCGACCCAGGAGATCGGCACGATGGTCGAGCGCATCCAGGGCATCACCCGCGAAGCGGTAAGCGGCATGTCCGCCAATGTCGCACAGGTGAATCAAAGTGCCGGGCTCGCGCAACAAACGGGCCAATCCATCAATGACATCCAGGAAGCCTCGCAACGCGTGCTCTCTGCGGTAAACGATATGGCTTCCGCGCTCTCGCAGCAAACCGCCGCATCGCAAGACATCGCGCGCAATGTAGAACACATCGCGCAAATGACCGAATCTTCATCCGCCGCGATGGCTCAGGCATCGTCGCTGGCGGGAACGCTGGAACAATCCGCCAGCGAACTGGACCAGATGGTGGGGCGTTTCAAACTCTGCACAAGCTGAGCACAGGCTGTAGCCTGCGCTCAGCGTTTCTGCTGCACCTTCATGATCTTGGGCAGATTGGTTTCGATCCGGTCGGTCAGCGCTTCAAGCTGTTTGCCGACCCCGACACCCAGCGGGGTCGGCGAATATCCCACATGCGGCACCACCACCGGGTGCGATACCCGGTTGATGGAGCCGTCCTTCTCCAGATACTGTAGCGTCTGTGCCAGCATCTTCTCGCTCACACCGCCCACCTTGCGGCGTAGGTCGCTGAAGCGGTGCGTGCCTTCCAACAGTGCCACCAGCACACCCCAGCGGCTGGTGACATGCTTGAGTATCGCGCACGAAGGGCATTCCACGGTGAAGATTTCTCCGTGTCGCATTTTGGCAGATAATTTTCGGATATCGGCTTGCGGCATGAAACTTACTTTTTTGTGCGTACTTACGAAAAGTTGTTGTAGCGGATATTCTTCGCTTCCCCCACTTGAATTATTGGAGGCACCCTTAATGCCTCGTATTCGCTTTTCAGCTTCATCCAAATCGATTTGCTGGCGCACTGCCTATACGCCCAGCCCGAACTGCGGAGCAATCAATTTCAGCCACGCTTCCACCCGCGCATCGCTAAGCAGCTTCTGGTTTTCCTGATCCAGCACCAGGCCGACAAATTCATCATCCACCAACGCTTTTGACGCGATGAAATCGTAATCGTCCGCAGGCCATAGTCCGACGACTTTGGCGCCGCGCGCCACGACGAAGTGATAAATCTCGCCCATGGCATCGACGAATTCGTCCGGGTATTTGTCCTGGTTGCCCAAACCGAAGATGGCGACGGTCTTGCCGCTGAAATCCACGTCTTTGAGTTGCGGCAAAAATTCTTCCCAGCCGCCGCCCATGCAGTCGGTGGAGAGTCCCGGCAGTTGTCCGCCGCCCAGCGTGGAGGTGCCGAGGATGAGATGCGAATATCCGGCAACCAGTTCGGGCGTGGCTTTGTTGACGTTGAGCGCGTCGGCCATGGTGTCGTCGTCGAAGCGTTTTTTGATGGCTTTGGCGATGCGGCGGGTGTTGCCGGTGCTGCTGGCGAAAAATAATCCGATGCGTGGCATGCGAGTCCCCCGAACAGATGTGGTTTGTTGCGAATGCTACAAAACCTTAACCCCTCCCAGCCTCCCTTGCCAGGGGAGGAGTCAATGCTCCCTCCCTGAGTTACTCCCCCTGATAAGGGGGCATGGGGGGGTTAAGAGGGCTGGGGAGGGTTAAACCGGACCGCGACCGGCACGTTTCAGTTCCACCGTGCGCGTGAGCGCTTCTTCGAACGAGACCTTGTCGCCCTTGGGTTTGTAGTCGGACAGCGCCTTGTAAACGGTAACGATTTTTCCGGTGGGGGACTGGCCTTTGAAATCGCCTTTGTCCAGTGCCGCGATGTCGATCAGCTCGTTCCAGATCAGGCCTTCCTGCATGCCGATGGCGGCGATGCTCAGACCGCCAAGCCCGATTACCAGCGGCTTGTTGATATTGACCACGAACATGATGAGACGGACATCCGCAGCGAAATCGGCCTGGTAGTAGTCCAGCACTTTGGGCAGCAATGCGAGTTCGTCGAGGCTGCCGACATAGAGTTTGATCTTGCCGTTTTCGGCCAGCACGATGGTGTTTTTGATGGTGTACACGGGGGGTTTGAGGTGGCCGTGGGCATCGCCGACTTCGCCCAGTTCCAAAACCAGATCGCCGCGATAGGAGGCATAATTTCCTTCGGCCTCTTTGAAGTTCATGTTGAACAGCAAATTTTTTTGTTCGTAAGCGTCGAATAGCATGGGGGCACCCTGTCGTAAATGAATGATGGAGCCCCATGTCCAGCAATGTTTGTGCCAAGGTGAAGCGCCGATTCCCGGTGACGCTTAAGAGCTTGTCCGCAAATAATTCAGCCCTGCGCCAGAGCCGATTTGAGATGCAGTCCAAGGAGCGGGACGCGCCGTTGTGTCGTTCACAACAAGCGGCCCGCGACACCGGAATGGGCTCAAATCGGCTCTGGCCCTACGGGTTGCTCCGTATCCGCGCGTCTGCGGCAGCCCTCTCCCAAACCCTCCCCCGGAGGGGGAGGAGACGATCGCCCCTTCTCCCTCTGGGAGAAGGTTGGGTTGAGGGTTGGCGAAACTTGGGAATGGA
>SCUU01000019.1 GCA_004297065.1 Gallionellaceae bacterium
GTGTGCGGTGCGTTGTGTGTTTCGATGGCCGCATTGTGCGCAAAGACGCGTGGGGGGGAAATCGGAGTTTTGCTATTTATCGCGTAGGAAGTTGCGGCGCGGACTTTGTAGGGAAAAGTCCTATGGGTTTGAGGGGAGCTTGCGGGCATTATCCCGGTACAGGCAACTTTCAATACGCGGAATAGCGGGGGGTTTGGGCTGGTGTTCGGTTATCTGAACACGGTTTCGTCCACAAGGCTTGCGGAACGCAGGTGACGCCGATACGAGCAAGGCAAACCCCCGCTCAATCTCTTCTCCGCAAACCAAGTGATCTACTACAGCTTGGAAATCCCCCACTTGGCAGCAGTGATTTTCAGAAACGAGAATACCGATTGCGTGAACGACTCACTCGCGAATAAAGCCTCATGCTCCTCCCACTCGAATTCATTCATCCCCTCATCGTGCAAATGAAGTTCGGCAAAATGCTCCGGCGCAACCGAATAAAGCAAGCCGGGTGAAAATGATTGTTGCTGTTCCATAGCACCTCCTGCACTCGGATCATAGCATCGCGCCAGAATCACGCAATAACAGTATATACAGTAATATTGTTTTTTTGCAAAAAATAATTGCGGCAATTTTTCGCGCCCACAGGAAGGTGGGGGAGGTGAAATAAACAAAGGCTGACGGCAAATCTCATGTGGTGGACTATGTTTCACCAGTTCGCATCTCAATGTTGGGCAGAGAATGTACTACCGGTGCGCTTGTAATGGGTAATCGAATATTATCAGGCGCAATCCCAATGGAAGATATGGATTTAATCCTCGAACCCGCAAGGTTGCGCGTAAGCGTAAATCCAATAAGCCCAAACATTCCAATGTCACTGGCCAAAGGTTTGAAATAAATTCCATTTAGCCGAGCAGATGACGCTTGGCGCGCTCAAAAACCAAGTGCAACATTTTTCGGAGAGAATGTTGCACTTGGTTTTTGAGCGCGCCCTGTATTCGGAGATTTTCATAGTGTCTCCGACTTGAACGGCAAACAGTCCTTCGTGCAATCTTCCAGCTTTCCTGCTGCGGGAGATTGCGATGTACGTCGGCAAGCCCTTATTCGCCCAAGTCATGGACTTCCTGCCATGGAAGACCTTCCACCGCATCGTGGATCGGCATGGTGGCGATCATCGCGTCAGGACGCTGACCTGTGCAGAGCACTTTCGCGTTCTGGCCTTCGTTCAACTCGCCTACCGCGAGAGTCTGCGCGACATCGAAGCCTGCCTGTCGGCACAATCCGCCAAGCTTTATCACATGGGCATCCGATGCACGGTGTCGCGTCCCACACTGGCCGATGCCAACGAATTGCGCAACTGGCACATCTACGCCGAGTTCGCCCATCGCTTGATTGCTCAAGCCAGAACGCTTTATGCCAGCGAAGACCTTGGCCCGGATTTGACCAACACGGTGTACGCGCTGGGCTCGACCACCATCGACCTGTGCCTGTCGGTATTTCCGTGGGCGCATTTCCGAACCAGCAAAGCAGCGGTGAAGATGCATACGCTGCTGGATCTGCGCGGCAGCATTCCCAGCTTGGTTCATGTCTCCGATGGCAAGATGGGCGATGTTCGCGCGCTCGACTTGCCGATTCCAGAAGCGGGAGCGATCTATGTCATGGATCGAGCCTGCGTCGATTTCGTGCGTCTGCATCGACTGCATTTGGCGGGTGCGTTCTTCGTGACGCGAGCCAAGTCGAACATGGATGCGCACCGAATGTACTCGGCCAAGACGGATCGAAGCCTCGGCATCATCTGCGACCAGACGATCGCGCTGGACGGGATTCTCACCAAACAAGATTACCCGGAACCGTTGCGTCGCATCCGATTCAAAGACCCGGAAACGGGCAAGACGTTGGTGTTTCTCACCAACAACTTTACGTTGCCGGCGGCAACGATCTGCGCGCTCTACACGAGCCGCTGGCAGGTGGAGTTGTTCTTCAAATGGATCAAGCAGCATCTTCGTATCCAGCGTTTTTATGGCACATCAGAAAATGCGGTGAAGTCGCAAATCTGGATTGCCGTTTCGGTTTACGTACTCGTCGCCATCATCAAGAAGCGCCTCAATCTCGACGCCTCGCTCTACACTTTGCTACAGATTCTGTCGGTCACTCTGTTCGAGAAAATGCCCATACAACAAGCCTTGCAGAGCATCGGCGGTCAGACAGAAATTGCCGACCTCAGCAACCAACTGAATCTATTCGATTCTTAACCGGACACTAGTGGCTTGCGATCATAAATTCGCTTCCGACACGCGCCGCCCGCTGTGAGCCAGTAACACCGGCCAAGCACAGCAGGTGTCGCGGGTTTTTAGAATTGTCCGGTTCTGTAGCACATGAATTGTCCGCTTTTTCTGCCTTGGTTGGGAAGCGGTGTAGGGCGTAGCCCGAAGCAGCTTCCCAACCAAGGCGGCGCG
>SCUU01000020.1 GCA_004297065.1 Gallionellaceae bacterium
TGATCTCCGGAAGTTTGTTGCAAAACCCCTGAATCAACGACTGCGGCAAGCGTCAAGCTAACCCGCTGATACCACTCAACTTAGTTTCGGATCGGGCTCTAAAAGTCGTATTTAATGGTCTGTTTGATTGTAAATTTCTTGGCATGGTGACGAGGGGAGAAATCTGAATTCGAGTACCTTTTAGTTCTTTGGAAGCTAGCATTTCAGCCTGCTTGCCCAGTTCTTCCAACCTTTTTGCCACTTTATCCAATTTTGAACCGGCCGAGGCGTCGGGCAGTGCGCACCAAAAGAAATCTACCTTGTATAGCTTGTAGCCAGGCCTGCTACCTGCACGATCCGCAGCAGCACGTACATCAGCAAAACGAGGCCGATAGTCATCGCCACATATGATGCCATTCGGCTTCAGCTTAGCAGACCAAAACTGAACGTTGCTCTCCAAGCCGGGATTAACATGAACGGCATCTTCATAATATATGTCTACGGGAATATCCCACTCACCTATACCTTTAGGGCTATAGCATTGTATTGTTTGTATATTACTACAATCTTTAGTATATTCGAGAAACTGATTGATGCCGTATTTTATGCCGTAGGCAAGCTCCATGCTGCGGACACCTTGATTGCCTTCCCATGGATCAATGCAGAAAAGCTTTGCATCTTGGGGAATGCTCTTTGCCCAAGCCCAACTCGAGCGCCCAAACAGAGATCCGACTTCTACGACGCATCCCCCCGGCGGCACAAGAGAGGCAACAGCTTCTATCGCTTGTAGTTGAAACTCGCTTACCTGCCCAGGTATCTCGAGATTATATGGCAATATCGATCTCCTAAATAGGACAATCCAGCGCAGGCATCATGCCGCGCTTGACCCAGTTTCGCGATGAATTCACCATCTGTCAAACAACCTCGCTCGCAACAAAAACCAATAGCTGAGCGGGACTGGATCGTCCGTCGCGATGATTGGGGTCCAGACGGGACTCTCAACAGCAAGGTGTCAGACACCCTTCCTTTTTGAACGGCGCCAGCGCCAAGTGTTCACGGAGGCGGTTCAGGCGCGGCAGAAGAACGCGGCTAAACGCTGGTCGATCAAATACACCAAGAACGATGCCCGACAGGGCACTAAGCCGGTTTCGATGTTGGGGGGCAAGCATGACTTCCATATCGTTAAACCCCATGGAATGATCTGCAGATGGACAACGCGAATTCGCGCCATCCACCGATCAGCCATAAACAGAAAATATTATACGGTGCTTTATAACTTTATCTGAAACTAAGTTGAGTGATTTCAGTGGGTTGGCTTGACGTCAGCCCAAGTCATTGATTCAGATGGTTTTGCGAAGACTACCGGAGATCAACGATGTGGACCGACACCACTCGGGCGCAGTATTCCCGCGCGGACTTGGCTTTGCGAAGTCATTTGACCGACGCCGAATGGGCGCTGCTTGAGCCGTTTTTGCCTCCTCCGTCGCATGTGGGCCGTCCGCGCAAGCGGCCGCTCAGGCGGATTGTCGAGGCGATCCTGTATCTGTTGCGTGGCGGTCTGCTGTGGCGGATGCTGCCACCGTGCTTTCCGCCGGTCTCGACAGTGCGGCGCTGGTTCTATCTGTGGCGGGACAGCCGACTCTGGTTGTCGCTCAATCATGCCCGTTGCTGATCGGGCGCGATGCGACCGGGCGTGATGCCTCGCCCAGTGCCGGGATCATCGACAGCCAAAGCGTCAAAACCACCGAATCCGGCGGTCCTCGCGGCTATGATGCGGGCAAGAAGATCAAGGGCCGTAAGCGCCACGTCTTGACCGACACCGAGGGCAATCTGGTCCAAGCCGCGATCCACACCGCCGACATCCAGGACCGAGACGGCGCGCCGCTGGTACTGACGGAGATCATTAAGCGCTTCCCGTGGCCGCGCCGTGTTTGCCGATGGCGGCTATGTTGGCGACAAACTTCGGCAGGCGCTGCGCCGGATTGGCAAATGGACCCTCGAGATAGTCACACGGTCCGATATCGGCAGGGGTTTCGTGGTCCTCCCGCGCCGTTGGGTCGTAGAGCGGACGCTGGCATGGCTGAATCGAAACCGCTGACTGGCCGAGGACTTCGAGCAAACCATCGCGTCAGCAACCGCATGGCTGTTCATCGCCTCGCTCCAGCTTTTGGTACGCCGCATCGCATGGCTATGAATTTACGAAGGATAATTTCGAATCGGGCTCTTAAATAAGCGACAATTAACATATCAATCGCCCTTTTTATTATCAATTCTACCTAGCAAACATTTTTTTGTATTTATAGAAGAATAATATTTCGGCTTTTTAATTATGAATTTAATAGAACTTTCGGATATGTTAAAATCTGGCCAATTTTTTATACCGCAATCGGAATTGGCAATGCCTCCAGATCTCGCAACCGAATTGTCTTGGATATTCATAGGACCTGTTAACTCATCGATATTAATTGCCATTAATGCATTGCTCACGTGATTTCCCTTGACGGTTCCGCCAAATGCTTTCGACGGATACCAAGGTTCTCCACCAATCATTATTCCGTAACCACAGGAACGATTTGTCCCACAATCAATATTGTTCCCGGATATAACGCTGCCGGTAAAATTGCCACTGGTACCGGGCCATGCATGAAGCATTAATTCAGCAAAAGAAGCCTGAGAAAATAAATTAGAATGATTAAATACATTACCTTCTATTTTACAAGATACGCATCCTCCAAAAATAAGTTGCACATCTGTATTATTAGTGAATACATTATTTTTAATAACAGCTCCGATGGAATCGTGAATCGTCACTCCATCTGACCACATATTTCTTATCATATGATTGCCATTCGGCCCAATTACGTTTCCGGACAATCTAGCACCTTTGACATCTTTGCCTATTTCCAGAGCCGTATAACAACTGAAATTTTTCAAAAGCACATCGGTCATCTGAAATTGATCCGCTTTTACACGTATGCCCCCTCCTAGCGGTCTGGCGTGTTGATCGAGGCATATGCGTTGTTCCCAACTGACGTTCCGCTTTCCTGCCCCAATTACGGCCATGGAACGAAGATGCACATTCTTGGCTGTGACTTCGATCGGCATGATATTGGGGGTGGAAGGAGGCATCTGGCCGATCGCTAAAACAGCGCAGTTTGCACCCGTATTTTTCGAACAATTTTTTCCACCAGAAGCGAGCGTTGTTTCTATGGTTACAGCCTTGTTTATCACCAGAGGTGTCAGTAACTGGTATATGCCAGGACTGAGATTTAAGATATTTGTATATTTAAGATTTGCCAGGCATTCGGCAATAACCGGAGTTGCATCCAGCTCTTTGTTCTTAACTAGATCCATTGATTGGCAGGTGTTCGCGCTGGATAGACCGCTTGGACCACTCAACATTCCGATCGCCGTCGCAATTATAGAAAACATTATTGCTTTTGTCATTCTTCCATCTCCCAAATTCTTTTGGGGTCTTTGTCAGCAGTAGCCGCAAGATGACCTCATAAATAGACACGCTTTCATCTTTTATAGCAATCGGGTAGCTACAAGACAGCTACCCGATTGCCTTCCGCTATGAAGCAGCGGGTGCTGATCCACTCGGACCAAGGCTCGCAGTTCACCAGCATGGACTGGGCAGCCTTCATCCGGGCTCACAACCTTGAGCACTCGATGAGCCGACGCGGCAACTGCCATGACAATGCCGTCGCCGAGAGTTTCTTCTCCTCGCTCAAGCGTGAGCCCATCAGGCGACTGACCTACAAAACCCGCGAGGAAGCCCGGCAGGACGTGTTCGATTACATCGAGATGTTCTACAATCCGGTACGCAAGCAGGTCAGGAACGGGATGCTGTCACCCGTCCAGTTCGAACGAGAGCGGATTTTGAAAGCGGAAGGCGTCTAGAAAACTAGGGGCTACTCAAAGCGGTATTTTCAATGTGAGGCTTGGGCATACCTAGGCTCAGGACCTATTAATTTGCTTGCGTGGTTGGCGTTGGGTTGATTCAATGGCGGGGCGAGGAGGCCCTGCCATGAGTGATCTGATCTGGTTGTCGGAAGCGCAGATGC
>SCUU01000231.1 GCA_004297065.1 Gallionellaceae bacterium
ATGAGCACTTGATTATGTGTAACCCGGATAGTTGTCTGATCTTGAAAAAAAAGGTTGTTATCGTAAATGATATTCTTCGCGTCATGGATATTTATTGTTTTTAATTTCAGAGTATGACAAGCACTGAACGCCATGATTGATACTGGTTTCCGAGCGATGAGGGGTGTCGATTTGAATTGCTGTTTTCGTTCACTCTGCGGGATTCTCCGGAGAGACGACTCCGAAACCGGGCAAGACGCTCGTAGAAACGGATTCAAATATTCCTCTCAACCAGATGACGTTACCGACCGCTACGATCTACGCGCTCTCGCTCTACATGAGTCGCAGAGTCGCTGGCCGGTCGAGTTAGTAGATCGAGCAGCATCTGCGGATCAAGCGATTCTTCAGTACGTCAGTGCATGCGGTCAAGACGCAACGCTGGATCGCGGGGTCGGTTTATGTGCTCGTCGCCATCGTTAAAAAGAAACCGAATCTGGATGCGTCGCTCTACACTTTGCTGCAGATTTTGTCGGTCACCCTGTTTGAGGCGATGCCCTTGCAGCAGGCTTTTCCGGCTGCCGGATACATACATTCCTCCAGAGGGTATGCCACACAACCAGCTGAGTTTACTGAGTTTATTTACAATTTAACCGGACAGGACAGTAGTATGCTAGAATAACAGTTCTGATTTCAGTAGGCAGTAGTATAGTAACAAGGTAACAAGGCAGTACCACAACATAAAATTACATCAAGGAGGAAAGATGAAAATGTCAAGACGAGGAATGGCAATTGCTCATTCCATAGTTGTCATAGTTTTGGGAGCGCTAGGCGTATCGTTGCCACCTGCTGCTAGTGCCTTTAGTTTCGAACTGGGTGGTGATGGTGGTATCAAGGGGGCATTTGATACCGATATTACCTACGGTTATATGCGCCGCATGCAGTCTGCCCAGCCAGATACAAAAGCGACATCATACGGTAACCGCGCGCTTTTTCCTGACCGTGGTGACGAGCTGTCGAATGTCGTCCGTTTCTCGCATACGCTGGAGTTGAAGCGGGGCGATAGCGGTTTTCTAGCGCGTGGGAATTATTTTTATGACGATGCCTATCGAGATAAAATTTTGCCACCAGGAAATAACCGCAGACTTATGCGTGGGAGCGATCTTACTGATGCGGTTTTCTATACAAAGCTAGGCGATACGGTTACCCTCCGGGTAGGCAAGCAAGTTATCAACTGGGGTGAAAGCACTTTTATCCAGGGAGGGATTGCCGATATCAATACCTTCGATATCACGAAACTTCGTACACCTGGCGCTGACTTGAAAGATGCCTACGTTGGCGCC
>SCUU01000021.1 GCA_004297065.1 Gallionellaceae bacterium
GGGAGCGACCTCCCGGTCGCGACAGCTTGGGGGGGATTCACCGGATCGCGGTCGGGAGACCGCTCCCACGTAAGCAGCGGCTTGCCGGCGCTTTTTGCCGGCTTGGTCGAATGGCCAGTAATTCTATCAAGGGCAATGCCGCTATTGGCCGACCGGCGATTTCTCTGATGAGCCTTCAGGGATGCTTCCACATCAGTTTGAATCGCACCCGATCCGCAACGCCCCCTACATGCGGCCAGATCAAAACTGGTAGCATGGCGTCTCCCATTTGCGGACAAAACGCGGGGAATTATTTTCGACAGGTGCTTTGTGAACCATAAAATCGTTTTTATCGCATCCCTTTTCATTCTCTTGGCCGGTTCATCTTCTGTCTCGTCAGCACATACGCCAGGCGACCCGAATTTTCTGCGCCCCGACTATTCCAAACAATGGAAGACGCTGCGGACACCGCATTTCCGCATTCACCATGAAGCGACGCATAAAGAATATGCGCGACAAATGGGCGCGATTGCCGAGCGCGTGCATAACAAACTGGCCACCTGGATCGGCTGGACACCCGAAGAACAAACCGAAATCGTCATTCTGGACAGCGTGGACTTTTCCAACGGCGCGGCCACGCCGCTGCCCTACAACCAGTTTTTTATTTACATGCCGACGCCGGCCGAAGGCGAACTCATGGATCAGAATCCGTGGATGGAATATGTGTTCACGCACGAATATGTGCATATCCTGCACCTCGATATGGCCTATGGCATCCCCAAAGCGGTCCGCGACATCTATGGCCGCCCGGTCGAGTTGCTCACGGTCGCGACCTTTCCGCAAATATTCGCGCCCAGTTGGGTAACTGAAGGGTTCGCGGTCTATGGCGAGTCAAACAATGCCGCCGGTTATGGCCGCTTGAACAACGCCTGGTATGAAGCTGAGATGCGCCTGGAAGTGCGGCGCGGCTTGCGTTCGCTGACCGAACTGAGCTTTGAGGGCTACAGCGGCAGCCGTTGGCCCTACGGTCAGAACTATCTTTACGGCGCGTATTTTTTCAAATTCATCAGCGAACGTTATGGCCGCGATGCGGCCGTCAACTACATCCGCATATATGGCGACAACCTCATTCCCTGGCGTATGGATGAACGCTCCATGCTCATCTTCGGCAGGCCGGCCAATCTGGTGTGGGGCGAGTTCCAGGAATATTTGCGGCAGCGTTTCGAGCCGCAACTCGCCAAGCCGAAACAAGAAAGCGCGGGCCACGCCCAGCCCCTGTACGACGAGCCCTACATCAACCGTTACCTGACGGCATCCGGCAACGGCGACTTGTATTTTTACCACGACGACTCTTCATCGCATCCGCAAATACGGCGCATCCGGGCGGACGGCACGCATGAATTCCTGTTCGGGGGAGAAAACGTCAGCAACCTGGACTGGCAAGACGAAGCCGGGCTGCTGTTGAGCAAGGCGGCAGTGTGCGACAACATCAAACTCCATACCGATCTTTATCGCTGGAAGCCGGGCATGCCCGCGCCCGAACGCATGACGTATTGCGGCCGATATGCGCGCGCGGCGTGGCGTCCGGACGGCAAACAAATTGCGGCAGTGCAATTGGAACGGGGCTTAACCCGGCTGGTCTTGCTGGATGCGCGGGGAGAGCACCCGCAACAACTGAGCGAACTCCCGCTGGGCGATACGCTAGGCCACATTGCCTGGTCGCCGGACGGCAAGCGGCTCGTCGCCGCGGTGAAGCGCCAACATACGGGCTGGAATCTCGAACTGTTCGCAATCGGCGACCCGCACTGGCAGCAACTCACCTTGAACGACGACCGCGAAATCCGCCCGCACTTTTCCAGAGACGGCAGCGCCGTCTATTTCATTTCCGACCACGACAAAGTGTGGAACTTGC
This sequence comes from Gallionellaceae bacterium, assembly GCA_004297065.1. Lineage (GTDB taxonomy): Bacteria > Pseudomonadota > Gammaproteobacteria > Burkholderiales > Gallionellaceae > PALSA-1006. The sequence goes on from SCUU01000021.1 coordinate 1,892, forward strand.
GCCGCCTCGACCTGGCCGACAAAACCATCGCGACCGTGAGCGACTCGATGGCGGGCATCCACGAAGCCGTGGTCATGCCGGATGCCAGCTATCGCCTGGTCGAATACACCGCCGACGCCCAGGCAATCAGGGCGCTACCTGCCTCCGCGCGCGCGGGTTCCGTTTACCCGGCATACTCGGGCACCGCCCCCAGAATCGACGCGCTGGCCAATGCTGCGGACTACCAGGCTGTCCCGTACGAAGGCGTGCGGGACTATTCGGCGCTGGACACTTTAAGACCGCATTCATGGGTTCCATTTATCGCTACCGGCGCGGATCAGAACTCGTATATCGGTGTCTCGCTGTACGGTGCCGATGTGCTGGGCTTCCACCGGTGGACGGCGATACCCTACTACTACATGGATCAGCACACTCTGGGCGGATATGCCGCCTATATTTTCCGCAACGCCCTGACGCTCTCCACTTACCGCCAATCGTTGATCTTCGGGGCCGGCAACGACCCCATGCAATACCGCTCGGACGAAATCCGCTATCAGGTTTTGCTGCATCATTCTTTCAACAGCACGGAGAGCAGCATTTATCTTGGCGGCGGCGTCTCCAGCGACCACATCAAGGAATCGCTCACCCAAACGAGCGGGACCGATTTCGTTTTTCGGGACGTTCTGGCCGGGATCGTTGCACGTTACGACAGCACCGAGTTTTACCAGCGCTCGATCAGCCCGACCGACGGCAGACGCGTCCGGCTCGCCAGCGAAAGCTACGATGCCTCCAGCAACAATTTCCATCGCGGCAAAACCCACCAGCTCGACTGGAAAGAATATATCGGGCTGGGAGACAACCATGTGCTGTATCTGCGCATGTTGCTGGCCGGCGGCGACAACGGCATACGCCCCTACACCATGGGCGGAGAAATCGAGAGCTATCCCGTGTCGGACGGATCGACCGACCTCGGACGGCGACGCTTTATGTTGCGCGGCTACCCTTATGGGCTCGCCGCGCTTACCGGCACGCAAATGGGATTAGTCACTGCCGAATGGCGTATCCCGCTGGGTATGGTCTACGACGGTGCCTTCGTTCCGCCGCTGGGTCTGGGCAGACATTCTGTCACCCTGTTTGTCGATAGCGGCGATGCATGGAACCGGGGGCAGAATATTCAGCGCAAAACGGGCGCAGGTCTTGCCTGGAATGCGGAAACCCTCATCGGCTACGACACGTTGCATGTGGGCCTCACCATGGGTTTTGCCAGAGGTTTCGACCAGGGCGGCGCCGATCGCCTGTATATGCTATTGGGCTCGGCGTTCTGAACACGGGCACCACATGAGTATGTCGCGGGTTTTTAGAATTGTCCGGTTCTGTAGCACATGAATTGTCCGCTTTTTCTGCCTTGGTTGGGAAGCGGTGTAGGGCGTAGCCCGAAGCAGCTTCCCAACCAAGGCGGCGCGC
>SCUU01000022.1 GCA_004297065.1 Gallionellaceae bacterium
ACAGTGGGTTACATTCAGTCGGCGACTCACCCATCGGGTTGCTTGGTGCGGCATGTTAATTATTTGTTTTTGTTCGTGTTTTTCGTGCATTTCGTGGACAACTGCTTTTTCTAGGATGATGTTTTTTGCGCCCTGAATAAAAATTGAAATCTGTGCGTATATTTAAATCCACCCCCATCCTAACCTTCCCCCTGAGAAGTGGAAGGAACATTATCCCCTCCCCCTCTCAGGGGGCGGGCTAGGGTGGGGGGTTGAAACTTGGAGTAAAACGTTGTGCCAACCCTATATCCCGCCGACCTCCATGCCGTCTGGCTGACGCTTAAATTAGCGAGCGTTACCACCTGCCTGTTGTTGCTCGTCGCCACGCCGCTGGCGTGGTGGTTGGCGCATAGCCGCAAGTGGTACAAGGGGCCCGTCGCGGCAGTAGTCGCTTTGCCGCTGGTTTTGCCGCCGACCGTGCTGGGTTTCTATCTGCTGTTATTGATGGGGCCGCACGGTGTGGTGGGCGAGCTGACCACGGCGTTGGGGCTGGGACGATTGCCGTTCACCTTTTACGGTCTGGTGGTCGGCTCGGTGTTCTTCTCCATGCCCTTCGCCGTTCAGCCCATCCAAAATGCGTTCGAGGCGATAGGCAAGCGTCCGCTGGAAGTGGCGGCGACCTTGCGTGCGAGTGCGTTGGATCGGTTTCTGAGTGTGGCGTTGCCGCTAGCGCGCCCCGGTTTTCTCACCGCCATCATCCTGGCTTTCGCGCACACGGTCGGCGAATTCGGCGTGGTGCTGATGCTGGGCGGCAACATCGACGGCGAAACGCGCGTGCTTTCAGTGGCCATCTACAACCACGTCGAAGCGATGGAATACAGCGCGGCGCATCTGCTGGCGGGCGGCATGGTGCTGTTCTCGTTCATCGTGTTGCTCGCTCTGTATCTGTCGGGCGGCAAGTTGTCCAAGGTGACGAAATGACTACCATCAGCGCCCGATTCCAAATGCGGTTGGATAGCTTTGCTCTCGATGCCGCTTTCGATGCGCCAGCGGCTGGCGTCACCGCCCTGTTCGGCCCTTCCGGTTCGGGCAAGACCACGCTGCTGCGCTGCATCGCAGGGCTGGAACGTGCGGCAGGTTCGTTGCGGGTGAACGGCGCAACGTGGCAGGACGATCAGACCTTCGTGCCGGTGCATAAACGTCCCTTGGGCTATGTGTTTCAAGAAACCAGCCTGTTCCCGCATCTTTCGGTGCGCGCCAATCTCGAATACGGCTACAAACGCATCGTACCCGCCGAGCGCAAGGTACGACTGGAACAGGTGGTGGAATGGCTGGGCTTGAGCCATCTCATCGGGCGCACCGATCCGGCGCAACTCTCCGGCGGCGAACGCCAGCGCGTCGCCATCGGTCGTGCCTTGCTCACCAGCCCGCGCATCCTGCTGATGGACGAACCGCTCTCCGCGCTCGATACCGCCAGCAAGCAGGAGATACTGCCGTATCTGGAGCGCCTGCACCGAGAACTGAACATCCCCGCACTATATGTGAGCCATGCGCTGGACGAAGTGGCGCGACTGGCCGACCATCTGGTACTGCTGCAACAAGGCCGCGTCATCGCCAGCGGCGCGCTGCACGATACATTGGCGCGGCTCGACCTGCCCACTGCACATTTCGACGACGCGGGCGCGGTGATCGAAGCTGCCGTGGCACAGCAGGACGAGAAATACCATCTAACGCGCTTGGATTTCGCCGGTGGGCATCTGTGGGTAGGAAAAGTGGATCAACCCTTCGGCACCCGCGTACGCGCCCGCGTGCTGGCGCGCGACGTGATCATCGCCACGCAAGCGCCGCAGGGTTCCAGCATCAACAACATCCTGAATGCGCGCGTTGAGGAGATCGTCGATTGCGCGCCGGACAAGGTGGTCGTGCGCATGCGGGTCGGACAGGCTCAGATATTGCTTTCCAGAATCACACGCCGGTCGCGCGATCACCTCGGTCTAAGCGAGGGGACGTATGTGTGCGCGCAGGTGAAGAGCGTGGCGCTGATGTAATGGGAGCGCCGACGTCGCGCAAAAATCGTTGGGTAGCACTTTGCCCCACCCAACGAAATTTTGTCGTAATCGCTACAAAGCCTCCTCGCAGGTTTTTCTTGCCCTCCCCTATTCCCCTGTCTTTATTGGCTTTATGGCCTATATTGCAATCTGGCATGGTGGTTGCTGTTATCCGTCCGGGATTTTTTCTGGAACTGCGCTTGAAGGGTCTGTTTATGTCGGAACATCATTCCGGGGCATCGCCGTTGACCGGGGTCGCACTCGCCGATTGTGCGACGTGCCGGCATCGGGCATTGCTGGCGACAGGCAAATGCGTGCCGGGCGACATCTGTGTGACGGCGCAGAGCGGACGGCAGATCGACCGCTTCCTGCGACGCAACTCGGAGTTCGCGCAGGATTATCTGAGCGACGGCTTCTGGGAGCGGCGCGCCATCGCCATACGCTATGCGCCGCTGGAATTGGTGCGGGCGTTGCCGCGCGACAGCGACGAGGTGGTGCGGCGCGTGGTGGTGAGCCGTTTACCCATAGACGAACTGGACGGGTATGTGCGCGACACGGATCGCGAAGTGCGCATGACGGTGGCGAACCGCCTTGCGCCGGAACAGTTGCATACGCTGTTGGACGACGAGGATTATCTGGTACGGTTGCAGGTGGCGAAGCGCTTGCCGCACGGGCAGTTGCGGCGCATGGCGCACGACGAAGACCGCGAAGTGCGCAAGGAGGTGGCGCGCCGCCTGCCGCCTTTCGCCTTGGGCGCGATAATGCGGGACGAGGACGCGGAAGTGCGCCGCGTCGTGGCGCAGCGCCTGTTGCCGGACAATGCGGCGCAGATGTTGACCGACGCGGATTGGGTAGTACGATTGGAAGCCGCGCAGCGCGCACCGCTCGATACCATCGCCGGATTGGTGGATGATGTCGAACCCGATGTGCGCGCCGCAGTGCGGCAACGCTTGGACGAGTTCTTACTGGGGGATGAAAAATGAGTATCTATACGCCTGACGAAACGATGTTGCGCACCTTGACCAAGGAGATCGAGTCCATCCCGCCGCGTCCGCACAACAGCGCGCTGCTGGAGATCGCCAACCGTATCCGTCCCGGCTGCACCTTCCGTCAGGCGCTGGATCGCGGCGGCTGGTATCGCTCCGGCGGCGTGATCGCGACCGACGGCACGCGCATCGCCGACAGCCTCGAAGCATGGGCAAAATCCGAACTGGAAGTCTGCGGCGACATGGGCGGGTTGGTGGAGCGCCATGCGGGCAGCGGCTTGCTGGTGACACGCCACACCGGACGCACTCATTATTTCGTCGCGCCTTACGGCCCTGCCCCGGCGGACTTTTTACAACTCGAAGTGGAAGAATTGCAGGAGGTGCTGGACCGCAACCTCATCGACACCGATGCCGCCCCCGAAGACATGCAGGAACTGCTCGAACCGATGAACCCCGGCGAGATCGACGCGCAGGCCGTCGGCGCGCCGCGCTACCGTTTCCGCCGTCTCATCGACGTGCGCCAGGCACTCGCCAAAGTCTCGCTCGCCGACGGGCGCGATGCCGCATTGCCGCGCCTGCTTTCCGAATGGGCGCACAGCAGCGCGGCGGTACGCGGACATTTCTGCGACCATTGGGTCATCGGCCTGCGCGAACATCTGGACCGCTACCGCAACCCCGTGCTCTCCGCCTCGCTGGTGTCGCGCCACGCGCGCGCGCTCAAACCTTTCCAGTGGAACATCGGGCTTTCCGGCGTGGAGATGTCCGCACAGTTGCAAGCCTCCGATCGCGCCGCCGGATACGCCTCGGCCTGGTACTTCCACCTCGTGGCCAGCACCCTCACCCCGCCCAAGATCGCCTACGCCGTCGCGCGCGATCTGGAAGCGGGCTTCAGCTATCTGCCGGAGACGGAAGCGGCCCTGGTTAAAAGCTGGGTGGCGGCACCGTATTCGGTTTAGGGAACACTGATTTCGCCGCCATACCCGCGCAGGCGGGTATGCAGTTTTTGATTTAACTGGGTTCCCGTCTGCGCGGGAATCTAGCAATACCCAATATCGGCGCGCTTAGCGCGCCACTGGATACCGGCCCGCGCCGGTATGACGTGCTACTTCATACGTGCCGGGTCAATAGTTTCTTTCGCGGTTCTTATCCGAGCCGTATTTCTTGAAAAATATATAGCCTGTTTTTTTGCTTGCCGCTGAAAACGGCGGCGGGATAGGATGCGGGAAGATTCACACCGTTGATAAACAACTTTGACATCCATCCGCACAATTTTAGGTGTGCCTATTTTGACAAGACGTTACCAACTGATTGATCCATCACAGGTTGAAGCGCGCTATTCTGAAATTAGGCAGCGTGCGGGCGAATTATGGATGTCGTCTAAATTACGTTATGCCAAGAGAGTCTGATTTCATGCCTAAACCCGATGCGTCTAAAACGATGACCTTTAAGTCACCAAAAGAACTGAATAAGTGGCTGCAAGCGAACCATGCCACCGAAAGCGAACTTTGGATCAAGATGTTCAAGAAGGGATCTGGGATTCCGAGTGTGAACTGGAACGAAGTCGTGATTGAGTCACTGTGCTGGGGGTGGATTGACGGTGTCAAGAAGTCGCTAGATGACCAAGCCTACCTTCAACGGATTACTGCGAGAAAGGCTCGAAGTAATTGGTCGAAGAGAAATACAGAACATGTCGATCGCCTGATAATTGAGGTACGGATGAAGGAGCCGGGGCTTGTGCATGTTCGTGCGGCGAAAGAGGACGGTCGTTGGAAAAACGCCTATACCGCTAGTGAGATGAAGGTTCCAGCGGACTTTCTAGCAGCTCTGGAGAGCATGCCGAAGGCGAAACAGTTCTATGAGACACTAACCAAATCCAATCGCTACGCAATTGCTTATGGATTGGAATCTGCAAAGAAGCCTGAAACCAGACAGAGGAGGTTCAAAAAACTCATAGATAAACTAACCCGCAAAGAGAAGCCTGACTTTGCCTTCAACAAGGAGGAAAAGGCATAACCTGTCGTTCGAGCGGGACGCGGCAAAAGCGCGGTGCCCCTCAACTTTACGTTAGCCCTCAAGGACATTCACTATGCATGCTGAATTTGAAGAGAAGACTTACGAACAGCATCTCACGTCTGAGCTAGTGCATAGTCGCCGACTCTTCTTTCCACCGGGCCAAGTTTTGGAAAATATCGTTGGCTTCGATGTGGCTCTTCGAACATCAAATCACACATTCTGGAAACTTTTTCCTCACATGTATCCGTGGTGGCGCCGGATGTTTTTCAGGCACCCACCAGGAACCCACTTGAGGCATGAATGGTGGCAAGAACTCGAACACGAGATTGAACATTTTCCGAAGTTCAAGTTCAACTGCTTTATTCAGGCAAAACGCCCGAATCGAATGACACGCTCCAACGCGCCGGAGTATTCATCTTGGAAAAAACCATACTTCCGCTACGACACATTCCGTAGCCAACAACAGGCTCTCGAATCGCTCGCCCAAAAAACTTCTGGTAAGGCCATTGTCGTGTACGCCTGTCCTGCATTCCACACCTATAAGGAACTTTGGAGAGCTATCAACACCGGGCAACTCGTAAAACAGTCCAACTTCTGTGAGATAGCGAAGCTAAATGGGCACTCCCGATACAGCTTTGCCTCATCAGGAAACACTGGAATTGCGCATTCCGAACCGACACCGATTGAAAGCAAGTCTTTTGAACAAGCACTTGAGGAACTCCACAATCAAGAGCCTCGACAGAGCAATTCCGCTTTCCTCGCTGACACAGCCGAAATAATCGGTATTGCATCAGAACAACTCGGTGAGTTGCGCGAAACTTATATGTCGCTGTCTGAAACCCTCTTTAAAGAAGCGGATAGCAAGTTAGCTCGATCACTTGCAAAGATTTATGCATTTCAGTTTGTATGCAACGTTCAGCTTCTTATCGGCTATGAGGGCTAACCTTACGGTCAAGAGGGACGGGCGAGAAGCCGCCCGCCCCTTACCTCAACGTTAGGCTTCACACCAATTTTTTAAGCACCTTGCAATATGCATTATCGTATGTATAATTTGAGCTATGAACTTCACGTGGCAAGAATCCAAGCGCAAGACCAATCTGAAAAAACACGGCTTTGATTTTGCACAGACCGAACAGGTATTCAACGGCCCGACGATCACGGTAGAAGATTCCCGCGACTACCACGGCGAACAGCGTTTCAATACCACCGGCTTTCTCGGAACCACCATTGTGACGATTAGCCATACCGAAGCAGAAGATGAAATTCACGTTATTTCCATGCGAAAGGCCGAACCCCATGAAGTCGACACCCTCTCTCACTACCTCTAAGCCACCCCGCCTTCGTGTGGGCTTGAAAGATGTCAGCCGCGAAGAATTTTCTATGGCGTTAAATGCCCAACTTGGCAAGCAGCGCGTCTCGATCATGCTGGACGGTTCGATTATTGCGTTTTTTAAGGCCAAGGCCGGGGAGCGTGGTTACCAGACACTCATCAATCAGGCGCTCCACCAAGCCATGACGGCAGAGCAGATTGAATCCACGCTGCGCCGGGTGATCCGCGAAGAGTTGCATTCGGCGTAGATGTCAGGCCGCCTCGTTCGCAAAGGCCTAACCCTGCGCTCAAGCGGGACTGCGCAAAAGCGCGCAGCCCCTCAATTCCATGTTAGGCATCACAAAACGAGGTTCATTAACTTGACCGGAACGACAACAAGATATTTGAGCTTCGAGACGTTGCAGGCGCAAGCAAGAGCTCAGGGGCAGGTCTTGCATTCCAACATTCCCATGATGATGAAACAGAGCCCAATAGCCCGTGTAGGGTGCATTAGCCGCAGGGTGTAGCGCCGCATGTTTATCCTCCGGCGGGTTCCACTACGCTAACCCGCCCTACTGCGAATAATTTCCGCCGCCACTTCCGTTTCATATTCATTCACTGCGTCCAGAAAAAACTGGTGGATGTCCCCGGTGCTGATTTCCAAGCCGATGCTGTCGAAGCCTTCGGCGGCGGCGTCCAGCGGGACGTTGCCGACCAGCACTTCCTTGGCGTATTCGCGCTGATAGGCGGGGTCTGCTTGAGCGCCCGCTTCGAGGATGCCTTGTATCGTTTTTCCGCGTTGTAGCATGGTCATCAAATCGAGCAGGTCGCGCGAGCGCACGCGCTGGGAGATGAGCCATGACTTCATGGCGAAGATGGTGTCCTCGTGCGCGATGTCGAACTTCGTCTTGCCTGCGATGCGCTTCATCGCGGCGAAGTGGCGATAGGACGTGTCGTCGCGCGCGAAGAAGGTGACTTTGACGCCGTCGATGACGTGGTCGCGGCTTTGCGCGAGCAGGTCGATGCCTTGATGCGCGCCTGCGAGATTTTCCACGCGGGTGTGGCGAACTCATGCTGCATGCCGTGCGCGGCCAGCTTGGTGAGGATGGTGTCGACGCGTTCTTTGGGCATGGCAGCGGCTGGCAACCAGAAATCCAGGTCTTCGCTCAGGCGGAGGCCGAGCTGGATGGAAAGCGCGGTGCCGCCGATCAGCACGAAGCCTTGCATGAGCGGTTCTTGCGCCAGTGCCTGATAGACGCGGCGGGTGCGCTCGGGCATGTAGTCGAGCTTGAGGGAATTTTTCTTGGTCATGGCGGCTACTCTCCCCCCTGCCCCTCTCCCGCATGCGTGAGAGGGGAGCTTCGACATGCAGCGCCTTTTCGATGTTGCCCAGCATGCGGTTCAGCCCCGGCGGCGCGGTTGCGGGCGGTGAATGCGGTCACGGCGCGCCGCACGGGGGCGATGCCATAGTGCGCCGCGACTTTGGCCAAGTCTTCGAATAGCCCGCGTTCGACCACTTTATCTATCAGCACCTCGTCGCTCATGGCGGGGTTGCTCCAATCGTAGGGGAAAGAAAGTTCGAGCGCCTGCGATTTGCGGCGCGGCACGGTGCGCGCGGGCTTGCCGGGGGGCGGCTGGCAGCGATGCGATTCAGCCGGTTCACGCCGATCTCTTTGATGCTGCCGTTCTCGATGCCGATGATGGTGGCGCGCGATACCTCGGCCAAGCGCGCCAGTTCGGTCTGGCTGATGCCGAGCTGCTGGCGTGATTGCCGTATCTGCTGGCCTGCTGTTTTGAGGTCGATGAACATGCGGGCCTGCTATGCCGCCCGCCGACTGAGTGTCGAATATATTTATGCCTCTGTACTATTCTCAGTTTCTGCAAGATTCCCTCCCTTTCAAGGGGAGGGCTAGGGTGGGGATGGGTTGGAAGAAGCGAGATTTCTTGCAAACTCACCCCCATCCCCCACCCAGCCTCCCCCTTGAAAGGGGAGGAGTGAAAAGCAAACCGCCGCACCTGAAAATG
>SCUU01000180.1 GCA_004297065.1 Gallionellaceae bacterium
GTCTGGTGAAAGCAGTAACTCTTGACTATAATAAATGATAATCAGCAAGTTAAGTTACCCTTTAATGATTAAAACTATTCAGAAAAATTTAGCTGTCCGATGGATAATCCTGGGTTTAGTGCTGGTGTTTTTATTTTCCCTCAAAAGCTATAACTATGATCGCTTCCCGGTCATGGGCCACCTGGAGGAGTATGCTTATTCCTGGATGGGGATTCACTTAATTGAGGATCGTCTTCCTCAGACCTGGTCACCAACAGGACATTTTAGCGGTCAAGATATTGTTTTTTCTGGCACCATCACCGGTTCCGGTGCCTTTTTGCCGGTTGATATTCTCTCCCCCTGGTTGGATCTACCGCCTCTTTATGGCCTGATCTCCGGGGGAGTAGCCCATCTTTTTCAAGCTGACAGCTGGTCTGTCATCCCAGCCTCCTATATCCGGCTGCCGGCCATCTTGATGTCTTTTTTAACCACCATCTTGATCTTTCTGCTGACCAAAAGGCTGTTTGGCTTCTGGACTGCTTTACTGGCTATAACTATTTACTCCCTGACCCCGGTGTTCGTCTTTGGCTCAAGGCTGTCAGTGGCGGAAAATGGTATTACTCTGCTTTATATCATGGTTATCTATCTGACTGATTTGTATCGGGACAAGCCAAAGAGGTGGTATCTGCTGGTGGCTTTGCCGATGTTGGTGGGGCTGGCTGGATTAATGAAGCCCAACGGTTTTTTAATAACTGGTTTAATAGTTTTTTTACTGGGGCAAAAAAGGTTGTGGCGAGAAGCTTTCTGGGTCCTACTGGGAGTGTTACCCTGGCTGGGGCTTTTCCTGGCCTATGGTTACTCCCTTGATTGGCCGATCTTTCAAACCATTATAGCAGCCCAAAGCAACCGGCCAGTGGGCTTTTTGGGGCTGCCTTTTATCTTTTCCAGCCCCGGCTACAGCACTGAACTGGTGTTTGATGGCTGGTATGTTTTCTGTCTATTGTCTGTCTTTTATCTGCTGGTGGCTAAATTTAAAGATTCCAAGTATCAACTGGTGGGTTTGGGCTTTCTGTTTTGGGCCCTGGTAGTGGTTGTCTCAGCCGGTCAAACAGACACTCTACTATGGTATCATTATCCTTTCTTTCCTTTTTTGGCCATCTCCGGAGCTCTGTTGCTCAAAGAGACTATCTCCTCACCCAACCTGTTTAACTCTTTACTGATTATACTTTTGTTACTGTCTGGTAAGGCTTTTTTGAGTAATGATTTTATCTCTCAGGTTAAGCCCTTGCCTTTTAGGTTGATAGTAGCTTTACTAACCCTGCCAGTAGTGTTGAATTACTTTTTCCCCTCATCCAATTTGTTAAAGTTAGCCAAGTTGGTCCTGCTAATGGTAGTGATAGTGGGGTTATTTTTTAATGCCCAGTATATCTTCTCAGCCTTTCCTCTAATATCTCAATCCAAGAGCTTTCCCATTGGCCCGGGCAACGCCCTGAGTGATTTTCACCTGCCTTTGATCTGGAGAGTTCTATCTATTAGGTAAATACCACCATCTGGGTCAGCCATAGAGACATAAAAGATCTTATCTGAGGAAATAGCTATCCTGGTGGGGAAGGAGCAATTTAAGGTTTGGTTGGGGATTAATTTATCATCCTTAATTTGGGCCAGCTGGGAGTTTGGACCATCCTGATAAACTGTCCACAAATTTTGGTTGTCATTATGAAGATCTGAGAAGCTGTGGGTAGAATCCACAATTTGTGAAGTATGGTTTGTGATTTTAACCAAACTCGGGGAGGAGTTATATTTAGCCAGATAGAGTGAATCATCCTTAAAGGCCATGCCTGCAGCTTGGTCCAGATGAGAAGCTTTAAAATATCTGTCTCGGCCCATGATTTTGGTGACTACTCCCGAGGCATAACCTGACACAAAAAGAGCTGAGCCATCAGAAGTTATGGCTCCTGGGTGGCCCAGCTTGTCAGAGAGCTTCTGGATGGGATTAGATTGGGTAATATCCACCTGAACAATAGCATCATTAGTTAGATCAGTGGCTAAAAGAGTATCAGAGCTGGCATAGAAGTTAGACAGTAGTGGAGTTTTAATCTGAGTGATTGAGCTGGGGTCTTTAAGATCAACAACAGTTAGTTGTTTCTCCTGGGCCAAATAGAGCTTATCTTTAAACACCACCAGGGTTGAGATGGGGGAGTGGGTGGAGTAAAAAAGTTGGCCTTGGCAATGACCACTTGGGAAGCTGACTTTGTCACCACCAATAGTCCAGTTTAGGAAACTATGTAGTTTTTGCTGGTAACTTTGATTGGCTTGGTGGAGACTTTTTAGCCAGTTAACAGCTGGGATGGATAAAACAACTATTATTACTAAATAAATTAAACTGGTCAAAATTAGAGGAGATTTAAACAGTTGTGTCCTGGCCATTAATTGTGAGTATACTAGATCAATGGCTAAAAAGAAAAAGATTAAATCTAAATTTGATTTTAAATGGCTGATTTTAGCTGGCATATTACTGATTGGAGGTTATCTGTACCAGCATCAGACTTTATTGTCCCTGGCTCCAGAGAAAAGTGAAGATGAGCTGTCTTTGTACACCATGCCCCC
>SCUU01000232.1 GCA_004297065.1 Gallionellaceae bacterium
CGAATTTAATGAAAAAATTAATCAGTGATTGTGATGCTGTAGTAAACTTTGCAGCACAGTCCTTTGTGGATAGAAGTATATCAGATGCCAATCCATTTCTTGAATCAAATGTTAAAGGGGTTTTTACACTACTTGAAATTTTAAGATTTACAAAAAAAAGACTTGTACATATTTCAACTGATGAAGTTTTTGGTAGTCTTAAGTCAGAAAGTGCAAATGAGAATTACAAGTTTAATCCATCAAGTCCTTATGCCGCAACTAAGGCATCTGCTGAACTTTTGATAAACTCCTACGTTGTTACCTACGATTGTGATTGTGTAATAACTAGATGCACCAACAATTATGGGCCTAGACAATTTCCTGAAAAGCTTATTCCAAAAACAATAACTCTAGCTAATAAAAGAAAAAAAATCCCAGTATATGGTAACGGTAAAAATATCAGGGATTGGATATTTGTAGATGATCACTGTGATGCAATAACTAAAATTCTTATGAAGGGTAAATCATGGCAATCATATAATGTGTCAGCAAATAACGAATTAGATAACTTAACTATTATAAAAAAAATACTTTCGGTAATGGGAAAGTCAGCAGATCTTATAGAATTCGTAGAAGATAGACCTGGCCATGATTTCAGATATAGTTTGGATTCTTCTAAAATTAAAAAGCAACTTGGTTGGTCTGTAAAAACTGATTTTGAAAACGGGCTTGAAAAAACCATTAGGTGGTATTTATCACACTCTGATTGGTGGAAAAATTTATCCAAAAAAATTTTGAATGCCACTCCTTGGAAAAATTAGTAATGATAAGATGATTAAAATGAAAGGAATAATACTTCATGGTGGTCATGGTACAAGATTACGGCCCCTAACACATACAGGTCCAAAACAATTGTTACCTATTGCCAACAAGCCAATGTCTCAATATTGTGTTGAATCTCTTCAAGAAGCAGGGATTACTGAAATTGCGGTAATTATAGGTGGCATAGGTGCTGATAAAGT
>SCUU01000023.1 GCA_004297065.1 Gallionellaceae bacterium
GGGAGCGACCTCCCGGTCGCGACAGCTTGGGGGGGATTCACCGGATCGCGGTCGGGAGACCGCTCCCACGTAAGCAGCGGCTTGCCGGCGCTTTTTGCCGGCTTGGTCGAATGGCCAGTAGTTCTATCAAGGGCAATGCCGCTATTGGCCGACCGGCGATTTCTCTGATGAGCCATCAGGGATGCTTCCACATCAGTTTGAATCGCACCCGCCACCAAGCTCTTCGCTATGGCCACGGGCCATAAGGGCACTTCCAAAAATTCGCCATGATGTACACGAACGACCGCCCGAAGCGTTAATGCTGATGCGATGGGATTTGCGCGGGAGAGAGGGCATGCAAAGCAGTTTTTTGATTTGGACAACCGGTACGCGCAGTTGAACAAACTACGAGACCCGCTGGTAGAATGCCGCACCCCAATCTAGTGTCGCAAACCAGAAATGACGAAACATGAAACGGCGTCTTTTTCCGCCATGCCGCGTTGCAACCCCTTGCCGTATACCCCATACGGTCGCGGGTCTGCGCCTTGCCTGACAAAAAATCCACCCGTTTCATTGATCCCGTCATTTCTGGTTTGCGACACTAGGGGCGCGTATCTGTTGCTATACCGGTCATCGAAATTATTCTCACACCATGGTTGAACGCTGGATCACATCAAAAAGCTTTCCTGCCGCATTTCGCGTTGCGTTGCCTTTGGTGCTTTTATCCGGGTGTGCAGCCGGGCCGGACTACAGGCGCCCGGATGCGCCGACGGCAAACGATTACACCGTGCAGCCCTTGGCGGAACAGGCACCTGCTGCTGACGCCGCGCAAGGCGCGGCACAACATTTCGTTACGGCGCAAGACATTCCTTTCGATTGGTGGACCCTATTCAAGTCGCCGCAACTCAACGCCCTGATAGAGCGTGTGCTCAAAGCCAACCCCGGCATCGGGGCGGCCCAGGCCGCCCTGCGTCAGGCACAGCAAAATGTGGTTGCCCAGCAGGGGTTTTTCTATCCTGTGGCGGGGGTGAACTATGCGCCGTCGCGCAATAAACTGGCGGGCAACATGGGCGGGAACTCCCCGGGGCAGCAGCAAGATGGCCCGACGATAATGAGCACTCCCGACAGTCCGGCCTACTATAATTTTCATACGGCACAACTTTCGATAGGCTATATGCCGGATGTGTTCGGCGTGAACCGCAGGCTGGTTGAATCGGCGCAGGCGCAGGCGGAATGGCAGCGCATGCAATTGCAGGCGGCGCATATCACACTGGTGTCGAATGTGGTGGCGGCAGCAATCCAGGAAGCCGGCTTGCGCGCGCAGATCGCCGCAGCCAATACCGTCATCTCGATCAATCGCGAGAATCTGGAAATCTTGCGCCAGCAACTGGCGCTGGGCTTTGTGGCGGAAATGGATGTGGCAACGCAAGAACTGGCATTGGCACAAGCCGAGCAGATGTTGCCGCCGCTTGCCAAACAGATGGAACAGACACGCGATCTGATACGCGCCCTGGCGGGCAATGCACCCGGCCAGGATGTACCGGAAACCTTCGAACTGGCGGAGTTGCATCTGCCCGAAGAGTTGCCGCTGAGTTTGCCCGCACGGCTGGTCGAGCAGCGCCCCGACGTGCGTGCCGCCGAGGCGCAATTGCATAATGCCAGCGCGCAATACGGCGTGGCGGTCGCCAACAAGATGCCGCAGTTCATGGTGTCCGCCAATGTGGGCGGTATGGCCGCCGCGCCGGATTGGATGTTCCGTTCCGGCGGCACGTTCTTCAGCCTGACCGGCAATATCTCGCAGCTCATTTTCGATGGCGGTACGCTGCGCGCGAAATCGCGCGCAGCCGAACAAGCGCTGCTGCAGGCTGGTGCGCAGTACCGCAACGCCGTGATCACGGCGTTGCAAAATGTGGCGGATACCTTGCACGCTATCCGCGCCGATGCGCATGCGCTCAAAGCTGCGGCTGCGGCCGAGCAATCCAGCCTGGCTATACTCAAGTTGACGCGCAAGCAATACCAGTTGGGTTACATCAGTTATCAGAACATGCTGACGGCACAGCAAAACTACCAGCTTGCCGTTGCCGCTCTGGCGCAGGCACAAAGTGCCCGGCTGGGCGATGCGGCGGCGCTGTATCAGGCACTGGGTGGCGGTTGGTGGAATCGTCCCGAGGACCAGCGGTCGACCGCAGACAAATCGGTTGCAACGACGGTTGCCGCCGCGCGAGGAGAGCACGCACCATGATCAAGCTGGACAAGCAGAAAATTATTGCAGTTTTATCGGTGGCCGCCTTGGCCGGCGCGGGCTATGCGGGGTGGCAAAAATATCGCCGGGCCGAGGTCCACGTT
This sequence comes from Gallionellaceae bacterium, assembly GCA_004297065.1. GTDB lineage: Bacteria > Pseudomonadota > Gammaproteobacteria > Burkholderiales > Gallionellaceae > PALSA-1006. The sequence goes on from SCUU01000023.1 coordinate 2,326, forward strand.
GCAGCCCCGCAGCCCGTGGCGCACAAGGCCTCGGATACCTTGCACTTTGATGTAAATGCCCCGCAATTGACCTTCATCCAGATCAAAGCCGTCGAGGCTTTTCCGGAGCCGCTGGTGGAGCCTCTGAGCGCGCGCATCGTTTACGACGACAACCGGACCGCACGCGTGTTCTCGCCGATCAATGGGCGTGTCGTCAAAATCCTGGCCGAGACCGGGACGCGAGTCGCGGCGGGCGACGGGGTGCTGGCGCTGGATGCCCCCGACTATGCCCAGGCTGCCGCCGACAGCAGCAAAGCCGAAGCGGATTTGCTGCGCAAACTGGAAGCTTATGACCGCGCCAAATTGCTCTACATAGCCAAGGGGATGGCGCGCAAGGATATGGAGTCCGCCGAAGACGACTGGCAGCAAGCCAAGGCCGAAGCGGAACGCGCCAGAGCACGGCTGAATAATTTGAGCCGACACTCGGGTAAGGCCGGCGAGTTATATGTGTTGCGCGCACCGATAGACGGCGTGATCAGCGAGCGCCAGGTCAATGCGGGCAGCGAAGTGCGTTCCGATGCCGGCAATCCCCTGTTTGTGATTACCGACCCGGCGCATGTCTGGGCGAATGTGGATTTGCCGGAGCAGGCGATCGATAAAGTCAAAGTCGGACAGGCGGTCATCGCTCAAGTCGATGCCTATCCCAATGAATCGTTCATGGGTAAGGTTGCGGTGATCGGCGGCACCATGGATACGTTCACGCGGCGCATCCAGGTGCGTTGCGAACTGGATAACCCGCAACTCAAATTGAAGCCGGAGATGTATGCGCGGGTTTCGCCGATTGCCGACGAGCACTCCAGCTTGCCACGCATCCCCAATACGGCATTGTTCACGCAGGGCCTGTACAGCCATGTGTTCGTGGAGATGTCGCCGGGCGTGTTGCAGCGCCGCCGCGTTACGCTGGCGTTGCAGGGGCACGAGCGGAGCTATGTCAAAGAAGGGCTGAAAGCGGGCGACCGTGTGGTCACCGGCGGCGCTTTGCTGCTGAATGCAGAATTATCCGGTAACGACTGATGCTGGAAAAACTGATTACCTTCGCTCTGCAACAGCGTGTCTTCGTGCTGGCCGGAGCCGTCGTTCTGCTCATCGCCGGATGGAATGCCACGCAAAATTTGCCGATCGAAGCTTTCCCGGATGTACAGGACGTGCAGGTGCAAATCGTCACCCAGGTGCCGGGACAGGCACCGGAAGAAGTCGAACGCAGCGTGACGCTGCCCATCGAGCGCGAAATGAGCGGCGTGGCGCGCATGACACAATTGCGCTCGGTTTCCATCACAGGGCTGTCTGTCGTCACGCTCACCTTCGCCGACAACACCGATGACTATTTCGCGCGCCAGCAAACCATGGAACGGTTGCAGACCGTAACCTTGCCGCCCAATGTGCAACCAAGCCTGGCACCGTTGACCAACGCGGTGGGCGAGGTGTATCGCTATGTGCTGGATGCCCCGACCGATATGCATCCGCGCGAAGTGCGCGCCTTGCAGGACTGGGTGCTGCGTCCGGCCTTGCGCCAGGTGACGGGTGTTGCGGATGTGGTGAGCTTCGGCGGTACGGTCAAAGAATACCAGGTGCGTATCAATCCCTTCATGCTGCGCAAATACAACGTCACCATCGACCAGGTCGCGCAGGCTCTGAACGCCAACAGCGGCAACAGCGGCGGCGGAATTCTGCGGCGCGGCGACGAGGCTCTGGTGGTGCGCAGCATCGGGCTGTTCCAGAATCTCGACGACATCGCGCGCGTAGTGGTGAGCGCCAAAGACGGCAAAACGGTGCTGGTGGGCGATGTGGGCGAAGTGGCCGTAGGCGATCGCCCGCGCTCCGGGGTGGTTGCCTTCAACGGGCGCGATAACGTGGTGCAAGGTATCGTGCAAATGACCAAGGGGCAGAACGCCACCAAGGTCGTCGAAGCGCTTAAAGCGCGCATCGCGCAACTGGCGCCCAAGCTGCCGCCCGGCGTAAAAATCGTTCCCTACTATGACCGTACCGATCTGGTGCGCCATACCGTGCATACCGTGAGCGAGAACCTGATCGTCGGCGCTTTGCTGGTGGTTGCCATCCTGATTGTTTTTTTGCGCAACTGGTATGCCGCGCTCGCGGTTGCAGCGATCATTCCGCTGGCGCTGCTGTTCGCTTTTATCCTGATCGACACGCGCGGCGTATCGGCCAACCTGATTTCGCTCGGTGCGGTGGACTTCGGTATCATCATCGACAGTGCCGTGGTGCTGGTCGAAGCGCTGATGGTCAGGCTCGCCCTAGCTAAAGCGGACGGGTTGGCGCAACACCGGAACTACGGTTGGCGTCTCCACCTCATCAAACAGACCAGCATCGAGATGGGGCACCCGATCCTGTTTTCCAAAGCCATCATCATCCTGGCTTTTCTGCCGATCTTCACGTTCCAGCGCGTGGAGGGAAAGATATTCTCCCCCGTGGCATTTACACTGACATTCGCGCTGCTGGGCGCGATCCTGCTGACGCTTACCTTATTGCCCGCGCTGCTGAGCTACGCGGTCAGGAATAAAGACCTGGCCGAAAAGCACAGCGAGTGGATGCACAGACTGCAACAGCGCTATCGCCGCTTATTGGTTTGGGCGGAAAGTCAGCGCAAAGCCATCGTGGCCGCCAGCGTCGGTTTGTTGGCGGTGACGCTGGCGTTGGCACCGCTGTTGGGCAGCGAGTTCTTGCCCAAGCTGGATGAGGGCAACATCTGGCTGACCATCAGTTTGCCCCCGGCCACGGCGCTCGACAGAACCAAAGAGATCGAGCGCCAGGTGCGTGCGATCCTCAAATCCTATCCCGAAGTAAATAATGTGACCACGCAAGTGGGGCGCCCGGATGACGGCACCGATCCGAAAGGACCGAACAATCTGGAAGTCATGGCCGATCTGAAACCGCACGACGTTTGGCGTTTTGCCGGCAAGGACGAACTGATCGCCGACATGACCAAGAAGATACGCGCCATTCCCGGCGTGCCGACCAACTTCTCGCAGGTCATTCAGGACAATGTCGAAGAGGCATTGTCCGGGGTCAAGGGCGAAATCTCGGTGAAGATTTTCGGTCCCGATCTGGGCATACTTGAAGACAAATCAACCCAGGTCGCCGATGTGCTGAACAGTATTCAAGGCGCCGCAGATGTCGCCGCGATAAAAGTGGGCGGGCAAGCCGAACTGAACATCACGCTGGACCGCGCGCGCATGGCGCGCTACGGCATCAACATCAACGATGCCAATGCCACGATCCAGGCCGCGTTCGCCGGCAGCACCGTCAACTCCTTTTATGAGGGCGACCGGCGCTTCGATGTCACCATACGCATTGCGCCGGATTTCCGCGACGCGGTGGACGATGTCGGCGATTTGCCCATCGCCCTGCCCAACGGCGCATCGATTCCGCTGGCTTCAGTTGCCGATATTTCCATACGCCTGGGTGCCGCCCGTGTCGGGCGCGAAGCGGGCGGACGTGTCGTGGCGGTGAAAGCCAACCTGCTCGGGCGCGACCAAGGCAGTTTCGTTGCCGAGGCCATGGCCAAGGTCGAGGAGCAGGTTACTCTGCCGCCGGGCTACAGCATCATCTGGGGCGGGCAGTTTGAAAACCAGCAGCGCGCCATCAAACGCCTCAAGGTCATCGTGCCGTTATCCGTGCTGATGATTTTCGTATTGTTGTTCTGGACCTTCAAGTCCATGCGCAAAGCGCTGCTGGTCATCCTCATGGTACCGTTCACTTTGATCGGCGGCATGGCCGGGCTGGGCATGGCCGGACTGCATCTATCGGTATCGGCGGCGGTGGGCTTCATCGCGGTGGCCGGTATCTCGGTGCAGAATGGCGTCATCATGGTGGAGCAATTCATGGAAGGGATGCGCGGCGGGCGCACTCTGGCAGAGAGCGTGCTGGAAGGCGCGGTAGCCAGATTGCGGCCCATCCTCATGACTGCGCTGATGGCGGGGATAGGCTTGTTGCCTGCCGCTTTATCGCACGGCATAGGTTCGGAAACCCAGCGGCCTTTCGCGGTGGTGATCGTCGGCGGCATTATTTCCGCCACTCTGTTTACACTGCTGCTATTGCCGCTATTGTTCCCGGTGTTCGCGGAAGAGGTCAATGCCGATAAAGACCAACCGCTGTCCGATGAATAGTCACCGGTGCTCCGCTGCGGTATCGTAAAGGTAGCAAACCTATATCAGTCCCAGATAAACAACTCCATCCGCACCTATTGATCCGGCCAGATGAAGTTTGAACTCAAAAACTCATACACCGAAACCCCTCCCAGCCTCCCCTTGCACCCGCAAGGGGTACGCCGGTGGGTACCCCGCTGCTTCGCAGCGACCCTTCCGCAGTCAGGGGAGGAGCAGTCTCGGCTCTCCCCCTGACAAGGGGGAGTTGGAGGGGGTTACAAGCAGATTATAAGTGCCGTCAAGAACGCAACGCTACACTAGCCATCTCACTAAGCCGCACAAAACGCGGCAAGTGATTGCTTATAGCCATCCCATCAAGTAACCACGAGACAGTTGCCAGGGGGTTGCTTATAAGCCAACAAAAAGCGCTGGCCTAGTCGCTGGTTATGTGGGAGCGGCCTCCCGGCCGCGATCCGGCGAAAACCTCCAAACCTGTCGCGACCGGGAGGTCGCTCCCACAACGACCCTCCGGCCTGTTGGGACGGGACAAACACTGATGCGTTGCCCCCATCGCATACAATAGGCCGGGGATGCACTCCATATTTGTGACACAGTAAGATTAAGGACGTATTCACGAGGAGTTACCGGTTGGTTATTCTTCATTCGGCGATATCCACGCTGGGCTGACAGTCCAGACTCCAGAAAGCGATCTTCCATTGTTTAATTTCAGATGGACAAAAGCCCTACTTTTGAACGCGTAACTTATGTTTGTTGAAAGGTTCGAGTTCGCCGGGATGTCTGAGCATCTTGTTGACTTCATCCAAGTGCATCTCTTCCTGAACAATCATCTCCCGCGCATATTCCTCCAGAAGAACGGACTCCCCTTGAACGATCTTGAGCAAGTCGTAGTAACAGTCCAGCGCAAATTGCTCGTGCTCCAAGCTCTCTCTGAGAATGTCGCCGATGTCGTGTTTCTCGGTCTCCAGCAACGAGCCGATCTTTAGTGACGGATGTCCGCCGAGCAAAGTGACCAGTTCACCGGCCTTTTGTGCGTGTAGCAACCCTTCTTCCGCGTTGCTCTTGAGCCACGAAACGATGGGAATGCGGTTGTATCCGAACACCATCAAGGAATAATGGGTATAACGAACCACGCCCGCCAGTTCGGCTTCCATGATGCTGTTGAGTGCATTGATCGCGCGCTTCAATTCTTTCTTGTCTTTCATATCTACCCTTTCAAATAAACCCAAATAATCCACCAAACCCGTCGCGACCGGGAGGTCGCTCCCACAACAATCCCACAACAATCCCACAACGGCCCTCCGGCCTGTTGGGTCCAAACACTGATGCGTTGCCCCCATCGCATACAATAGGCCGGGGATGCGCCCCGTATTTGTGACACAGTAAGACTAAGCCATTACCTCGTCCATCAACTCCATATCTTTGCCGGACATGAGCCGTTCGATATCGACCAGGATCAGCATGCG
>SCUU01000233.1 GCA_004297065.1 Gallionellaceae bacterium
CGATCTAACGAATTCACCTGGATCATCGGCCTGGGCGGCTACACCTTCGCGATTGCCGTGCGGGACGACTCGCCGCTCAAGTCCTTGAAGGACATGATCGTCTGGGCCAAGGCAAACCCGGGGCAGCTTACCTATGGCACCCCCGGTCAGGGCTCATCCTTGCATCTGCTGATGGAAGCGCTGGCTCACCAGGCGGGCTTTCAGGCGGTGCACGTGCCATTCAAGGGCGGTGGCGAAACCACCACGGCCATGCTGGGCGGCCATGTGATGGTCACGCTCAACAACGTCGGCAGCGTGATCACCCAGGCCGAGGCGCGCAAGGTGCGGATCCTCAACATCTTCGACGCGGAGCGCCTGTCCCGCCTGCCCGATGTGCCCACCTCGAAAGAGCTGGGCTACGACATCATCTATTCATCGCCCTACGGCTTGGTGGGACCGCGCAATATGCCGGGTGCAGTGGTCAAGCGGCTGCACGACGCCTTCAAGACCGCGATGGAGACGCCGGACAACAAGGCCCTCCTCGATAACCTGTATCAGGTCCCCTGGTATCGCTCGACCGAGCAATACACGAAATGGACCGTTGAGGCGTACCAGCAGGAGCGCCGCTTCGTCGAGCGAGCCGGCCTGCTCAAGCAACCCTGAGAGACGCGGAAATCTGATGAGCAGGCAAGTGACCATCGTCGGCGCCGCCGGCATCCCCTGTGGTCGGGTGCAGACCGCACCCGGCCTCGACCTCCAGGTGCTGGAACATGAGGTCCTGGCCGCCTGCGTGCTTGAGGCCGTCGGCCAGGCGGGCGTGAGCAAGGAGTCCATCGACGCCATGGTGCTGTGCCACCCGCGGCCCTACACCCAGCAGCTCTACTTCGGCACCTTTATGGCCAACTACCTGCGCCTGCCGAGCAATGGCGTGGTGATGGAGGTGGTGGGCAACGGCATGACCGGGGGACTCGCGTTCGACCAGGCGGCGCAGATGATCGAGACCGGGCGCGCGGACGTGGCGCTGGCACTCGG
>SCUU01000024.1 GCA_004297065.1 Gallionellaceae bacterium
CGAAGGCATATAAGCACCTGCTTCCAGTTGCACCGAGGGGTTTGGCTTGAAAATACTATTGTGCATCACCGCTGGCCCTCGAAATTGAGGTGAATTTCAACAAACTGCTAATGGACAATCTGAGTTTAACATTATGCCGATGCTTGTTCGTGAAAGCGGATCCTGTTCAGCCCTCCCTCTTTGGCCTGATACATCGCCACATTCGCCCATTTGAGCACGTCTTCCTGAAGGGCGTCCCGATTAAGGAACAACGCCACCCCGATACTCGACGTGCAATGATGTTCGACGGTGCCGGCTTCCGTTTGGTTCTCGCGCCGCAATGTCAGCGCATAAGGCTCGGCCAGTGCGCTTAACCTGTGTTCGTGGCGCTGACGCCAATACACAGCGATGACGCCGGCCCAGAGAAATACCAGCGGCACTTGCGTCGGGCGCTGGATTCCCAGTATGCCGGTATCCATATAGAGCGGCAGATGGAATGACAATGCGTACAAGCCTAGCGTCAACAACAGCATTCCCGCAGCGAACAGCGGGGAAGACAGCGTGGCATCGCGCCGCATCAACCAAAAAAAGATATTGAGGTATCTGGGACGTATGGCCGAGATGGCTTTTAGCATCGACCCGATGCCGGAAAACCCGCCCCGGTTGCGCAACAGGGAACTCATTCTGCCATTCCCAGCAATGCCGCGACGAAATCCTCCGCGGTGAACGGACGCAGGTCGTCCAGCCCTTCGCCCACGCCGATGAAGCGCACGGGGATCGGATGCGCCTTGGCGATAGCCGCAATGACGCCGCCTTTGGCGGTGCCATCCAGCTTGGTGAGCACCAAGCCGGTCACGCCCAGTGCCCCGTCGAAGGCTTTGACTTGCGATAGCGCGTTCTGGCCGGTGTTGGCGTCGAGCACCAGCAATACCTCGTGCGGTGCGGCGGAATCCGGTTCGCGCAGCGAGACGCTCGCCCCCTCTCCCTTCGGGGGAGGGCTGGGGTGGGGGAGGCGGGCTACCCCGCCGGGCAACGCCTTGGCGATGACGCGTTTCACTTTTTTGATTTCCTCCATGAGGTGCGCTTGTGTGGTCAAACGTCCGGCGGTATCTGCCAGTACCACGTCGATACCGCGCGCTTGAGCCGCATGCACCGCATCGAAAATGACGGCGGCGGCATCGCCGCTTTGCTGGGCGATGACGGTGACGTTGTTGCGTGCACCCCATTCCATCAACTGTTCGCGCGCTGCCGCACGGAAAGTGTCGCCCGCCGCAAGCAGCACCGACTTGCCCTGATTCTGGAAATGCTTGGCCAGCTTGCCGATAGAGGTGGTCTTGCCCGCGCCGTTTACGCCGCACAGCATAATGACGAATGGCTTGTGTCCGTCCGTGACCAGCGGCTGCGCCAATGGCTTGAGCAGCTTGAGCAAGGCATGCGCCAGAGCTTCTTTGAGTTGCGCGGCCTCGGTGAGGCTTTGTTCTTTCACCTGGCGGCGCACGTCCGCCAACAGATGATGTGTCGCATCCATACCTACATCCGAGGTAATCAGGATCGTTTCCAATTCCTCGAACAGATCATCGTCGATGCGCCCGCCGCCGCCGAGCAACTCGGAAAGCTGATTGCCCGTGCGCGCCAGGCCGGTTTTCAAGCGGTCCAGCCAGCGGGTGCTTGCATGCGTTTTTTCAGGGGAAGATTTTTTGGGGAAGCCGAACATTGGGTCGTTTTAGCAGGTAGTCGAAAGACGGAGAAATGGCGCATAATGCGCGCCCACTGCGCGCGGCACCTGACCGTCGCCGTTATTTTATTCTGATTGATCTGCCTTGGGCTAAAAATATGCACATAAGATTGCTGAAAGGTTTGGGCTGTTTGCTATTGCTGACGAGTGTTTACGCTCGCGCCGACGTGTTCGAGCAGACGCTGGGCAACGGCCTGAAAGTCATCGTCAAGGAAGACCGTCGCGCGCCCGTGCTGGTGCAGCAAATCTGGTATCGCGCGGGCAGCATGGATGAGCGTACCGGCACCACGGGTGTGGCGCATGTGCTGGAGCACATGATGTTCAAGGGTTCCAAAGATGTGCCGGCGGGCGAGTTTTCCAAACGTATTGCCGCGGCAGGCGGGCGCGAGAACGCCTTCACCAGCTACGACTACACCGCCTATTTTCAGCAACTGCACAAATCCAAACTGCCGCTGGCAATGCAACTGGAATCCGACCGCATGCACAACCTGCAACTGACGGCGGCGGAGTTCAACAAGGAAATTAAGGTGGTGATGGAGGAGCGGCGCATGCGCACCGACGACGAGCCGCATGCGCTGATGTACGAAAAGCTTATGGCGGCGGCCTATCAGGAGCACCCGTATCAGCATCCCATCATCGGCTGGATGAACGACCTGGAAGCAATGACCCCAGGCGATGCGCGGGACTGGTACAAGACCTGGTACACGCCCGGCAACGCGGTGCTGATCGTGGCCGGAGACGTACAGGCAAAAGAAGTGTTCGCCATGGCGCAACGCTATTACGGCAATATCCCCGCGCACACATTGCCCGCCCGCAAGAGCTTCACCGAACCGCCGCAACTCGGCATCAAACGCATCGTTGTGAAAGCGCCCGCGCAACTGCCGCACCTCATCATGGCCTATCACGCGCCGACCTTGCGCGATGCGGAAAAGGACAGCGCGCCTTACGCGCTCGAGGTGCTGGAAGGGGTGCTGGACGGCAATGAATCGGCGCGGCTGAACAAGGCGCTGGTGCGCGAGCAGCAGGTCGCCAGCGAGATTGGCGCGGGATACGACAGCACCGCGCGCGGCCCGGGCATGTTCGTCCTGGAAGGAACTCCGTCGGAAGGCAAGACGGTTGCCGATCTGGAAGCCGCACTGCGCGAGCAGTTGGCCAAACTGGTGCGCGAGGGTGTGAGCGCGGAAGAATTGCGGCGCGTCAAGGCGCAAGTCACCGCGAACGAGGTTTATAAACGCGACTCGGTGTTTTACCAAGCCATGCAGATCGGCCAACTGGAAAGTATCGGGCTGAGCCACAAAGCGATACCCGTGATGCTGAAAAAGATTCAGGAAGTCACCGCGCAACAAGTGCGGGAAGTCGCCCGCGATATTTTGAAAGACGACAACCTCACCGTGGCGGTGCTCGACCCGCAGCCGCTCGCGGATAAACCAAAACATGCGGGAGGAAATTTCCATGCGCATTAAGCCGTTCGTTATTCTCGCCCTGTGCTGTTTTGCCGGCAGCGCCTATGCCACGCCGCGCATCCAGCACTGGCAAGCACCCAGCGGTGCGCAAGTGTATTTTGTGGAGGATCACGGCCTGCCCATGCTGGACGTGGCGGTGGATTTTGCGGCCGGCGGTGCTTTCGACGACGCGGCGACACCCGGCGTGGCGGGGCTGGCCAACAGCCTGTTGAATCTCGGTGCGGAAGGTCTGAGCGAAGACGACATTGCGCGCAAACTGGCCGACATCGGCGCGCAAATGGGCGGACATTTCGATGCGGATCGTTCCGGCCTGAGTTTGCGCACTTTAAGCGGCGCGGCGGAACGCGATGTGGCGCTGGAAATTCTGGCGCGTGTATTGCAGCACCCGCTATTTCCCGAAGCGGTGCTGGCGCGCGAGAAGGCGCGCTTGATCGCCATGCTGAAAGAAGCCGAGACCAAGCCGGAAAGCATTGCCGCCAAGGCTTTCGGCAAAGCGGTGTTCGGCATGCATCCATACGGCAGGTCGACCGAAGTCGCCGATGTGGAAAAAATACAACGCGCCGATGTGGACGGATTTTATCGCGCGCATTACGGCGCGAAAGCCGCTGTCGTGGCCCTGATGGGCGACATCACGCGCGCGCAGGCCGATGCCATCGCGCAGCAACTCACCGCGAGTTTGCCGGCAGGGGGCGCGAGTACGCGCATCGCACCGGTGACGGTGCAGATACAGGCCGGCGAGCAGCGTATCGCCCACCCTGCCAGCCAGAGCCACATCCTCATCGGCACGCCGGGCATCGCGCGCAACGACCCGGATTACTTCCCCCTGTATGTCGGCAACTACATTCTGGGCGGCGGCGGGTTCGTGTCGCGCCTGATGCACGAGATACGCGAACGGCGCGGCATGGCCTACAGCGTCTATAGCTACTTCATGCCGATGCAGCAGCCGGGCGCGTTCCAGATCGGCCTGCAAACCAAGAAAGAACAGGCGGACGCAGCGCTCAAGCTGGCGCGCGCCACGCTGCGCGACTTCGTGGATAAAGGCGTAACCGCGCAAGAGTTGCAGGCGGCCAAGGACAACATCGTTGGCGGCTTTCCGCTACGCATCGACAGCAACAGGAAAATTCTCGATTACCTGAGCGTGATCGGCTTCTACGATTTGCCGCTCACCTATCTGGACGACTTCACCGCCAAGGTGGACCAGGTGACGGCCATGCAGATTCGCGCTGCTTTCCAGCGGCGTATCCATCCCGAGGCGATGGCGACCGTGGTGGTCGGTGCGCCGGAAAAAATGGAATCGAAAAAATAAACCTGAAAAACAGTTGTCCGCAGATTATGCAGATTTGCGGATGACAAGTTGTTTTGATGTTTGCTTCTAGCGAGTTGGGGAGTCCAAAATTAACAAAGTACGCATCATCGGCGGCAGCCACCGCCGCCGCCTGATCGAATTTCCCGATGCGGAAGGGCTGCGCCCCACGCCGGATCGCGTGCGCGAAACTTTGTTCAATTGGCTTGGTCAGACGCTGGACGGGCGGCGTTGCCTGGATTTGTTTGCGGGGAGCGGCGCCCTAGGGTTCGAGGCCGCTTCGCGCGGCGCGGCAGAAGTGGTCATGGTCGAGCGCAACCGCGCGGTTTACCGCAGCTTGCAGGAAAACCTTAAAAAATTGGGGTTTTCCAATATAGCCTTACGCGGCGAGGATGGGCTAGAATTCGCCCGGCAGCAAAACAGGCCGTTCGATGTCATCTTTCTCGATCCCCCGTTTCAAAGCGATTACCTCCCCAAACTGTTGCCGTTGTTGGCAGATAAACTGGCACGGGACGGGGTGATATACGCGGAGAGCGGGACACCGTTCGAGGCCGATGCGGCATGGCAGGTTATCAGGCGCGCGCGCGCAGGCGCAGTGTTCTACCAACTATTGCAGCACGGACACAATGATTAGAGTCGTTTACCCCGGCACTTTCGACCCCATCACCAGGGGACATGAAGACGTGGTGCGCCGCGCGGCGGGACTGTTCGGCGAGGTGATCGTTGCCGTAGCGGAAAGCCGCAGCCACACTTTGTTTTCGCTGAGTGAGCGGGTGACGATGGCGCAGGAAGTGTTTGCCGAGTTTTCCAATGTGCGCGTGGAAGGCTTTAACGACTTGCTCATGAGTTATGTGCGGGCGAAAGATGCGCGCGTCGTATTGCGCGGCTTGCGCGCGGTGTCGGATTTCGAATACGAGTTCCAGATGGCGGGCATGAACCGCAGCCTGCATCCCGATGTGGAGACTGTGTTTCTGACGCCGGCGGAAAAATACACGTTCATTTCCGCCAGCATGGTGCGCGAGATTGCCCGCTTTGGCGGCGATGTGAGCAAATTTGTGTCGCCCTCGGTGGCGGCAAAGCTGAAACAGAAAAAACCAACTTAGAGGAGAGTAAAAATGGCACTGATAATTACCGACGAATGTATCAACTGCGACGTATGCGAGCCGGAATGCCCGAACGAAGCCATCTCGCAGGGTGAGACCATCTACGTGATCGACCCGAAGAAGTGCACGGAATGCGTCGGACACTACGACACGCCGCAATGCGTGGAGGTCTGTCCCGTAGACTGCATCCCGCACGATCCGGCCCATGTCGAGAGCAAAGAACAGCTGCAAGCCAAGTACGAAAAGCTGATGGCAGCGAAGGCTTGATCGCTGTGCCGGTGACAAAAGCCCGCATGTGTGCGGGCTTTTGTATTTCGTCTCTTCAAACCGGCAGTAGATTGGTGTAGTGTGGCGCAGGGAGAGAGTCATCATAAGGCATCTCTAAAAATCCATATTTCATCCCAACTGCCGCGTTGCGAAAAAATTCTTGCTTACATATCACCCATATGCCGCGCTGCGAAATTTTTTCCGCGCCTTGCATTTGGGCGAAATCTGGATTTTTAGAGATGCCCTTAAGACAATTACAAAGAGCCCGCTCGCAGATCGAAGCGTCAAACCATAAGCGTTTCCCCGTCAATCAAGTGCTGGTATTCGCGGCAGTGGCATTCACGTCGCTGCTGGTGGGCAATCGCTTGTTCGACAATCTGCGCGAAGGGCTCAAGCAGGAGGCGCAGCGGAACGTCACGGCGGTCGGCACGCTGAAGGCGAACCAGATACGCGATTGGGTCGATGACCGCAAATCCGATGCCGGAACGCTTGCCGACAATCCGTTCTTCGCGCGCGAGGCCGCGCGGTGGATGCGCGAAGGCGCGCCTGACGACAATAGGCGCGGAGAACTTGTCGGGCGGCTGGAAAAATTTCTGGACGGACACCGACACCATTTCCGCACCATCATCCTGTACGACAAATCGGGCCGCGCGATGTTGACTGCCGGGAAGCCGATCCCTGACTCGGTCGAGGTCGGAAGGGAGGTCGGGCTCTTGGCGGAGCAGGAACAATTCAAACTCATCGACCTGCATCGCCATCACGGCGAAACACAATCGACCAGCATGGGGTTCATCGCTCCCTTGCGCGAAGGGCGCCAACACGTCGGTGCGATCTATCTGGCCGAGGATCCGGCGCAATATCTCTTCCCCTTGATGGACAACTGGCCGAGTGAGAGTGAGACGGCCGAGACGCAGCTCGTGCGTATCGAGGGGAACGAGATTCTCTTTCTGAATCAAATGCGTTTTCGCAACGATCCCCCGCTGGGCTACAGGCTGCCGTTGGATGCTCCGCAGTCTGTTGCCGCCATCGCGCTGCGCGGCAAACAAGGCTTGCTGGAGCACGCACATGACTACCGGGAGCATGCGGTATTGTCTTACGCCACCGCCATCAATGGCACTCCGTGGGTATTGATCTCCAAGATCGACGAAGACGAGGCGTATCGCCTGGCCGATCTGATCGGCCGCGTGGCCGGACTTCTCGCGCTGTTTGTCTTCGGTTTGACGGGCATCCTGTTCTGGCAGTGGAACCGTCGTCAACTGGCTATGACGGATTCCGCGATCATGAAAGAACGGGTGCGCGCGGACACGATGCAGATGGAGGCGGAGAAACGTTTCCGTTCGATGTTCGAGCATACCGCTTTGCCCATGGTGCGCAATTCGCCCACGGGCGAGTTCATCGAAGTCAATGAGGCGTGGGTCAATATGTTCGGTTACAGCCGGGAAGAGGTGTTGGCGCAACATTTAACCTGGCAGCAGATCACGCACCCAGATGATATGGAATCAGGAGTCGTGCAGGTGAGAAAAATGCTTGCCGGAGAGATCGGTGATTTTAAGAGCGATATACGTTATCTCCATAAAAACGGCAGAGCGCTGTGGGGTACGGTACAAATGTCGCTGGTGCGCGACGAAAACGGAGTGCCGGATTACATCATCAGCGCCATACAGGACATCACCGAGCGCAAACGCGCGGAGCAGCAGATCAACTTCATGGCTTACCACGACAAGCTGACCGGCCTGCCCAACCGCGCGCTGTTCTTCGACCGCCTGTCGCAAACCCTGTCGCAAGCCCGGCGCAGCCGCAAGCACGTGGCGCTGCTGTACCTCGATCTGGACGGCTTCAAGCCCATCAACGACATCCACGGACACGAGGCGGGAGACGCCGTGCTCAAGATGGCCGCGCAGCGCCTGTTGGCGTGTGTGCGTGCGGTGGATACGGTCTCGCGTTTGGGCGGCGACGAGTTCGCCGTCGTCGTGGGCGAACTCGGCAATCCGGCGGAGATCGAGCGTGTCGCAGAAAATATCCTGGAGGCTTTCGCGCAATCATTGATCCTGCCGGACGGAGGCGAATGTACCGTGGGCACGAGCATAGGCATCAGCGTGTTTCCCGACAACGGCGACGAGATGGACAGCCTGCTCGCCGCCGCCGATGCGGCGATGTACGAGAGCAAACACAAAGGCAAGAACACCTACACCTATTTCGGCGGCACGCCGCTCAAAGAGAGCGACCCCGAGTCTTGGATGATATTCGACAGCGGACACCACGTCGGCGTGGTCGAGATCGACGAGCAGCACCGCGAGCTGGTGAGGATGGTGAACCGGCTCAACGGCGCCATCAAGAACAAAGAGGGCGACGACATCATCTTGAAGCTGTACGATGAATTGCTGGAGTTCACCGCCTTCCATTTTGCGACCGAGCATCGCCTGATGGAACACAGCGGCTATCCGGAGATGGGGTCGCATGATATGGAGCACACGCATCTGATCGCCGAGGCGGTGCATTTCAAATCGAAACTGGCGGCAGGCGGCGAACTGCTGGCTTTGCAGTCGATCAAGGACTGGTTGCTGAACCATATCCATTATTCCGACAAACCGATGGCGAACTACCTGCGCGAACACGGAGTGCACTGATGGAGACGAAAAAAGACGGGTATCTCGAGCAAGTGCAAATGCGGCTCGTCCAGACGCGCGCCATCGCGCAACTGAGCGAAGCAGTCAGCGCGGCCGAATCCACCGAGCAGATATACGGGGTCGCACTGGATACGCTCCAGCAGACCATCGCGTGCGACCGCGCCGCTATCTTGCTGTTCGATGCGGACGACGTGATCCGCTTCAAGGCCTCGCGCGGGATATCGGCCGCCTATATCGGGCGCTTCACCGGGCACTCCCCGTGGTCGCCAAGCGAGAAGAACGCGAAGCCGATCATGGTGAACGACACGGGATCGTGGGGGGACGGCAAGGCGCTGATCCCCGAATTCCAGAAGGAAGGCATACGCGCGCTGGCTTTCATCCCCCTGTGTTACCGGGGCCAGTTGCTGGGCAAGTTCATGGTGTATTTCAATCAGCCGCACCCCTTCAGCGAAGACGAGGTGCAACTGGTTCAGACCATCGCCCACCACGTGGGTTATGCCATCGGGCGGAACCGGGCCGAAAGCGCGTTGCTCGCCAGCGAGCAACGTTTGAGCTTTGCGCTCGAGGGCAGCGGCGACTGCGTGTGGGACTGGGATCTGGGAAGCAACAAAGTGCTGCTCTCCAAAGGGGGCGGTGCGATGTTCGGATTCGCCGACGACGAAGTTAGCACCGATATGGCCGATTGGGCGGCGCGGGCCCATCCCGAAGACGCCCCTCGTCTGGCCGACGGACTGCGCGGATTCTTCCATGAGCGCGCCGAGAAATATTCCAGCGAATATCGCGTGCGTTGCAAAGACGGCAGTTGGAAATGGATACTCACGCGCGGCATGGTCGTGCATCGCAACGCGGAGGGACGTGTGACGCGAATGATCGGAACCCATACCGATCTGGCCGAGCGCAAAGAGGCCGAGGAGGCGTTGCGCCACAGCGAGCAGCGCTTCCGCGATGTGAGCGAAGCTGCGGGCGAATACATCTGGGAGATCGACGCGAACATGGTTTACACCTACGTGTCGAACCGGTCCGCCGATGTGAAAGGCTATGCGCCGCAGGAGCTGCTGGGGCACACGCCGATGGAGTTCATGCCGGAAGAAGACATCGCAGCTGTCGGCGAGATCGTCAACGCGGCCATCGCGGACAAGGTGCCGTTCAGATTGCAACACCGCGACATCACCGAGTCTGGTGCAGTGCTGTGGGAAGAGGTGAGAGGCATCCCTTTTTACGACGAGAGCGGAAAAGTGATCGGGCTGCGCGGTACCGGGTTGAATATCACCGAACGCAAGCTGGCGGAAGAGAAGCTACAACTCGCCGCGCTCGTGTACGAGAACAGCGCCGAATCGATGATGGTCACCGACGGCGACAACAAGATACTGGGCATCAATCCCGCATTCACCAAGACCACCGGATACACGCTGGAAGAGGTGCTCGGCAAGACGCCGGGCTTCCTGAACTCGGGGCGGCAGGATGCCGGGTTCTATCAGGCCATGCGGCGAGCCATCGAGACCACCGGGCGCTGGCAGGGCGAGATGTGGAACCGGCGCAAGAACGGCGAGATATACGTCGAGTGGCAATCCATCAACACCATCTTCCGTCCCGACGGTTCGGTGCACCGCCACGTGGCGCTGTTCTCCGACATCACGCAGAAGAAGGCGACCGAAGAGCTGATCTGGCGGCAGGCGAACTTCGATGCGCTGACCGGCTTGCCCAACCGCCGCATGTTCCATGACCGGCTGGGGCAGGAGCTGAAAAAGGCGGCGCGCAACAACCTGCCCCTGGCGCTGATGTTCATCGACCTCGATCACTTCAAGGAGGTGAACGACACCCTGGGACACGATCAGGGCGACCTGCTGCTGATCGAGGCGGCGCGGCGCATTACGGAGTGCGTGCGCGAATCGGACACCGTGGCGCGGCTGGGCGGCGACGAGTTCACCGTTATCCTGCCCGCGCTCGAAGGTATCGACAGCATCGACCGCATCGCGCAGAACATCATCGACAGGCTCACCCGCTCGTTCAGGCTGGGGCAGGAGAACGTCTTCGTCTCCGCCAGTATCGGCATCACGCTCTACCCCGCCGATGCCGGGGAGATAGAGACCCTGCTCAAGAACGCCGACCAGGCCATGTACGTGGCCAAGAATGCGGGGCGCAACCGTTATAGCTACTTCACCTACGCACTGCAGGAAGCCGCGCAACTGCGCATGCGCCTCACCAACGATCTGCGCAAGGCTTTGTCCGACAACCAGCTCCGCGTGTATTACCAGCCCATCGTGGAGATGGCGACCGGAGAGATACACAAGGCCGAGGCGCTCATCCGCTGGCAGCATCCCGAACGCGGCATGGTCAGCCCGGTGCAGTTCATCCCGCTGGCGGAAGAGTCCGGCCTCATCAACCAGATCGGCGACTGGGTGTTCCACGAAACGGCGCGCCAAGTCAAGCATTGGCGCGCCACGCACACGCCTTTGTTCCAGGTCAGCGTCAACAAATCCCCGGTGCAGTTCCAGCAGAAAAATGCGGGCGGCGGGGCCGACTGGCTCGCACATCTGGCCGCCCTGTCGCTGCACGGACAAAGCATTTCCGTCGAGATTACCGAGGGCTTGTTGCTGAATGCCGAAGCGGACATCCAGGACAAGCTGCTCGCCCTGCGCGATGCGGGCGTGCAAGTCGCAATCGACGATTTCGGCACGGGGTATTCCTCGCTTGCCTACCTCAAGAAGTTCGACATCGACTATCTCAAGATCGACCAGTCATTCGTCAGCAACCTGGAGAATAATCCCGACGATCTGGCGCTGTGCGAAGCCATCATCGTCATGGCGCACAAGCTCGGGCTGAAAGTGATCGCGGAAGGCGTGGAAACCGAACAGCAGCGCGATATCCTGCTGCGTACCGGATGCGACTACGCGCAAGGCTTCCTGTTTTCCAAAGCGATTCCGGCGGAGGAGTTCGAAGCGCTACTGGCAAGGACGCGGGCCGAACGCAGCCTGTCCGCGCTGTAAGGCGGCAAAGCCGCAAGCCGTTCGATTAGCGTTGGCAGACGGGGCAATAGAAACTCGAACGCTGTCCCTGCTTGATCTGTTTGATGGGGCTGCCGCACTTCCGGCACGCCTCATTTGTCCTGCCGTACACCCAGTAGTGCTGCTGGAAATATCCCCGCTTGCCGTCGCTGTCCACATAGTCGCGCAAGCTGCTGCCGCCGAGCTTGATCGCCTCGCGCAACGTAGCGCGAATTTCCGCAACCAGTTTCTCGCAACGCGCGCGGCTGATCTTTCCGGCGGCGAGTTGCGGTTTGATGCCCGCGCGAAACAGCGCCTCGTTGGCGTAGATGTTGCCCACGCCGACCACCACATGGCTATCCATGATGACCAGCTTGATCGCCGCACTGCGCTTGCGTGTGACGCGGTATAAATGCTCGCCGCCGAAATCCTGGTGTAGCGGTTCGGGGCCGAGTTCGGCGAGCAGCGGATGTGCGTTTGCTCCGCCGCTATGCCACAACACCGCGCCGAATCGGCGCGGGTCGCGCAAACGCATGATCGCGCCATTCGCCAGCACCAGATCGAAATGCTCGTGTTTGTCGGGCGGCGTTGGCGCAGTCAGTATGCGCAAACTGCCGCTCATGCCCAGATGCAGAATAAGCGTGCCGTGATCGAACCCAAACAGCAGATATTTTGCGCGCCGCTGCAAAACGCGGATAGTTTGCCCGCGCAACAGTTTGGGCAGGTTGCGCGGGATAGGCCAGCGCAACTGCGCATTGCGGATGATGACATCGGCGACGGCCTGCCCGGTTAAGTGCGGGGCAAGACCGCGCAGGGTGGTTTCGACTTCGGGGAGTTCTGGCATGGTTACGGTCGCAAAAAATAGCTGTCGCAGAGCGGAGGTTAAATTATCCTGAAAACCGCAGTTGAACGGGTAGCAATAGCCCGCAAACCCTCATCCAGCTTGCCACGGCGTGAAATTGACAACGCGCAACTGCGTTTTTTTAGGATTATTGAAAAGATGGGGGGGTGATGTTTCGCACTGAAAATCACCCCGAGACTCGCGTCAGTTCAGTTTCAAATCCCCGATGCCGGACATGATGTCGGTATCTTTGGAGTGCTGGCTGTTGAGTTTGATGTTGAGGCGCAGGTCGTTGAGGGAGTCGGCGTTCTTCAAGGCCTCTTCGTAGCTGATCTTGTCGGTCTCGTACAGGTCGAACAGGGCCTGGTCGAAGGTCTGCATGCCGATCTCGCGCGATTTCCCCATGACCGATTTGATCTGGTTTACTTCGCCTTTGAAGATGAGGTCGGCGATCAGCGGCGAGTTGA
Source organism: Gallionellaceae bacterium (assembly GCA_004297065.1). Taxonomy (GTDB): domain Bacteria; phylum Pseudomonadota; class Gammaproteobacteria; order Burkholderiales; family Gallionellaceae; genus PALSA-1006. The sequence continues at coordinate 12,770 of SCUU01000024.1, forward strand.
GCATGATCTCGATGGCGGCGGCGCGGCCTTTGCCGTCTTTTTTCGGGATCAGGCGTTGCGAGATGAGCGCGCGCACGTTAAGCGACAAGTCCATCAGCAACTGCGCGCGACGTTCTTCGGGGAAGAAGTTGATGATGCGGTCGAGAGCCTGGTTGGCGCTGTTGGCGTGCAGGGTGGCCAGGCACATGTGGCCGGTTTCGGCGAAGGCGATGGCGTGTTCCATCGTTTCGTGGTCGCGGATCTCGCCGATGAGGATGACGTCCGGTGCCTGGCGCAGGGTGTTTTTCAGCGCGTTATGCCAATTCTCGGTATCCACCCCGACTTCGCGGTGGGTGATGATGCAGTTGATGTGGTCATGCACATATTCCACCGGATCTTCGATGGTGATGATGTGGCCATAGCTGCTTTTATTGCGATGGCCGATCATGGCGGCCAGCGTGGTGGATTTACCGGAGCCCGTGCCGCCGACCAGAATAGCGAGCCCGCGCTTGGACATCACCACGTCTTTCAATACTGGAGGCAATCCCATCGCATCGAAATCGGGGATGGTGGTGGTGATGGTGCGCAGCACCATGCCCACACGTTGCTGCTGCATGAACACGTTGACGCGGAAACGTCCGATGCCGGGCGGGCTGATGGCGAAGTTGCACTCGTGCGTGGATTCGAATTCCGCCGCCTGCCTGTCGTTCATGATGGCGCGCGCCAGTTCCTGGGTATGCACGGCGGTCAACGCTTGCGGCGAGACGGGCGTCATTTTCCCGTCCACCTTGAAGGCGGGCGGAAAGCCGCTGGTGATGAACAGGTCGGAGGCTTTTTTGCTGATCATGCCGCGCAGCAGGTTGTGTATCAGTTCGGTGGCCTGGTCTCTTTCCATTGCGGATATCTCCTTGGTGCTGCATCCAAAAGGTAAGTCGTATGTGCCTTAGTTTCCGGGGAACAGGTCTTTGTTCATCGCTTTACCGCGCGCTTCGGATGCGGCGACGATATTGCGCTTGACCAGATCTTGCAGGCATTGATCCAGTGTTTGCATGCCGATGCCGCCGCCGGTCTGGATGGCGGAATACATCTGCGGAACTTTCGCTTCGCGGATCAGGTTGCGGATGGCGGGGGTGCAGATCATGATCTCGTGTGCGGCGGCACGGCCCGAGCCGTCTTTGGTCTTGAGCAAGGTCTGCGAGACCACCGCGCGCAGCGATTCGGACAGCATGGCGCGCACCATTTCTTTTTCGTCGGCGGGGAACACGTCGATGATACGGTCGATAGTTTTGGCGGCGGAGCTGGTGTGCAAGGTACCGAATACCAAGTGGCCGGTTTCGGCGGCGGACATGGCGAGACGGATGGTTTCCAGATCGCGCATTTCGCCGACGAGAATCACGTCCGGGTCCTCGCGCAGCGCCGAACGCAACGCGTTCTGGAACGACAGCGTATGCGGGCCGACTTCACGCTGGTTGACCAGGCACTTTTTCGATTCGTGCACGAATTCGATCGGGTCTTCCACGGTCAGGATGTGTCCCATCTCGTTGTCGTTACGGTGGTTCACCATGGCCGCGAGCGTGGTGGACTTACCCGAACCGGTCGGGCCGGTCACCAACACCATGCCGCGCGGGAAGTCGGCGAGTTGCTCGAAAATCTTCGGCGCTTTCAGGTCTTCCAGCGAGAGGATTTTGGAGGGGATGGTACGCATCACCGCACCCGCGCCGCGATTGTGCACGAAAGCATTTACGCGGAAACGCGCTAGGCCGGGCACTTCAAAGGAGAAGTCGAGCTCTTTGTTTTCCTCGTAATATTTGCGCTGCTGGTCGTTCATGATGTCGTACACCATGGCATGCACTTCCTTGTGTTCCATCGGCGGCAGATTGATGCGGCGGATGTCGCCATGCACACGGATCATCGGTGGCAGGCCGGCGGAAAGATGCAGGTCGGAAGCTTTATTTTTCACGCCGAAGGCGAGCAGTTCGGTGATGTCCATTATAATTCCCCATTCATTTGGCGACCGCATTCGGGCGGGTCGCGAGGCCAATCAACAGCGCACGGGATTATGACTGCAATCGTTTCCAACTTGCAAGCAATCCGCCGGTCTGTCACGCAGGCGTCACACGCCGCTGCGCGCGATGCGGCTGGCATTACTCTGCTGGCGGTGAGTAAGACGTTTCCGGCAGACGCAGTGCGCGAGGCACATACTGCCGGACAGCGCGCGTTCGGCGAGAATTACGTACAGGAAGCGCTGCAAAAAATAGCGGCGTTGCGTGATTTGCCGCTGGAGTGGCATTTCATCGGGCCCATCCAAAGCAACAAGACCCGTATCATCGCGGAGAATTTCTCCTGGGTGCATAGCGTGGATCGATTGAAAATTGCCCAGCGTTTGTCCGAGCAACGTCCCCCCTTGCTGCCGCCGCTCAACATCTGCCTGCAAGTGAACGTGAGCGGCGAGGACAGCAAGAGCGGTGTCGCGCTGGAAGAGGCAGAGGCTTTGGCTTTACAGGTGGCGGGACTGCCCCATCTCAGGCTGCGCGGGCTGATGGCGATCCCGGCACCCGCCGATGATCCCGCCGCGCAGCGTTTGCCTTTCGCCCAGATGCGCGCACTGTTGCAACAACTCAACTCGCGCGGCCTGCAACTCGACACCTTGTCTATGGGCATGTCGCACGACTATGCCGCCGCGATTGCCGAAGGCGCGACTATCGTGCGTGTCGGCACGGCGATCTTCGGCGCGCGCGCCAAACCGCCGGCATGAACCCGAAAAAAGTCCGGCGCGAACAGGTGCGCACGCTGGAAGACCTGCCCAACATCGGCAAGGCCATGGCGGCGGACTTGCGCCTGATCGGCATTCATGCCCCGGAGCAATTGATCGAACGCGAAGCCTTCGAAATGTACCGTGCCTTGTGCGAAAAAACCGGACAGCGCCAGGATCCCTGTGTGATCGACGTGTTCCTCTCCGTCGTCTCTTTTATGCGCGGCGGAGAGGCGTTGCCGTGGTGGGCTTTTACGCCGGAGCGGAAGCGGGCGAAGGCGGAGTGAGCCCTCGGGGTGTGGCTTGTTCCCGCAACCAGTCACGGAAGGTGATGACTTTCTCCAGCGCCACTCTGTTTTGCGGGATCATTATTGCTCCGGCCCTGTGAAATATGAAATTCACATTGGTTAAAAGCCTTAACCAATATGGAAGTTCGCTTAAGACTTCATCGGGCCGGAGCAATAGTATATTACTATCACTGCCGCACCTTCCATCCGCGATTTGTAGAGGAAGATGCAAATCACAGGGGTAAGCTGGCGGTGCGTTCAAAAATGGAGTGCAACGAGAGGAAGAAGGGGGCTTCAGTGCTTAAGTATTTTATTAATAGTGTTTTACACCATGGCAAGGGAGCCGTGTTTCCTATTGTGGTGATAGCGTTGTGGGAGGCTGCATCAAGGCAGAATTATATTCCTGAGAATTTGTTGCCACCGCCATCCGATCTTTTGCATGCGTTTGTCGATTTGCTTGCCAGCGGCAATTTAAAGACGCATATTGTTGCGAGTATGCTGCGCGTAGTGGCCGGATTTTCGATTGGTGCTTTTCTGGCTATTGTGGTTGGGGCGGCTCTTGGTTTTAGTCGAACTTTGGAAAGCTATTTTGACCCCACTTTTCAAGCCTTGCGAGCCATTCCTTCCTTGGCTTGGGTGCCGTTACTTTTGCTATGGCAAGGTATTGGGGAAGCACCCAAGGTGACGTTAATTGCGATAGGAGCTTTCTTTCCTGTTTATATGTCGTTGGTGGCGGGAATCCATAACGTAGATAAAAAACTGGTTGAATTAGGGCAGGTGTATGGATTAAGCAAATTTGATCAAATTCACCGTATTTTTATTCCGGCGTCCTTACCATACATGTTTACTGGCTTGCGAACCGGGTTAAGTTTAAGTTGGATGTTCCTTGTCGCGTCAGAATTGATCGCTGCGTCGGAAGGCCTCGGTTATCTGCTTACTGATGGGCGGGAAACCGCACGAGTCGATATTGTAATTATCACGATTATTTTGCTTGCATTGCTGGGAAAACTGTCAGACAGTTTGCTCAAGACTATTGAGCATCGCGTGTTATCGTGGCGGGACACTTACGTCAAAGAGATTTGATTTCAGGATTTGGATGTGTCGAATATTTTGTTGCATGCTGACAATATAAGTAAAAAATTCCAGCACTATGAAGTGCTGGACAATCTATCGTTGAGTGTTAAACGAGGAGATATTGTCAGCTTGGTCGGAAAGAGTGGGTGCGGTAAAAGTACCTTGATAAAATTAATTTCTGGGCTGGATAGCGATTATTCCGGCTCGATATATATCAATGGCAAACCGCTCAAGCCGCATTCCAGTCAGGTAGGTGTCGTGTTTCAGGAGCCACGTCTATTACCTTGGCTTACGGTGGCCGAAAATATCGGCTTTCGTTTAGGAAAAGCCGGAGCAAAACATCCGCGTGTCAATGAGCTGCTTGCCGAGATGGGATTGCAAGGTAAAAATGACTATTACCCCAAGCAGCTTTCAGGTGGCATGGCTCAGCGCGTTGCAATTGCACGTGGATTATTTTGTCGCCCCAAGATGCTGTTGCTGGACGAGCCATTTAGCACGGTAGATGCTTTTACTAAAATGCGACTGCAAGATTTGTTGCGCGACGCTGCCGAGTATAATCAGGCAACCCTATTGTTCGTGACACACGATATTGAGGAGGCCGTATATTTGAGCGACTGCGTGAACGTAATGCAGACCAATCCGGGGAGGATTAAGGCTACCGTAAATATTGACCTGCCTCGTGTTCGAAATCGAAATGATCCATGTTTGGCCGCTTTAAAATCCCAAGTGTTAGAACTCCTTGATGACAGAGGGGGCGAGTGTGCGGCTAAAGAAGAAAATGGGAACGAAGCCAACGATATGGCACTTCATTTGGCAAAGCTTGCGCTATGATGTTCCAAGCATTTGATCGAACTTCAGCATCAGGAGATGCATCAAGAATTTTTTACCACTAAATTAAATTCCAGCTTTCCGACATCTTCCTTAAACTCTTCCCCGTACTCCAAGCCGCTTTCATTGTCTTCATCGTAAATCCAATTTACAGAGATTGCATTTCCTTTGGAGCCCACCTCGGAGAGTAAATCAAAAAGATTCATCAATGCTTTCGATGAACTCGAATTGAAATAGATGATTTCTACATTCAGTGTTACGGATTTTCCGGTGGCTTGTGCAAAATAATTATTCAACCATTCATATACCGGGGCATAAAACGCGGCAGTATTTTCTGGATAGGATTCCCCGCGAATTTCAAATATGCCGGACGAATGGTTAAAGTTGATTTCTGGCGTGGATTCTGTTCCAGAGATGATTAAATTTTCCATCGTTACTCCCTAAATGATTGTCTTAAGTGTGAAATAAGATTGATTATCGTCAATCTTACGAAATGCAAATTCAATAGGTTGGCTTGACTTGCGAGCCATCTCGATAAACCCGAGACCTGCGCCTTTGCTATCGGTATCAGGCTCCAATCTTCGTTGTTCCTTGTAATGTTGCTTCAACTCTTCTGGGCTCATCTTCTGAATGGCCTCCAGCTTGGCGCTTAATTGCCCCACTTTTGGATTGGCAATATGATTACCACAGAATACAAAATAATGGTCGTCTTTAAATCCCACCGCAACGGTACCGATCCCCATCTCTTCATTTTCAAGTGATGGAATGGCTAATTTTTCTGATGAGTAGAAAATGATATTCTGCGACTGCTCAATCATTAGTGAAAAGACTTTTAGCATCAGATTTTTGTCTACATTCTGAAGCGCCATTTTTGTTTTTAGCATGTCACCCAGCTTAAGCATGAAGTCATGCGTCAGCACACCGCTGAAAGTCAGGAATACACCGCTATCAACCAAATCTTCCTGATAGTTGAAAAAATCTTCTACTTTCATTGCTGCCCTCTAAAGAGTGGAGTGAGTAAAAAGTCAAATAACGCTTTTGAGTGTAAAGAACGAATGCTTCTCATCTAACGGCCCACTGAACGTGAGGAATATCCCGTTAGAAGAAACCTCTTCGTGGTAATCAAAGAATTCATCAATTTTCATTCTCAGTCTCCTAGAGTCATCGTCTATTTTGTAATTTGAGCAACGTTATTTCAATGATTACAAATTCTGTCCATCTCCTCCTGTTGGGAGGCTCACCCCCTTGGGGAACTGGCACCATACCACATAATTCCACGCTTCCATACCCCCATAAATACTAATTCCGATTTTCGTCAAGGGATGAAAATATCTAGTCCGAAAATATATATGCTGAATGTCACGTGAGTTCATTTTTTTCTATACAATCCGCTAGGCCTGATGTACGGCAAGAGCGCTTCAAGACTAAAAATATGGTTGTTGGATGCGTTGGGTTTTAATCACTTATTTTATAAACACAGGGAGTGCAAAATGTCTGAGCTTCTCAATGGGGTAAATCTGGAAAATATTGGCCAACTCGCCGAGGCCGTCAAGGCTGATAATTCGGTTGGGAAAATCACGTTTTTTGCAAAATCGAAATGGGTGGCCGGGACGAAAACTGAAGTGACTGTCAATAAAATAAATTCAAATGGGCAGGATATTACGAGGCAGGGGAGAGAATTTAAATTTTATGTTGATGAACCCGCGCAACTGGGGGGGCTTGATGAGGCGCCAAATCCGGTCGAGTATGTCATAGGTGGCTTGTGCGGCTGTATCACGGGAGCGATTGCTTCAAATGCGGCTCTTTTCGGCACAAAGCTGGATGAGATTGAGGTTAGTGTGGAAGCAGGTTGCGATTTGGTCGGTGTTTTTGGATTCGATAAAAGTGTGAGCAGCGGGCTTTCAAATCTTAAATATTCGGTGAAGCTGAAGGGCCCTGACAGCAAAGAAAAAATGTTGAAATCTAAAGAGACGATTGACAAGAAATCGTCCGTTCTGAATACGCTTAAAAACACCTTGCCAGTTGAAACCTCTGCGGAAATCGGCTGAGTCGGTTCCCTTGATGAATATAAGTATTGCGAGGGTCGGATTTAGCGAAAAAGCTGACTCCTATGAGGCTGGTGTTGATGTGGCCTCAAACGCAGCAAATGGAAGTCTATCAGGATGGCACATGGCCATCCTGATTTCCACTTCCCGGCATGTCCCTGAAAAACTGAGGGATGGCGTCCAGTCTGTTATCGGCAAGTCATGCAAGCTGATCGGTGGCTATGGTGTTGGAATCATAACCAATAGCAATCTTGCCTATGACGGCTATCAAGTTGGCATCCTTTTGATTTCTTTTTCCAGCAATGTCGATTTTGAAATTTTCCTGGCGGAAAAGCTGGCGGAAAATGAAACGGATGTTGGCAAATTTCTGGGTAAAACAATACAGGCCAAGCCGTATCGTGGCGAACCATCGGTTATTTTGCTGTATGACTCGGTGAATAGACTTTCCGGTTCTTTCAAGATGAATATGGCAACCTATCTTCTTCAAGGGATGCGTGAAGAACTGGCCGCTTGGCCGCGACTTGTCGGGGCCGGTATGGTGGGAGATATGCAGTGCCGCGAAACGTATCAATGGTTCAACAATGACGTTTTGCAGCAAAGCGCGCTGGCGTTGGTTTTTTCGGGAGGCATGCGAATTGACTCCACCGTCCTGCATGGATGTAAGCCGGCCAGCAGCTATCACCAGATAACCCAAACAGACGAAAATGTGGTGCTTGAAATTGATGGCGTTCCGGCACTGGACAAAATTGCCGAGCTTTTAGGTAAAGAGTCTGGAAAGACTTGGAGAGACTATAGTTTTTTTGTAACCCTCGGGGTAAATCGAGGGGAGCGATTCAGCAAATTTGACGAAGAGCTTTATGCCAATCGCCTCTGTATGGGGGTTGATGAAGCGCGCAAAGGATTGGTGATGTTCGAGCCGGATTTGCTTCCGGGAACTGAAGTTCAGTTGATGCGGCGGGATATGGATTTTGGCTATATTCGCGAAAAAGTGGCAAATCTTTTAAATGGGTTGAATGGCAGAAAGCCTGTCTTTGCTTTTTATATTGACTGCGCTGGCCGCGCTGCTTCGTATTCCGGTTTCGAGCTGGAAGAAGCTGCTGAGGTGCAAAAAGCTCTTGGTGACATACCCCTTCTGGGATTTTATTCCGGCGTTGAAATCGGTAACGTAGCGGGTGAGCCAATTCCACTTGATTGGACGGGAGTGCTGGCTATTGCGAGTGAAGAAGAATTTCGGAATTTGGATGCTGCCCATATTCGAGGAAAGATTTTTGCGCAAGGTGAAATGCCTTGTGAATTTTCAGGTGCGGCCATAGATGAGCCGTATGCTCTCCTAAGTATTGACGAATTACGGAAGCAACTTTCTGAAAGTGCAGAAAAGCTTCTGACACTCGAAAAACAGAGCGTCTATTACGCCAATCTGACCGATGAGCTTGCTGGGCAGAATGTAAAAAACGACTCTAATCTTTCCATGTTGAATAATGAACTGCGTTTAAAAAAGCAGGGCTTTGCAATACTGGCTAATCTGCAGGCGAATATCAAAGAGGGGCAGACTCTAGAGCGTTTATGTCAAAAGACCATACATGAAATAAACGCGACTTTGAAAATGGATAAAACGCTGGTTTTACTTCGGGAGAATGGCGAGTTTTATCCTGCCTTTTGGGGCGGCATAAGCGATAAGGAAGTAGTCGAGTTGAAAAGTGTGCGCCTGCCATACGATGCGGCATGGATGCACGATGGTCATATTTTAGCGAATCGCAAGGCTGGAAAAACTGAAATTATTCAGCAGTTGAAAGCGAAACTGCCATTCCTTTTTTTTGTGGGGGTGCCTATTCTGGAAGGGGAACAAACAATCGGTTTGCTGATTTCGGCGAGAATGAAAGAAGTAAAACCTTTTTTCCCGCCGCTAGAGAAAGGTGATATTGATAGCTTTGTCGCTATTGCCGGTTTTCTCTCGTCTACAAATCAGCTAAACAAACAAAGAGGCCATTTAGAGCAATTAAACCGCACTCTGGAGCAAAGGGTGTTGGAAAGAACCGCCGATTTACACGATGCGCTGGGGGTTGTCGAGCAGAAAAACAAGCAGATTGAGGAGAGTATCAACTATGCGAAGATCATCCAAAGTGCGGTGTTGCCTTCTGTCGACGTAATCAATGATTTGTTCGATTCGCATTTTATTATTTGGGAACCGAAGGATATTGTTTCTGGCGACATCTATGCGGTAGAGCGGGTAAGCGGCGGTTTTGTGGTGTGTGTGGTTGATTGCACTGGGCATGGCGTTCCCGGCGCCTTCATGACCATGATTACCATGTCATCCATCAAACAGATACTGAGCGACCCAGACTGCCCTGGACCTGCTGAGATGCTCAAACGTTTGAATCGCCAGATTCGGCTTTCTCTTTATCATCATTCTGACGAAAGCGAATCACAGGTAGATGACGGGCTGGAGATCGGTGTGTGCTGGTTCGACTTGTCGAAATCAGAAATGATTTTTTCAGCGGCTAGATTTCCCTTGCTTATAGCCCAAGGGGGGGCGGTTACTTTACTGGAGGGAGACAGGCAAAAGCTTGGCTATAAAGCCTCCAATGTTGATTATGATTTCAAGGAGCAGGTGATTCGTTTGGAAGCCGGACAACGTTTTTATATGTACTCGGATGGGTTCGTCGATCAGGTGGGCGCATCGCGGTTTCCTTTCGGGAAAAAGCGATTACATAATTTGATTAATGAAAACCAACATCTGGATTTTACTGCCCAGCAGGCAATTTATAGGACAGCGCTGCTCCAGCATCAAAGCGGGCAAAAAAGGCGTGACGATGTAACGATGATTGGCTGGGAAATTTCAAAGCCATAAAGATGGCGGGTACCTAGGGGGAGATACGCATGGAACTGCATTCAATTGAAGCGCCGATTACGACGTATGAAAAATTGGTTGCTGCATTGCAGACGGGGGTGCAACTGGAGTTGGGCGTGATACCGCCTTATTTTACGGCGATGTACTCTGTGAAAGACTGGAGCTCTCCCGCTTTTCAAATAATGCGCAGCGTTTTAATGGAAGAGATGCTTCATTTGGCGCTTAATTGCAATTTATTAAATGCGATTGGAGTCAAGCCTTCGTTTGCTCCATCGCATTTGCCAAGCTATCCCTTGCCTCTTCCGCATTATCGGACTGGATTTAACGTTTCGCTGGAAAAGTTATCTCCAGAGGTGGCTAAAAATGTATTCATGACAATAGAAAAGCCGTCATGGTTGATATATGGCTCGCATGAGGCTGCACCAGCCCAGATGAATGGGTGGGAAACTTTAGGGCAGTTTTATAAAGCTATAGTCGAAGGATTTGGGAATGTATTTCAAAATAAACCAAACCTGTTTTTAACCAACACAAAAGCCCAGTATGGAGACAACACCATCTATGCTAATGGTGGTGGGACATTGAAGTCGATCAATAATCTCAGTCAGGCAATAGCTGCCATTGTCGAGAACATGGACCAAACGCAAGGGTATCGGGATAAGGAGTATCAACCTTTTGGCCCGGATGGAGCATTGGAGTTATCGCACTATAGAAAGTTTGAAAGCTTGGCTACGGGGGCTGTTCCAATAGGTGAGGCGTATCCCATGATTAAAGACATCAAGCCGCATGATTTGCCAGAGCCGATCCGCAGCCTCTCCATATTGTTTAACGATTTTTGGGGGGTTTTTGTCAGGGCATTGGGAGAGACATTTTCTACTCCGCTTAACTACCATGTCTACTTTACGCAAACTATGTGGCTGATGAAGACGGTTTTTCCGAAGCTGGCTATTTTGTTGATGTCGACACCAGCATTCCCAAATGATCCGAAAAAAGGGAATGCGGGTCCCAGTTTCGATTACAGTGCAAAGCCAATCGTGCAGGTTAGGATAGACGCTGAGGTGTTAAGAAATTCTTCGGCGGATCCGAAATGGAAAGAGGTATTGGGCGAAGCAATCGCAGTGTTGGATTACATGATGGCCGAAAGAAAAAAGCCTGGTTAAGTTTCACCAGGTTTTAACTGGGCGGGTTAAATTAGGTCAAGCATATATTCTGGGGCTATGTGGCTCACATGCTCGTCGACATCGGATGAGTCGGTCGGCATTCTGTACTGATGAGGGTCTTGATGTGAGGGGGAAAGTGCGTGTTTTGCCACCTCAGTCCCCGAAATCCAGCATTCCTCATGTAGTCCAGCCCCTTTCGTGTATCCCCCGGTAAAATAGACATTGTCGATTCCCTTCATCATCAGAGGAACGAGATAATCTTGTGCTTTGGTGGCGTCCATATTTAATCGGCAGTGGTAAAACTTGAACATGGTGCAGTTACCGTAGGGCTGGCTCTTCAAGCGGCATATATCTGGAATCGGATTAAGGGGATTTAAAGAGAGGAAATATTGCGGTGTATAGGTGTGTTCCCGAAATTCGGAACTTTGGCAGTTGTAACTAGGATTTTTGGAATCGTTCTGATGTCGATTAATCCAATAATTGATGTTGTAGCGCTGCCCCTTGTCCTGATCCGGGAAAATATTGATGTTGTAGGTTCGCCATGTATTCGGGTCTGGCGGCATATTGGCAGTTGATAGGTGTACTACAACTTCATCTTCTTCGTAGGAGATTGCCTTGCCCACCTGTTTAACAGTGCCCGGAATTTGCTCTTTGCGAGAATAGGTGTTTTCAATGGTTCTTGCCTGAACTGCGAGAATCAGCTTGTCGAAAATTTCCTGTTGTGGTTTGGTGTCCGGGGGCGCCCCGGCTGGTGTTGTATAGACAATGATTCTTCTATCTTGAGTGATTTCAAATTGTGCTTTCACGCCCTTGAAGATGACTTGCGGCAAATCTTTTTGTAAATAGGCCGCCAGTTTGTCAATCCATTTGGTTGCACCTCCCACCCAGTACTGTCTTTCAGCTTTTGTGCGGGTTCCGTATCCTTCTTGCAGGAAATAATAATGCGCGACCTGCCTGGCAGGCATCTCGCTAGGCTTGATATTGCCAGCAAAATACATGGCATTGATTCGGGGATATAGGCTCAGTCGGATAAAATCTTGGGGGAACTGGGCCCATTTGACGAATTCACCTACTGTCCAATATCGGCTTCCAGGGGGCGGTTCGCTAATAAATTTTTTTATGGCATCCCCAAACATATTGGTTCCGCGAACCACGCCCTCGGGTGGTTTTGGTCCCCACCTACCGTCCATGGTGAATCCAATTAAAGGCTTTTCAAGCTCTCCCGTTGGCCCGATGTTGGAATAAGAGATGGTATCTTCGAGGGGGGCGTACTCCACTCCAAGTTGAGTGAATACTCTCATCAGATTGGTGTAGCTGTTTTTGTTGAAATCATTTACTCCGAGATCGACCCAGCGGCTGGTGCCTCCTACATCAAGTGGCAGGGTGCGGACATTTCCCCCCACGTTGTGGGCGGCTTCAAAAATCTTGAATTCGTGTCTGGCATGCTTGAGATGATAGGCCGCCGCAAGACCAGAAATTCCTCCGCCTATAATTGCGATTTTGTATCTCGGCATATTTAAAAATTCCCCGTATTAGCTTACAGAATAGGTCAAGTTATTCGTCATCGCTTAGGTTTTTCCAAGTGGCATCAAAATCATTCTCAATTTCCAGGAAGCAGGAAACAATATCTGGATCGAAATGTTTTCCTTCGCCTTCTTGGATGATGGCGCGGGATTTCTCGTGCGAGAATGATTCCTTGTAGCATCGTTTCGAACGAAGCGCATCGTACACATCTACTAAAGCCAGTATTCTTCCACTCAACGGAATTGCGTTGCCTTTCAATCCGTATGGATAGCCGGAGCCATCCCATTTTTCATGATGGCTTTCGGCGATTTCGATGCCGATCTGGACGAAGCTATTGTTCCCATTATTCTGGTGAACCGCGCGCAGCGTTTCCGCCCCGCGTACAGCGTGAGTTTTCATAATGGCGAATTCTTCGTCGGTGTGCCGGCCAGGTTTGAGCAGGATATGGTCTGGAATACTGACTTTCCCGATATCGTGAAGCGGGCTGGCGATGTAGAGATTTTCTATGTAGTCGTTATTGACTGTTCGTGAATATTGAGAATGTTTGCTTAAAGCAGAAGCAAGCAACTTGCAATATTCTCGAATTCTTTCCAGATGGGCACCTGTTTCAGGGTCACGAGATTCCGCCAATTTGGATAGCGCGAAAATTGTTTCGGTTTGCGCTTGAGTGATGATGCCGACTTGTTTTTTTACGCGCTGCTCCAAGTGCAGGTTGTATTCTTCTATTTGGCGGCGAAGCACTATTTCTGCCTTGTTCTTTTTTGACAGCTCAGCCTCATGCCGATCATTCATTCTTACAAGCCGCTTGGTTTGGCTGAAAAGCTTCTTGTAGTCTTCCACCATGCGGGCATGTGCTTCAAGGAGCGTTTTTTGATCCGGGGTAACTAGAAGTAGCGCTTCGCCATTTCGAATAACATCCTCTTCTTTATTGAACAATAATTCGCTAGACATATTTTTAGCCACCAAAATGAAATTTCATGCGTGGAACACTTGAGTTGCGAATACTACCAAATTCTGTATGCCGACAAGCGCTAAAAACAGACTATATATTTTTTGCTGTAACTGGGTTACATTCGGATGGGGGGTACTAGATAGACGTATACCTAAATGGATTGTGTGTGAGGAATAATTGGGGGAGTTGAGTATGTTGACGGTGAGGATTTTTTTTCGCTTGAGTGCGATAGCCTTGATGATATTTTCTTCGAGTGTTTTTTCCGCAAATTTGCCTCAAGAATTGAGAGTGGATTTTGCTTCGTACTATAGTGGACCCCAATTTTCAGACAGTAAATTAAGATGGTAGCCTGCCGTAAAAAGGAGCAGGTTATGAGTGAAACGAAGCGCAAGATTTTCAGTGGTGAGTTCAAGGCCAAGGTTGCAC
>SCUU01000234.1 GCA_004297065.1 Gallionellaceae bacterium
TGAGTCGGTCCTAAGCTAAGGCCAAATGGCGTCAGCGATGGACAAGCCGCGAACATTCGGCTACCACTCACAGGGCGTTTGACGGGCGATGATGACGCAGGAGGTCAGGCCATCCGGGTGTTGGATGTCCCGGTCTGTCCGTTCAAGCCGCCGCAAGGCGGGTCAGTTCGGATGGGGAGCTGAGGCCACGGCCGAAGCAAACTGGCTCAAACCACGCTGCCTAGAAAACTCATCGTTCGAAGTCCTGTGGGTGACCGTACCGCAACCCGACACAGGTAGGCGGGAAGAACATTCCCAGGCGTTCGAGAGAACCCCCGTTAAGGAACTCGGCAAAATGGCCCCGTAACTTCGGGACAAGGGGTGGTCGCTGGGGTGCAAGCCCTGGTGACTCACAGTAAAGAGGGTCAGCTGACTGTTTAGTAAAAACACAGGTCACTGCAAAGACGCGATGTCGCGGTATAGTGACTGACACCTGCCCAATGCTGGAAGGTCAAGGGGATGCGTCAGCCGTAAGGCGAAGCGCTGAACTCAAGCCCCAGTGAATGGCGGCCGTAACTATAACGGTCCTAAGGTAGCGAAATTCCTTGTCGGGTAAGTTCCGACGCGCACGAATGGTGTAACGAGCTGACCGCTGTCTCAACGGGGGACTCGGCGAAATTGTGGTCGCAGTGAAGACGCTGCGTGCCCGCATGTAGACGAAAAGACCCCAGAACCTTTACTGCAACCTGGCATTGAATATGTGATCAGGCTGTGTAGGATAGGTGGGAGGCGCTGACACCCGGCCGCTAGGTCGGGTCGAGCCAACGGTGAAATACCACCCTGCTTGTCCGCGTGTTCTAACGTCCAAGGCGTGAAGCCGCCAGACGGACAGTGTTAGGTGGGCAGTTTGACTGGGGCGGTTCCCTCCTAAACGATAACGGAGGGGCCCAAAGGTGCCCTCAGCGCGGTCGGCAATCGCGCGTCGAGTGTAAAGGCATAAGGGCGCTTAACTGCAAGAGACACATCTCGAGCAGAAACGAAAGTTGGGCTTAATGATCCGGCGGTGGAAGGTGGTATCGCCGTCGCTCAACGGATAATAGGTACTCTGGGGATAACAGGCTTATCGGATCCGAGAGTTCATATCGACGATCCGGTTTGGCACCTCGATGTCGGCTCATCGCATCCTGG
>SCUU01000235.1 GCA_004297065.1 Gallionellaceae bacterium
GCAATCTTTGCTTTGTTCATGGTGCCGCCAGCCATGCCTTGCTATGGGCCGATTTGCAAATGATACGGGGCAGATGATGAGCAAGACCGGGTTGAGCGCATGGATGGGTCTGGGACGCGCCGCCGCGCTGACGCTGGCGCTGCTATCCCCTGTCGCGGCGCAGGCGCAATTTTCCGACAATTATAATTTCCTCAAAGCCGTGAAGGATGCCGACGGGCAGAAGGTCACCGACCTGCTGCAAAAGCCCGGCTCCACTGTGGTCAACAGCCGCGATGTCACGACCGGCGAAACCGCGCTGCACATCGTTATCGCGCGGCGCGACGCCACCTGGCTCGCCTTCATGCTGGCCAAGGGGGCCAACCCCAATCTGGCCGACAATGCGGGCAATCCCCCGCTGATGAAGGCGGTGCAGGGCCGGTTCGAGGAAGGCGTGCGCGCGCTGATCGCCCATGGCGCGCAGGTGGACAAGACCAATGGCAGCGGCGAAACCCCGCTGATCCGAGCGGTGCAACTGCGCGACCTGGGCCTTGTCCGGCTGCTGGTGACGCAGGGTGCCAATCCCGACAAGCGCGACAGCATCGCCGGCATGTCCGCGCGCGACTATGCCAACCGCGACAACCGCACCCCCGGCCTCACCGAAGCCCTCGCCGCCGCCAAGACCAGCACCACGCCCAAGGGACCGGTGCAGGGTCCGGTGTTCTGAGGCAAAACGCAGCCTACCACCCGATCTCCGCCGCATGATCAGGGTCGCTGATCGCGGTTAGTCGCCGCGCCGCGCGCCGGGCAAAGCGTAACGTCTCCGCCTTGCGCCGCGCCGCCGCCAATGGCTCGATCGGCGCGGGGCGGACCAGTTCGGCGTCATATTGATCCGCAACGATCAGCCCGGTGCGCGCGGGCCATAGTGCTTCACTATCGAACAGCGACAGGTCGAACCCCATCGGCACCGCCCAATAATAACGGTCGCAATAGTCGAAATAGTCGGGCCACTTCATGTCGCCCAGCAAATCCGCGCGGCTGCACTTGATCTCCACGATCGTCAGCCGCCCTGCCCCGTCGATCGCCATAATGTCGGCACGCCGCCCATTGGGCAGCGGCACTTCCAATATGCCGCTCATGTCATGGCGGAAAAACAGCCGCAACGTCCCCCGCGCCACCGCCAGCGCGGTGCCGTCGGTCAACGGGGAACAACTTTCGATAGGAGCGCTACTCATGGCGCGACTTTAGAACAGGTCGGGAACAAAAGAAAAGGCCGATTCGGTAAACACCAAATCGGCCTTTTCATGATCCACCCCAAAAGACGCGCGCCAATCGCGCGCCGTCTCT
>SCUU01000025.1 GCA_004297065.1 Gallionellaceae bacterium
TGCAAAAACGAAGGCATATAAGCACCTGCTTCCAGTTGCACCGAGGGGTTTGGCTTGAAAATACTATTGTGCATCACCGCTGGCCCTCGAAATTGAGGTGAATTTCAACAAACTGCTAGAAAGAATCGACATCATGCGTAAAGTTGCCCCTGTATCCCCCGGCGAAATGCTGGATGAAGAATTCCTGAAACCGTTGGGAATGACCAAGTATCGCCTTGCTAAAGAGATCGGTGTGCCGCCGCAACGCATCGGCGACATTATCTCCGGCAAGCGCGGTATCACGGCGGATACCGATTTGCGTCTGTGCCGATTCTTTAGCTTGTCCGATGGCTGGTGGCTACGCTTACAAGCCAAATACGATACAGAAATGACAAAAGACTCTTTGACCGAGGTGTTGAAAAATATTCATCCATTGGAGCGTATTGCCGCATAAACAAACTTATGCCCGGATGGCATGCATTCCGGGCTACAACTTTCGTTTTTCAATCACAGGAAACCTCATGTCCGCTTTACCCAAGTGCCCCAAATGCGGTTCCGAATTCACCTATGAAGACGGTGCCAACTATGTCTGCCCCGAGTGTGCTTATGAATGGCCTATCGTTGCGACTGCCGACACGGGCGAGCAGAAACGCGTGTACAAAGACGCGTTCGGCAATGTGCTGGTGGATGGCGATTCGGTTACGGTTATCAAAGACCTGAAAGTGAAAGGTTCGTCCTCGACCGTGAAGGTGGGTACGAAGGTGAAGAATATCCGCCTGGTGGATGGCGACCATGATATCGACTGCAAGATCGACGGTATCGGCGCGATGCAGTTGAAGACCGGGTTCGTGAAGAAGGCTTGAATTGCATGTGAACGCTGGAATAAACTTGATCTACCACGACGATTTCCTGCTGGTGGTTAACAAGCCCGCCGGGCTGCTTGCCGTGCCCGGACGCGGCAAGGATAAGCAGGATTGTCTTTCTGTCCGGCTCCAACAACAATTTCCCGATGCGCTGGTCGTACATCGCCTGGATATGGCGACGTCCGGTCTGATGGTATTCGCACGCGGTGCTGAAATACAGCGCCGCTTGTCGCAGATGTTTCGCGAGCGCGGGGTGGAAAAGCGCTATGAGGCGGTCGCGGCGGGCAGCTTAATGCCCGAGACGGGCGAGGTGGGTTTCCCCCTCGCGGCGGATTGGCCTAACCGTCCGTTGCAAAAGATCGACATGCAGTCAGGCAAGCCCTCGCTTACGCGTTATCGGCTGCTGGCATACGATGCGGCGACAAACACCAGCCACGTCGAGCTGGAGCCGGTGACGGGGCGCACGCACCAGCTGCGCGTACACATGGCGGCTATCGGGCATCCCATTCTCGGCGACGCTTTGTATGGCGATGCCGCCGGTGCGCCGCGTCTGCTATTGCATGCCACCTCGTTGCGCTTTGCCCATCCGTTAACTGGCGCATTGTTAAATTTCGGGAGTTCGTGGAGCGTTTGTAACAAAACTATGCGACTCTCTGCGCAGTGAATTGCGTCGGGAGATGCGTTATTGCGCGCGGCGAACAGCGGCGTGTTGCCGCGATGTCGTTGAAATCAGAGTTTGTGAGGAAATTTATGCTGCACTGCATTTTTAATTTGTCGGCCAAATCAAAAGCGCGTTCATGGCTCGGCCTGCCCGTTGTGTTATTTGGCCTGATGACAGCGCATGGTGCGCTGGCCGCTGCCGTGTTGCCGCGCCCGGATCACATTGTCATCGTGGTGGAAGAAAATAAATCGTTCGCGCAGATTATCGGCAACAAGGAGGCGCCATACATCAATGCACTTGCCCGACGCGGCGTGCTGTTCACGAACTCCTACGGCGTAACGCATCCCAGCCAGCCGAATTATCTGGCGTTGTTCACCGGCAGTTTGCGCGGCATCAGCAGCAACGCCTGCCCGCTGGAGTTGCAGGGGGAGAATCTGGGCAGCGCCTTGATCGCCCAGGGTTTGAGCTTCGTCAGCTATGCGGAGTCCATGCCCGAGGCGGGCTATGCGGGCTGCATGTATGGCGCATACATGCGCAAACATAATCCGGTGGCGAACTGGAAAGAGCTGGCTGCGTTCAATCAGCCGTTCAGCGCGTTTCCGCAAGATTTCTCGCATCTGCCGACGCTTGCCTTGGTTGTGCCCGATCAGCTTAACGATATGCACGATGGCAGCATCGCGCAGGGCGATGCCTGGCTGGCGCAGCATATCGAGAGCTATGCGCAATGGGCGCTGGCGCACAACAACAGCTTGCTGATCGTGACGTGGGATGAAGATAACGGCTCGGCGGGTAACCGCATCGCGACGTTGTTTGTGGGGGCGATGGTGCAGCCCGGCAAGTCGGCACAGCGCATCAATCATTACACGCTGTTACGCATGCTCTCGGAAATGTATGGTTTGCCATATCTGGGCGAAAGCGCCGGACAAAAATCCATCGCCGATGTGTGGCGTACGCCCGAAAATAAACAGTAAGTACAGGAAGCGGTGCGGCGAATCCCAGCGGATGCCGTGTGACAAAAACAAAGAACCCCGCGCGAGCGGGGTTCTTTTTGTGCAGCATTAAACCGTAGCGGGCAAGCCTCGGGGGCAACGCTGTCTCTGCCGAGACATGGCGGCAAAGATATAGCCCCTCTCAAAAAGTATGGGAATAACAACTGCCGCAGAATCCGCTGCCGCAATGGCGGTTTTGCGCGCTAATAAAGCGGCATTATCAACTCCTGCTGGTTGGGATGGAGCTGTCGCATTTGAAGCAGGCGGCAGAATAGATAGTAGCGTTCGCATTGGATGGTATCCAGCATACAACCTTGCCTTAGAAAAAGATGGTGGAGGATATCCCGCGGATAGCGCTATCCTTGCGCAACTGGACGAGATCGAAACGCACGACTTCGTTCCCCGTAATGTGGCGGCTCCCACCATTGCTGTCCCCGCCCCCTTCGATGCCGCCATCACACTCGACCGCAGCCGCACCCACATAGCCACATGGCCTAGCAAGCAACTGCTCGACCCGGCATTAGCCGCCCAGCTAGACCGCTACCTGGTTTCCGCCGCCGACGCCTACCGCCGCAACCAGTTCAAAGCGGGCAAAGAACATATCGAAACTTTGCGCGAAATACTCAAGCGCGAACACAAAGACATCGACCATGATGACGAGAACGAGAACGGCAAACGCGGAGAAAGGAACGACGACCACCGCCCCGCCCCCCAACGCACCCTCATTGACCGCCTCGCCGCCCGCGTGCTCGACTTCGATCTGAAATATGTGATCAAACGCATGGAACGCGAAGAGACCGGGAGCAAGAAATAGCAGCAATTTATAACTGACCCAAGGAGAACCGGATGAAAAGCATCGCCCTCATCGCCGCCACACGCGCCGGAGGGTGCTTCCGCCGTATCTGCCGCATCCGGCGTTGCGGCACCACAGACGCCGGGTAAATAATTTGCGTAGCCTGCGGTAATTTTTGCCCCCACCCACGATACGCCAGCGGGGCGGACCGCTCGGGACGAGCGGTTGGCGGCGTGCAAGTTCGCTACATGCCCCATCCCCCTCGCTGACATCACCGCACGCGGCTACGGTCACATCGCGCCGGTGGTGAACGGACTGGCGCGGCGCGTCCACGATCCACGCGCCACCGCGCGTTGCGCCGCAGCCACCGCCTATCCGCAACAGCGTTTTCATCGCGCGTTTCAGCATGCGGCATCCATGAGGAAACCCCATTGGGTCTGGATGGCGGCATCGTATAGAGCGAACGCTCTGCCATCAATGTTGTGCTGGTCTGCGTTTGCGCTCATGCCGTCTTTAAATTAAGCAAAGGGCGTCTCTAAAAAACCATATTTCATCCCAACTGCTGCGTTGCGGCAGCGGGGTAAGCAGGCAAGCCGCGAAGCGGCGGCTCACAAAAAATTTAGTTCCGGCTAACCTCGAGGTAAGCCTTCTCTGAAACCCCGTTTTTTTGCTTACATATCATCCAGATGCTGCGCTGAGAAATTTTTTCCGCGCTTTGCATCAGGAACTTTCCGATATTTTTTCCGGGCTGCTGCGACTGAACCTGAAGCTGTAAAAACAAACCCCGCGCAAGGCGGGGTTTGTCAGGTGCTCCTTGTGCCTTGGGGGCAATTACATCATGCCGCCCATACCACCCATGCCGCCCATATCGCCGCCGCCCATGCCGCCGGTAGCCGGCTTGTCTTCTGGGAGTTCGGCAACCATGCATGCGGTGGTCAGCATCAGGCCGGCGATGGAGGATGCATTTTGCAGCGCGGTGCGGGTCACCTTGGTCGGGTCAACCACGCCCATCGCCAGCATGTCGCCGTATTCGCCGCTTGCCGCGTTGTAGCCGAAGCTGCCTTTGCCTTCCAGCACCTTGTTGACGATTACGGATGGCTCGTCACCGGCGTTTTGTGCAATTGCGCGCAGCGGAGATTCCATCGCACGCAGGACGATAGTGATGCCGGCATCCTGATCGTGGTTGTCGCCTTTCAGCTTGGCCACGGCAGCCTTGGCGCGCAGCAGTGCAACGCCGCCTCCGGGAACAATGCCTTCTTCCACGGCCGCGCGGGTTGCGTGCAGCGCGTCTTCGACGCGCGCCTTCTTCTCTTTCATTTCAACTTCGGTTGCGGCACCGACCTTGATGACTGCAACGCCGCCTGCCAGCTTGGCTTTGCGCTCTTGCAGTTTTTCCTTGTCGTAGTCGCTGGTGGACTCTTCGGCTTGCTTGTTGATTTGGGCGATACGCCCCTTGATCGCATCTTCCTTGCCCGCGCCGTCGATGATGGTGGTGTTGTCTTTGCCCACTTCGATGCGTTTGGCTTGACCCAATTCAGCCAGAGTGGTTTTTTCCAGCGACAGACCCACTTCTTCGGCGATCACCGTACCGCCGGTCAGGATGGCGATGTCTTCCAGCATCGCCTTGCGGCGGTCGCCGAAGCCCGGAGCCTTAACGGCAACTGTCTTCAGGATGCCCCGGATGTTGTTCACCACCAGGGTGGCCAGTGCTTCGCCATCCACATCTTCAGCGATGATCAGCAATGGGCGACCGGCCTTGGCGACTTGTTCCAGTACCGGAAGAAGATCACGGATGTTGCTCACCTTCTTGTCGTGCAACAGGATGTACGGGTTTTCCATCGCCGCGATTTGACGATCCTGGTTGTTGATGAAGTAGGGAGACAGGTAGCCACGATCGAACTGCATACCTTCCACCACGTCCAGCTCGTCTTGTAGGCCTTGGCCGTCTTCGATGGTGATGACGCCTTCTTTGCCAACCTTGTCCATCGCTTCAGCGATCTTTTCGCCGATGACGGTATCGGAGTTCGCGGAGATCGAACCGACTTGGGCGATTTCCTTGCTGGTGGTGCAAGGCTTGGAGATGCTCTTGAGTTCCGCAACAGCGGCGATCACAGCCTTGTCGATGCCGCGCTTCAGATCCATCGGATTCATGCCGGCGGCAACGAACTTCATGCCTTCCTGAACGATAGATTGCGCCAGCACGGTGGCGGTGGTGGTACCGTCACCAGCCACGTCGGAGGTCTTGGAAGCCACTTCCTTAACCATTTGCGCGCCCATGTTCTCGAATTTGTCTTTCAGTTCGATCTCTTTGGCGACGGATACGCCGTCCTTGGTGATGGTCGGCGCGCCGTAGGAGCGATCCAATACCACGTTACGGCCTTTGGGACCCAGAGTGACCTTGACTGCGTCGGCCAGAATGTTCACGCCGATAACCATCTTGGCGCGAGCTGCGTCGTGAAACTTTACGTCTTTTGCTGCCATGTTATTTCTCCTAGAAAACAGTAATTCAGTGAGCCAAGTTCAAAGCTAGTTGAGCTTGGGTTAGGCTTCAACGATGCCGATGATGTCGTCTTCGCGCATAGTCAGCAGTTCCTGGCCGTCGAGCTTGAATGCCTGGCCGGAATATTTGCCGAACATGACCTTGTCGCCAACCTTGACACTCATGGCGCGCACTTTACCGTCGTCGCCGACTTTGCCATTGCCCACAGCGATGATTTCGCCTTGATCTGGCTTTTCAGTTGCCGCATCGGGAATCACGATACCGGATGCAGTCTTGCGCTCCTCTTCCAAACGTTTAACGATGACGCGATCACTTAAGGGACGAATCTTCATACTTTCTCTCCTAAAACATACAGTTAACAAAAAGTAGTGGCGTTGGTTAGCACTCAACGCCAGCGACTGCTAATGATATGGGCGGAGGGATCATATTTCAAGAGCGCGGCAAAAATTTACCCTTAAATAACAGGAACACTGTTGTTGAAGCGTTTGACAATCTGTTCGGCACAATCCAGACCAAGGAAACGGACAAGGATGTGGCTCTGTTAACAGAGCGTCGCATAATGCTGCTCAGGAGATTCTAGAACATGAAGCGATACGAGGAATTGGGCGTCTTGAAGAGGCAGTCAGGCAATACACTGGTTCGCGTCGTGCCAGTATTTCCAAGTCAGTGCCATCAATAGCCTTTCGCGAACAGGAGGAAATGGCGGAATTGGTCAGGCAAAGTCGTTTCAGTTGGCTAAAGAACTGGCTTCATCCTTTCAGCAAAAAGTAGTCACAATAGATTCGGCACACTTTAAACCAGCATTCAGCCGTTCTTCCGGGTTTGGCATCATCAATCCCGCAAGGCATCAAATCGATAGTCAAACGGGTGCCGGATATTCTGGAAGATGGCGAGAACAGATTGCCCGGCACCCTGCGCAAATTGCTGGAGCGGTTGAACGGCAACTTCAAAGAAATGGACAGGCAGATGGCCGAGCTAATTGATCTGGCGTTACTCGGCGCATTCCATCAGGGGCGGAAGCAATGCGCCTCATTTAAAGTCCCGATGTAGGCTGCCATCTTTACCTGCTCTCAAAATCATCAATTGAAAGCTTTGCAAAAAGTGGGCGTCCATGTATGGATTATTGGGGTTAAAATTTGTGTGAATCTGCGGACAAATGTTTTTCAAAATCACTCCACCACCCGCCCGCGTAGCGACTTCGTTGCACCGCGCCTGACCTTGCTCTCCACCCGCTTCTTTTGCGAACTGCGCGTCGGCCTGGTGGCGACGCGCGGTTTGGGTTTGACGGCGACCGACAGCAGCAGCGCTTTCAAGCGCCGCAACGCCTCGTTGCGGTTCTGTTCCTGGTTGCGGTATTCCTGCGCCTTGATGATGACCACGCCGTCCTTGGTGATGCGCTGGTCGCTGAGTTGCAGCAGGCGCTGCTTGAAGTCATCCGGCAACGATGATGCGGAGACATCGAAACGCAGATGCACCGCGCTCGATACCTTGTTCACATTCTGTCCGCCCGCACCTTGCGCGCGCACGGCGCTCAGTTCGATCTCGCGTTCGGGGATAAGGACGTTGTGGGCGATGTACAACATGGCTCAAACCAGCACGCGTATGCGCACATCGCCCAAGCTTACCACCTGCCCGGCGCGTATCTTCGCCGTCTTGCGCGACTCCACTTTGCCATCGACCGACACCAAGCCCTCCGCCACCAACGCCTTGCCCGCACCGCCGCTGTCGCACACACCGGTGAGTTTGAGCAGATTGCATAGCTCGATGAATTCGCCGCGCAATTGGAATTCGAGTCGTTGCATCAAAGGTTCACCGCGTGTTCGCGCGTGGTATGGAACACCACTTTAGGCCAGCGCTCTTGCGTCAAGCGCAGGTTCACGCTATTCGGCGCGAGGTAAGCCAGATTGCCCGCCGCGTCGATGGCGAGGTTGTGCGACAGCGCTTTCTCGAAATCGCCCAGGATTTTTTTGTCGTCGCAAGTGACCCAGCGCGCGCTGGTGGTGCTGGTGCTCTCGAACATCGCATCCACGCCGTACTCGCCCTGCAAGCGGCTGGCCACCACGTCGAACTGCAACATGCCGACCGCGCCCAGAATCAGGTCGCCGCCGTCTACCGGTTTGAACACCTGCACCGCGCCCTCTTCGCCGAGCTGCTGCAAGCCCTTGTGCAACTGCTTCACTTTGATCGGGTTGCGGATGCGCACCGAGCGGAAAAAATCCGGCGCGAAATACGGAATGCCGGTGTACTGCAACAGTTCGCCTTCGGAGAAGCTGTCGCCGATCTGCATGTTGCCGTGGTTGGGCAGGCCGATGATGTCGCCCGCATAGGCTTCTTCCGCTTGCTCGCGCGAGGAAGCCATGAAGGTCACCACATTGGACACGCGTATCTCGCGACCGATGCGCAGGTGCTTGATCTTCATGCCGCGCTCGAAATGGCCGGAACATACGCGCAAAAAGGCAATGCGGTCGCGGTGGTTGGCATCCATGTTGGCTTGAATTTTGAACACGAAGCCGGAGAACGCCTGCTCGCTCGGGCTCACGGCGCGCACCGTGGCATCGCGCTCTATCGGTGCGGGTGCCCAGTCCAGCAGCGCGTTCAAAATCTCGCGCACGCCGAAGTTGTTGATGGCGGAACCGAAAAACACGGGTGTCTGTTTGCCGTCGAGAAAGCGCTGCAAATCGAAAGGATGCGATGCACCATGCACCAGCTCCACTTCCATTTTCAGTTGCCCGATTTCCAGCGGGAAGCGCTCGGCCAGCACCGGGTTGGCTATGCCCTTGATGATTTCCACCTCGCCGTCGGCGCGCTCTTCACCCGGCGTGAACAGCAGGATTTCATCCTTCAACAGGTGATACACGCCGCGAAAAGTCTTGCCCATACCGAGCGGCCAGGTGACTGGCGCGCACTGGATGTTGAGCACCGACTCGACCTCGTCCAGCAACTCCAGCGGGTCGCGCACTTCGCGGTCCATCTTGTTCATGAAGGTAATGATGGGCGTATCGCGCATGCGGCACACGTCCAGCAGCTTGATGGTCTGCGCTTCCACGCCCTTGGCCGCGTCGATCACCATCAGCGCGGAATCCACGGCGGTGAGCACGCGGTAAGTGTCTTCGGAGAAGTCCTGGTGCCCCGGCGTATCGAGCAGGTTCACCACGTGGTCGCGGTACTCGAACTGCATCACCGACGAGGCCACCGAGATGCCGCGCTGCTTTTCGATTTCGAGAAAGTCGGAAGTCGCATGGCGCCCGCTCTTGCGCGCCTTCACCGCCCCAGCCATCTGGATCGCGCCCGAGAACAGCAGCAGCTTCTCGGTGAGTGTGGTCTTGCCCGCGTCCGGGTGCGAGATGATGCCAAACGTGCGGCGACGCGCCACTTCGCGCGCGATCTTGTCGCGCGGTACGGCTGCGGGTTCGTTGATGGTTTGTTCGAGATCGTCGGACATGATGGTCGTCCTGTAAAAAAGTGCGCAAGTCTAATGGCTTGCAGGGGGAATGTCTAACTTGCACAAACCTCGCTTGACAGGCCGCACAAGGGAAGTGTAATTTACCATCAGGTTAATTACAAAACAGGTTCGCCGAAATGCCCGCAGACCGACTCAGCGCCACCTTCGCCGCACTCGCCGACCCCACGCGCCGTGCCATCCTCGCGCGGCTTGCGCTGGGCGAAACCTCAGTCGCGGAACTCGCCGCCCCGTTTGACATCAGCCCGCCCGCCGTGAGCAAACATCTCAAGGTATTGCAGCGCGCGGGACTCATCACACAGGGGCGGCAGGCGCAATGGCGACCTTGCAAACTGGAAGCAGCACCATTGCAAGAGGCCGCCGGTTTCATTGAGCAGTACCGCCAATTCTGGGAGCGGCGTTTCGACCGGCTGGATGCTTATTTGCAGGAACTGCAAACCGAGGAAAAGAAAAATGGACGCGAGAACACAAAGCGCAAGTGACATTAGCGCATGCGAGATCAGGATCGAGCGCATCTTCAATGCGCCGCGCGCGCTGGTGTGGCAGGCATGGACCGATCCCGCGCACATCATGCGGTGGTGGGGGCCTCAAGGATTCGAGAACCAGCGCTGCGAAAGCGATCTGCGCGTGGGTGGGCGTTTCCGATTGGAGATGCGCGCGCCGGACGGTAATGTCTATCGCTGCATCGGCACCTTCCGCGAGATCGTCGAGCACGAGCGCATCGTGTACGAAGGCGAAGCTGCGGAAGGGCATCCGTGCGGCGCGGGCATCCCGCCGCATTCGCGTGTAACCATCACGTTCACCGCGCAAGGGCAACACACTTTGCTGACTCATCACACCCGCTTTCTCGATGCGGAGCGCCTCGTGGCTGCATCCCAGGCGGGG
The DNA here is from genome assembly GCA_004297065.1 of Gallionellaceae bacterium. Classification (GTDB taxonomy): domain Bacteria; phylum Pseudomonadota; class Gammaproteobacteria; order Burkholderiales; family Gallionellaceae; genus PALSA-1006. Next base: position 10,131 of record SCUU01000025.1, read on the forward strand.
TATCAACCGGGCTGGGAGGATAGTCTTACCCGCCTCGCCCAGTTTTTGCAATCCAACCCGTAGTCCAACTTAAGGAGAACACCATGCTCATCAAATCTCTCATCGTCATCGCACTCGTCATCGCGGCCATTCTGATTTACGCCGCCACGCGCCCCGACACCTTCCGCGTGGAACGTAGTGCCACCTTTAAGGCCACGCCAGCCCAGGTGTTCGCGCAGATTAACGATTTCCACAACTGGCCGGCTTGGTCGGCCTGGGAGCGCAAGGATCCCGGCATGAAAAAAACCCATAGCGGCGCGGCCAGCGGCGTGGGGGCTGTGTATGCCTGGGAAGGCAACCAGAATGTGGGCAAGGGCAGCATGACCCTCACCGAGTCCATCCCTAACCAAAAAGTGCAGATTAAGCTGGATTTCATTTCTCCCTTCGAAGGACACAACATGGCCGATCTGGTCTTGCAGCCGCAGGGCGATGGCACGCAGCTCGTGTGGAGCATGTATGGCACTATGGCTTTCGTGCCCAAAGTCATGGGGCTGTTCTTCGACATGGACAAGATGATCGGCAAGGATTTTGAAGACAGCCTGAATAACTTGCGTGCCGTGGTTGAAAAATAAGGGTGCCGCCATGACCACCCAACCAAGGAGAAACATCATGCAAAAGATCACCCCGTTCCTGTGGTTCGACCATCAAGCCGAAGAAGCGATGAACTTCTACGTCTCCATCTTCAAAAACGCAAAAGTATTGAGCGTGAACCGCTACCCCAAAGGCGGACCGATGCCCGAAGGCACGGTACTCACGGCCAGCTTCGAATTGAATGGATTGCAGTTCGTGGCACTCAATGGCGGGCCGCAATACCAATTTTCACCGGCCACGTCTTTCGTCGTCGATTGCGACACGCAGGAAGAAGTGGATTACTACTGGGAAAAACTCGGCGCGGGCGGGACATACAACCCATGCGCCTGGCTGGACGACAAGTTCGGCGTGACCTGGCAGATCGTGCCCAAGCAACTGGGGCAGTTGTTGAGCGATCCCGACCCCGCCAAAGCGGGCCGCGTGATGCAGGCGATGATGCAAATGCAGAAGATCGATATTGCAGAGTTGCAACGTGCTTATGACGCGAAATAAAAATATCGGAGGTACAAAAAATGACGAAGTCAACTGAGCAACAGAGCATAAACTCATTCGAGCGCCTCATCGGCAAGTGGAAGCTAACCGGTGAGGTATCAGGAACGGTCGAGTACAAGTGGGCGGAAGGCGAGCACTTCTTGATTCAGGAGGTTGACATGAAGTACGCCGGTCGAGCCATTCGGGGCATCGAATTCATCGGCCATATTTCAAAACCTGGAAAGCCCAAGACTCCTGAAGTTAGAAGCCGTTTTTACAGCTTCCTAAATGGGCTCACACTTGACTACATCTACGAGATCGAAGCGAACACAGTTCGCATTTGGCTCGAAGACAAGTCACTGAACAACTTTATGCAAGCCGAGATTAGCCAAGACGGTCAAAAGTTTGTCGGTGCTTGGCAATGGCCGGGAGGTGGATATGCGTTCCAAGCCAACAAAATCTCCTAGCGTGAGTGGCTCAAAAAAGCAAAGACGCATATTTTTGATTACAACGAAATGTATAAGGGAAAGCGGGGCGCGCTCCAGATCGGCGATGATGCAGATGAAAAAAATCATCATCGCCGATCTGGAGCGCGCCGCCCAATAGAAAGGCGTGATTGTTTTCACCCTTATCCAACAAGGAGGCACAGATGAGAAAAATCATTGTTCTAAGTTTCATTACGCTGGACGGCGTGATGCAAGCCCCGGGCGGGCCAGGCGAGGATGACAGCGGAAATTTCAAGTATGGCGGCTGGACGGTTCCCTATTTTGATGAGGTCGCGGGCGAAATCATGGCCGAGCAGATGGGGCAGCCATTTGATTTGCTGTTGGGCAGAAAGACCTTTGAAATTTTCGCCGCCTATTGGCCGCATCATCAAGAAATAGACATCGGTGCCGCGATTCACAATGCCAAAAAATATGTCGTTTCCAATACGCTCACCCACCACGGCTGGCAGCACACCACCTGCCTCAACGGCAACGTGGTGGAACAAATCAAAAACCTTAAACAGCAGGCGGGGCATGATCTACACGTGCATGGCAGCGGTCAGTTCATCCAAACATTATTGGCGCATGACTTGGTGGATGAACTCTGGCTCAAGATATTTCCCATCACGTTAGGTGCGGGAAAGCGTCTGTTTGCTCAAGGCACGCTCCCGGCCGCGTATCAGCTTATCGAATCCCGCACAACGCCAGCGGGCGTGATCGCCGCAAAGCTGCGCCGCGCAGGCGAAGTACAAACAGGCTCATTTTGAAAATATAGCCGCACTTTTGAAAGGAGAACACCATGAAATCGCTACATTTTTCTATCACGATTCAAGCCCCCAAAGCGCAGGTGCATCAACTGATGCTGGCGGATAAAACTTACCGCGAGTGGGCGGCGGCTTTTGCCGAAGGCTCGTATTACCAAGGCACTTGGGAGAAAGGCGCGCACATCCTCTTCACCAACGCCGACAATGGTTCGGGCATGAGCGCGCGCATTGCCGAACATCGCCCTGCCGAATTCCTGTCCATCGAGATGCTGTCGATGATTAATGATGGCGTGGCGGACGAGAGCAACCCGTTTCAGGGTGTGTACGAGAATTACAGTTACACCGAGAAGAATGGGGTAACGACTTTGCAGGTGGAGCTGCTGGGCGTACCAGATGATTGGGCGGACTATCTAAACGGCACATGGCCCAAAGCGTTGGACACGCTGAAAGCGATTTGCGAACGCTGATATTTACGAGGAGATTACAGATGCAATACCTGCTGATTATTTGCCATGACGATGCCTTTGCTCCGAACGAAGTGCTGTTCGAGGAAATCGGCACATGGATCGCTGAGATGGAACAGTGTGGCATACGCTTGTACGGCAATCCCTTGCGACCCGCCGATAGTGCCAAAACCGTGCGTGTGCGCAAAGGAAAAGTTCGGGTTACGAATGGAGCGTTCGCCGATACCGAAGAAAAGATGTGTGCTTATGATTTGATCGAGTGCGCCGATATGGATGAGGCAGTCGAAGCGGCATCCAAGCATCCCATGGCTAAAGTTGCCACGATAGAAGTGCGACCAGTATGGGCGAACATCCATAATTGAATGCTTGATTGCATCAGCAAATCGTGAAACAACATAAGGAGCTTGCCATGAGTACAGCCAAGAAAATTTCTGCAACGCTGTCCGCCATTACCCCGTATCTCACGGTACAGGGTGCGGAAGCGGCGATGGATTTTTACAAAAACATCTTCGGCGCGAAAGAGGTGGGTCGCCTCATCATGCAGCCGGGCAACAAGATAGGGCATGCCGAATTGGCTTTCGGCAATACCGTGCTGTATGTGGCCGAGGAAAATCCCACGTGGGGCAACAAAAGTCCGACGACTGTTGGCGGCTCACCTGTCACTATTGCGTTGCGTGTAAACGATGTGGATGCGACTTTTCAGCGCGCGGTGGATGCCGGTGCGACGGTGCTTGAGCCGGTGAAAGATCAGTTTTACGGCGAGCGTGCGGGTGCGTTGATTGATCCTTTCGGACATCGTTGGCATGTCAGCACGCACATCGAGGATGTTTCGTTTGCGGAAATGCAGCGACGCTGCGATGCCATGATGGCGGCACACAGCTCATAAATTCAAAGCGCGAAGGAGAAAACCATGAACCCGACTTATCAACCCAACTCAAAACTTGACCTCTCATTTGAGCGCGTCGTCGATGTGCCGCGCGAGTTAATCTGGAAAGCTTGGACGACACCCGAACACCTGATGCCGTGGTTCTGTCCCTTGCCCTGGAAAACTGTCGAATGCGAGATCGATCTGCGTCCCGGCGGTATTTTTCGTACCGTGATGCAATCGCCCGAAGGCAAACTATTTCCCGGCACGGGCTGTATTCTGGAAGCGATCAAGAATGAGCGATTCACCTGGACCAGTGCGCTGCTGCCGGGATATCGACCCAATGTGTTGGACACCACTTGCGGCGACGAGCAGGCGCAATTTTTCTTCACCGCTACCATCGCGCTCGCTTCGCACGGAAATGGTACGCGCTACACCGCGACAGTAATCCATGCCGATGAAGCGGGCTGCCAGCAACACGCAGCGATGGGCTTCGAGCAAGGCTGGGGTGCCGCGCTCGACCAATTGGTGGTGTACTCGAAAACGATGTAGTGCGTGCCCTGCTGACACCACGCTGTCAGCAGGGGGTGATAGAGTTTGCCCCAGTATCGCAAACTGAGAGCCGAGATGAAGCAAGCAAACAAAATCTGTCGCTGCCAGTGGGTTGACCTGAGCAAACCCGATTACATCGAATACCACGACAAGGAATGGGGAGTGCCCGTTCACGATGACCGGGTTCTGTTCGAGTTTCTCACATTGGAAGCCGCGCAGGCCGGACTGAGCTGGTATACCGTGTTGCGCAAACGGGAGAATTACCGCGCGCTGTTCGATGGATTCGATCCGGGCAAAATCGCCCGGTATGACGATAAAAAAATTGCAAGACTGCTCGGCGATGCCGGGATCATCCGCAATCGCGCCAAGATATTGGCTGCGATCAACAACGCGCAAAAATTTCTCGACGTGCAGGAAGAGTTCGGCAGCTTCGATGCCTACATCTGGCGCTTCGTTGACGGCCGGCCCATCGTAAATGAGATCAGAGCGCCGCAAGACTACATGGCGACCAGCCAGGAATCCGATGCCATGAGCAAAGACTTGCGCCAACGCGGTTTCAAATTCGCGGGTTCGACGATTTGCTATGCGCACATGCAAGCCACGGGAATGGTGAACGACCATGCGATGGATTGCTTCCGCAGGAAAGAGATACTCGCTATGCGCTAGATGGCGCTGCCAACAAAACATCTATCTTGTTAAGGGCGCCTCTAAAAATTCAGATTTCGCCCAAATGCAAGGCGCGGAAAAAATTTGCGAGCATCTGCTGCGCAGATTGCCTGCTTACCCCACTTCGCCGCGCCGCATATGGATGATATGTAAGCAAGAAATTTTTTGCGA
>SCUU01000026.1 GCA_004297065.1 Gallionellaceae bacterium
CACGGTCGAGGTGAGCTCTTCCATGCTGGCGGCGGTCTCTTCCAGGCTGGAGGCCTGCTCTTCGGTGCGCTGCGACAGGTCGGTGTTGCCCGAGGCGATCTCCTTGGAGGCGGTGCCGATCGAGTCCACAGACACTTTGACTTCGTTGACGAGGTTCTTGAGGTTGCCCACGGTGTCGTTCAGGTTTTGTTTGACGTCGTTGAACGCGCCCTGGTAGTCGCGCGTGACCATCTGGGTGAGGTCGCCTTGCGCCAGCGCCTGCGCCACATGGATGGTGTCTTTGAAGGCGGTGTCCACGGTGTCGGACAACTGGTTGAGCAACTCGGACAGGGTCTTGGTGTAGCCCTGCTTGCCGCTCATGTCCAGCTTGGTACTGAAGTCGCCTTTGTTGGCCGCTTCGACGATGCCCTGGATTTCGGCCACGATCTGGGTGAGCGAGTCGGCGGTGGTGTTGACGCTGACTTTGACCTGGTTGTAGGCGCCCTGATATTCGGCGGTGACTTTCTGGCTGAGGTCGCCGTGCGCCAGCGCGTCGGCCACGCGGATGGTGTCTTTGAACGCGCCGTCTACGGTGTTGCTGAGCTGGTTCAACAACTCGGACAGTTCCTTGGTGTAGCCCGCTTTGCCGCTCATGTCCATCTTGGTATTGAAGTCGCCTTTGTTGGCTGCGGCCACGATGTTGCGGATTTCGCCGACGATGCTGCGCAGGCTGTCTTGCATGGTTTTCAGCGAGTACACCAGGCTGGTCGTGTCGCCCGGCTTGATCGCCAGTTCTGCCGACAAATCGCCCCCGGCAATCTTGCCTACCGCATGGGCCGCATAGTCCGGCTCCCCGCCCAATTGTTTCATCAGGCCGCGCACGATCATGATGGCGATGACGATCCCGACGATGATGGCGATCAAGGCGAGGACGATGATCAGAGTCAGGGCGCTCTGGGCGGCGGTATGAGCCTCATCGCCGGTCTTTTTCATCTGTTCGTTCTGGAACTCGATCAGCTTTTCTATGTTTTCGAGGTAAACCGCCTGGATTTCCCGCATCTCGGAAAACAAGAAGGTTTTGGCTTCGGACTGTTTCCCTTCCTTGACCATCTTTAGGAATTTATCCTGTTGCTCTACATATTTTGCGCGGGATTCTTTGACCTGTCCTAGGATCGCTTTGCCTTCAGAAGACCTTATCTTGTCTTCCAGTTTCGCCAGGTTCTCCTTGATGATGGCGCGCTGTCCGATAACGCGATCCATATCTTTCTGGATACGACCGGGATCGCTTTCCAATAGCATGTTGCGCATGGCGCGGGCGATGGTATTGACGCCGCCCACTATGTTGTTGGCCCAGACGGTCTTGGGGTACTTATCGTTCACTACGTCGTTGAGTTCGGTTTGTATGTTGTGCATATTGGCGATGCCTATGGCGGCCACGGCGATCAGCATGACGATCATTGCGGCAAACCCCAGCCCTAATTTGGTACCCACTTTCATATTTGCGATTGACATTTTTCTCTCCTTGCCCGTGTGAAATTTCAGACTGATATTTATACCGGTACTACAGGTTACTTACCGTGTGTCGCGTGCTGCGCTGCCAAAGCCATTACATCCAAAATCAACGCTACCTTACCGTCGCCCATGATGGTGGCCCCGGAAATGCCGTGTACCTTGCGGAAGTTAGATTCCAGGCTCTTGATGACCACCTGATGCTGGCCGAGCAGGTCGTCCACCATCAGCGCCGTTTTCTTGCCCTCTGCTTCGATAATCACCACGATACCTTTGGTGGAGTCGGTGACGGCATTCTGGATACCGAACACTGCATGCAGCGCCACCAGCGGCAGGTATTCGCCGCGCACACGCAACAGATGCCCTTCGCCGCTGACCGATTTCAGGTCTTCCGGCGTTACCTGCAACGATTCGACAATCGAACCCAGCGGGGCGATAAACACCTGTCCCCCCACCGATACCGACAAGCCATCCAGTATCGCCAGCGTCAATGGCAGGCGGATTGTGGTGCGCGTGCCGTAACCTTCTACCGAATCGATTTCGACGCGACCGCCCAGTTCGGCGATATTGCGTTTCACCACGTCCATGCCGACGCCGCGCCCGGAGACATCCGTCACCACCTCCGCCGTGGAGAAGCCCGCTTCGTAGATCAGCATCCACACGACCGCATCGGGCATGTCGTCGCTGACGTTCATGCCGCGCTCTCTGGCTTTACCGAGGATTTTTTTGCGGCTGAGACCGCCGCCGTCATCGGCGACTTCGATGACGATGTTGCCGCCCTGATGGAACGCGTTCAGGGTGATCGTTCCGGTCGGCGATTTGCCCGCAGCGACGCGTTTGTCCGGCATTTCGATACCGTGATCGAGGCTATTGCGGATCAAGTGGGTGAGCGGATCGGCGATTTTTTCGATGAGGCCTTTATCCAGTTCGGTACCTTCGCCCAGCGTCTTGAGTTCGATCTGCTTGTTGAGTTTGGTCGCCATGTCGCGCACCACACGCGGGAAGCGGCTGAACACGAAGGAGATGGGCAGCATGCGCACCGCCATCACCGCTTCCTGGATGTCGCGCGTGTTGCGTTCGAGCTGGCACAGGCCGTTCTGGATGCGCTCCACTACCAGCGGGTCAAGCACGGAGGCCGACTGTGCCAGCATGGCCTGCGTGATGACCAGTTCGCCGACCAGATTGATGAGCTGGTCGACCTTTTCCACGCTCACGCGGATGGAGGAATCGGTCGCGCCCGGCGGGGAAACTCTATCCGCCGCACGGCGGGTAGGGTGCGCTTGTTCTGCCACTAATTTCGGGGCTTCGGGAGTCGCGGCAGCGGCAGCTTCCCGGATCTGGGCGGTGTCGGGATTGGGTTCCTGCAAGAAACCGTAACCGCGCTGGTTTTCGCGCTCCGATTTTTGCACCGGAGTCTCTTCAAAAAAGCCATAACCCTGTTTGTTTTCCGCCTCTGCCGCATCCTGTTTTGAGATGGTCGGTTCTTCGTCAAAGAAACCATAGCCTTGGTTGGCGGCGGCGGCGGGCTCTTCGTCGAAAAAGCCGTAGCCTTCTTCTGCCTTGCTTGCAGGCGCTGCGGATGGAGCTGCTGCGGAAGTTGCCTGAGAGGAGGACAGGCGCTCCAGATTCGCGCGGGCATTTTTGACTGCATTCTGATCGACTTCGGTGGAGTCGCGGTGTCCAGCCAACTGCATGGAGATCGCATCTCCGGCTTCCAGAAAAGCGTTGACCATTTCCTTGGTCAGCGACATCTCCTGTTTGCGCAGCTTGTCGAGCAGGGTTTCCAGGACATGCGTCACCTCGATCATGTCGTTGAAGCCGAACGTGCCCGCGCCGCCTTTGATGGAATGCGCCGCGCGGAAAATGGCGTTCAGGTCGTCCATGCTGGGATCGGAGACGTCCAGTCCCAGCAGCAAACTTTCCATACTGGAAAGATGCTCCGCCGCTTCTTCGAAGAAGACCTGGTAAAACTGACTAAGATCGAAACTCATAGCAGTGGGTTACCTTTTGTTGTTATCCCCTCTCCCGCTTGCGGGAGAGGGGGCAGAGCGGTTTTGTTCTAAAAAGTTTTTACCCGATAACTTTCTTGACGACCTCCAGCAGCTTCGCCGGATCGAATGGCTTGACGATCCAGCCAGTCGCGCCTGCGGCTTTGCCCTGCGCCTTCATGGCATCGCTCGACTCGGTGGTGAGCATCAGGATAGGCACGGCCTTATACGCGGGCATCCCGCGTAGCGTTTTGATAAGCGTCAAACCATCCATACGCGGCATGTTCTGGTCGGTCAGTACCATATCTACCGTTTTCATTTTGGCTTTGTCCAGACCTTCCTGCCCATCCGCCGCTTCGATGATTTCGTAGCCCGCGCTCTTTAGGGTAAATGCCACCATTTGTCGGATGGAACTCGAGTCATCCACGCTTAATATTGTCTTTGCCATAATTTCCTCGCTGCCGAATGATTTTTTTACTCAAAACAAATCGATGTCGCTGGTTTCCATCTTGTCCTGGCGCACCGGGGAACGTTCGCTCAAACGTTGTGCCTCGGCAAATATAACATCTATTTCTTGACACATTTGTGAAACCTGTTCCGGCGAGACGGCTTCTCCCTGTTGCGCCTGACCGGCCCAATCGCCCATGCGCAGCCAAGCATTTTCCATGCTGCCGATGCGCGTGTGGGTGTGCTGTATCAATTGCCCTACCATGTCCTGGAATTGCAGCGAGGTGACTGCGCGCCCGACCACATTGTCCACCTCGACGGAAATTTTGTGCTGATCCTCGATCACTTTCACCATGCCCTGGTTCAGCGATTTGACACGCTCCAGAGTCGCGTCGATCTTGCCTTTGGAGTCCAGTGCAAAATTCATGTCCAGCGATGCCATGTTGCTGATGGATGTTTCCGCGTCGGCAATTGCCGTTTTCACATCGTTTACATTGTTGCGAATCTGATTGCTGAAGTGTTCGGCACGCCCGGACAGCTTCCTCACTTCGTCCGCCACGACGGCAAAGCCGCGCCCAGACTCGCCCGCGCGCGCAGCTTCGATCGCGGCATTCAACGCCAGCAAGTTGGTCTGTTTGGAAATGCCGTCGATCTCGCCCAGCACATCGAGAATACCCGTCACCTGGTGGCTGACCGCATCCATCTTGTCTACCAGCTCCATGCCGATCTTGCTGTTATTGACGATGCTTCCCACCAGTTCCTTGAGCGTTTCCGAGGTGTCGTTGATGAAATGTTCCAGGCTTTCCGGCTCTTTTTGATTTCCGGTGCGGTGGCCCGTGACGATGTGGAGAGCCACTTCACGCTGGCTCTGGATCAGCTTTTGCATGCCGTCAAAGCTTTCCAGCAACTTGCCGATGGCATCGCTCAACAGGGTCTGCACCTGGTTCAGGTCGGCATTCGCGCCGGCAAAATGGGTCGCGAATTGCGGGTGGGTTTGTGTCAGGATGTTTTCCACTGCGCTTTGCGGCGGGGCGGCCAGCCTGGCAGCGGCTTCGCGCTGATCCTGGATTTTTCCTTCGCGCAGCAGGAACAGATAGATGGTGGCGATCATGCCTAGGTGCAGTACGATCCCGATCGCGGCCGATACGCTGCCGGCCAGTATCCCGTGCAGAACTATCGAGATGATAGCGATGGCAACCATGAAGGCCAGTAGCTTTATATTGTGCTTTTGTCGCTGTTCGTTTCGCATGCTTACCTCACTTCACGGGGCTGATGTTATTCCTCTCCCAAAACAAGGAGGAGGGGAAGTCTCTTGCATCAATGCCCTGTATCCCCAAGCAACTCCTTGATGTCCAATATCAGCACGATCTCGCCTTCGCTCGACATGGTGACGCCAGCCACCCCTTTGGGGCGGAAAGTGTCGAGCGACTTAATTACCACATCGTCATGACCGGCGAAGCCGTCCGCCGAAAGAATGAAGCTCTGGTTGCCAATCTGCATCAGCACGCCGACTTCGGACTTGCCTGAATCCGCCCATCCGATCAGGTTCGCCAACGACTTTACCGGCAGTACTTCGCCGCGCACGACCATGGTGGGGCGCCCCGAAATCAGCTGCTGCGCTTCCGGCGTTACCGACATGATCTCGCGCACCATCGACAGCGGCACCGCAAACGGTTGGTCGCTGAGACGCAGCAGCAGCACCGGTAAGATCGCCAGCGTGAGCGGCAGGGAGATGGTGAACGTCGATCCTTTGCCCGGCTCCGATTCGATCATGATCGTGCCGTTCAGCTTGGAAATATTGGTCTTCACCACATCCATGCCGACGCCGCGCCCGGAAACGCTGGATATTTCATCCTTGGTGGAAAATCCCGGCAGGAAAATGAGGTTCAAACTGCCGGTCTCGTCCAATGCACTGGCCGATTCCGGTGTAATCAGCCCTTTTTCGATGGCTTTGCTGCGTATTACTTCGGGGCGCATGCCTTTGCCGTCGTCGGAAATGCTGATGAGAATGTGGTCGCCTTCCTGGCGCGCGCCCAGATACACCGAACTCTTGAGCGGCTTGCCGGCGGCGGAACGTTGCTCGGCACTTTCCACGCCGTGATCCACCGCGTTGCGCACCAAGTGTACCAGCGGGTCGTTCAAATCCTCGATCATGGTCTTGTCGATTTCGGTCTCTTCACCCGACAGTATCAGTTCCACATCCTTGCCCAGTTGGCGCGCAAGGTCGCGTGCCAGGCGCGGGTATTTCTTGAACAGGCGACCGATGGGCTGCATGCGCGTATTCATCACGGCATTTTGCAGGCTCACAACCAGCATATCGAGCTGGCTCACCGACTCGTCCAGCGATTTCAGCGTCTCCGCATCGGAGCGGCCTTGCAAAATATCGCTGCGCAAATGCGTCAGACGGTTCTTGGTCAGACCGATCTCACCGGACAGGTTGAGCACCTGGTCGAGACGGTCGGTGTCAACGCGGATCGTGTTGTCTTTTGCCGCAGGTTCAGCCTCGCGTCGGCTGGCGGAAGGTGCAGAACGTCCCGGCACATCGTCCGCGCGCCGACCGAATGCGCTCTGTTTGAGTTCTTCCTCGTCGATGAGCACCGTGCCGGAAGGTGCACCAGCAGCAGGTGCGGCGGCAATTGCCGCCGGGGCGGCGGGGGGAGCCCCGACTAGGGTTTGATACAGGGCATTCCAATCCGGGCCATTCTGTGCGGCAGTCTGCAATGCGGCGGAAACTGTCGGAGTCGCGGGCGTGGACGGGGAGGGGCGTGGCGCTTTAGCGGCACTGTTCATCGACACTTCCTTCCCTTGCAACGCCGCTTCCAGCGCATCCAGCACGGCTTGCGGCGCGCGCTGCGGTTGGGTGCCCCGCCCCAAGTCGTTGAACATCAGGCGCACATCACCGGTGGCAGCCAGAATGACGTCCAGCAGGCCGGGATTGAGTTGCAACTGGTCGTTGCGCAACTTGTCGAAAAGATTCTCGGTCAAGTGACACAAGGTCACCAGTTCGGTCGCATTCAAAAATCCGGCACCTCCTTTAATGGTATGGAAGCCGCGGAAGATCACATTGAGAATATTCTTGTCGTTCGGCGCTTTTTCCAAATCCATCAATTTACTGTCCACGTCGGCCAGCAGATCGGATGCCTCCAGAAGAAAATCTTGCAATAACTCTTCCATGCCCGTGAAGTCGTTCATTTTGAACTCCAATATTTCTAGCGGTCCGACACCCCGCACCCTTGCGGGAGATGCTTTTAACCCAAGTTGTCCATTAGAATCTAACCCCTCCCAGCCTCCCCTTGTCAGGGGAGGAGTCGCTCTCCCCCTGATAAAGGGGAATTGGAGGGGGTTTTGAGCCCAATGGATTATCTGGGTTTAAAACCGCTGTTGCCATTACATTTCAACAATCCATCAACCTCTACATCCCCCCCCGCCAGGGGGAAGGAACAGTCCTCGTAGGAGCCAGCTTGCTGGCTCTTACGACAAATCAAAATCCCAAACTCTCCAGCAGATCGTCCACCTGTTTCTGGCTGGTCACCACATCGCTACGCCCCTGCGCATTGATGACTGGCCCGTTCAACAGACCGGTATCAATCTTTACCGAAGGGGGCGCGTTTTCGATCAGCAGCGTCACCAGTTGCGCCTCCATCTGCTGGGTCACCTCGATGATTTTCTTGATGACTTGTCCGGTGAGATCCTGAAAATCCTGTGCCATCATGATCTCGGTCAGGTAGGCATTGGTTGCCTTGGTTTGTTTCGGCACCTCCACCAGATAGGCGTGGGTGCGCGTCGCCAGTTGCTTGAACTGTTCCGCATCCAATTTTTTGTCGAACAATTTCTGCCACTCACCGGACAGATATTTGGCTTCGCCTTCGATTTTTTCCACCACCGGTTGTGCCGCATCGGTGGCATTCAACACGCGCTCAGCCGCTTGCTGCGTCATGGTCGCAATGTAGGTCAGGCGGTCGCGCGCATCCGGGATGGCGTTGGCCGCTTTTTCCAGGTTCTTGTCATAGCCGAGTTCGCGCAGGCTGTCGTGCAGGGCGCGCGTCATATGCCCGATCTTGTTGATGACTTCCGTATTCGCTGGCGCAGCGCTGGCGGAAGGCGCATTTTCCGTTACTGCCGCAGCGGCGGGCGCAGCAGTCTCGCTGCTGGCGACGATGCTATCGAACAGTGCTTCCAGATCGTCGGAATCATTATTTGCTTTAGTCATGGCATCACTCACTTCTGCATGGTTAGAAATATCTTTTTCAGTTTCTCGTCCAGTGTGGCCGCCGTAAATGGTTTGACCACATAACCGGATGCTCCCGCTTGTGCCGCTTCGATAATATTTTCGCGCTTGGCTTCCGCCGTGACCATCAATACCGGCAGATGCTTGAGGGCGGCATCGCCGCGGATGGCGCGCAGCAGGTCGATGCCGGTCATGTTGGGCATGTTCCAGTCGGACACCACGAATTCGAAATTGCCTTCGCCGCGCAATTTGCTCAAAGCATCCACCCCGTCTTCCGCTTCATGCACGTTGGCGAAGCCCAGCTCTTTGAGCAGGTTGCGCACGATCCGGCGCATGGTCGAGAAATCGTCCACGACCAGAATCTTCATATTTGGGTCAGCCACAATATCCTCCTTAAAATCAGTGCTGAGTGCTGAGTAAAAACCAGCTCGGCACTCAGCACTCGCTACTTTCTTACAACAACGGCCTGAGCGTCTCCGCCAACATCAATCCGTCGAACTTCGGCACGTAGTAATCCACACCCACACGCTTACCCATCGACCGGTTCGCCTCCGACGACAGCGACGAGTGCATCACCACCGGTATGTTGTCGAAACGCCGGTCCGATTTGATATGCTGGGTCAGCACGTAACCGTCCATTTCCGGCATTTCGGCATCCACCAGGATCACCTGTATCTGGTCGTGCAAATCGACTCCCGAGTTATGCGCCGCCTCGGCCAGCCCTTTCAAACGCTCCCAACCTTCGAGCCCGTTATGCGCCTGAATGTGCTTCACGCCCATCTTATCCAGCAGTTCGGCTATTTTCTTACGTGCGACGGAAGAGTCATCCACGAAATAGACGGACTTTTCATGGCCTCCTTCGACTTTCTCCACCGCGCCGACCACCGCTTCGCCGAATGCGCTGGCCATGATCTGTTCCACATCCAGGATGGAAACGAGATTGCCGTTGGGCAACTCGGTGATCGCGGTGATGAGATGCGAATTGCCGCTCACCATGCCTTCGGCGGCGCGCACTTTGTTCCAGTCCACGCGGATGATGCGGTCCACGTCGCGCACCAGGAATCCCAGCACGTGGCGGCTGTATTCCGCCACCATCATCACGCTCTGTTCTCCGGGGTTGCCCAGCCCCATGAATGAGGACAGGTTGAGCACCGGCATGACATGACCGCGCAAACTCACGATGCCGTCCACGCCGTGCGGCATGTTCGGCGTCTTGGTGATGCGCACGCCGCGGGTGACTTCTTTCACCTTGAACACGTTGATCCCGAACACTTCGTTCGACCCGATGGAGAACAGCAGTATCTCCATTTTGTTGGAACCCGCCAGGCTGGTACGGGCGTCCACCGCTTCGAACACGCTGCCGGCTTCGTTTTTGTTATTCACCAATTCTGTGAAAGACATGATGGTCTCCTAATCAAGTAAGCAAACGCGCAAGCGTCTGCGCCAATTTCTGCGGTTCGAATTTCGGCACATATTCGTCCACGCCGACCGCTTTGCCCAACTGCTGGTTGGAAGCGCTGGATAGCGACGAGTGCATCAACACGGGGATGTTGGCAAAACGCTTGTCCTCTTTGATCTTGCGCGTGAGCATGTAACCGTCCATTTCCGGCATTTCCACATCGGTGAGGATAACCTGTACCAGGTCGCTCACCGGGATGTGCGAGGCATCGGCATAGTCCGCGATTTTTTTCAGTTCGGCCAATGCGCGGCTGCCGTTCACGGCGGAGATGTATTTCACATGCATCGCGTCCAGCGTCTTCTCGATCTGCTTGCGCGCCACGGACGAATCGTCGGCAAAGAACACGGTGCGGTTCGGCAGGTTGAGCGGCTGCACGCTCTTCGCGATGAGATCGTCGTCGCCGAAGTGTCCGGTTTCGGCCAGCACCTTTTCCACATCCATCATCATCACCAGACGCTTGTCCGCCAGTTCGGTCACGGCGGTGACCAGACCGCCGGTTTGCGAATTGAGCATCTCGGGCGGCACGCGCATCGACGACCAGTCCAGACGCAGGATGGTATCCACCGCCTCGACCAGGAAACCCTGGGTATGTCCGTTGTATTCGGTCACGATCATGATGGTGGGCTTCAGGTCGGTTTGCACGCCGACATACTTGGCCAAATCGATCACCGGCACTAACGACCCGCGCAAACTCACCATGCCCTCCACCGCGTTCGGCATATCGGGCGACTGGGTGATTTCGGGAACGCGCATCACCTCGCGCACCTTGAACACGTTAATGCCGTAGGTTTCGCGCCGCTTGCTGCGGTTATCCACCCCCAGCGTGAACATCAGGATTTCCAGTTTGTTGGTTCCCGCCAGCTTGGTGCGCGCATCAATATTTTTTAATAACTCGGACATCATGCCCTCCTGTCTAAACTGCTAAAAACCAACTCAATTAAACCTAAAAAACGCAGTTGCGCGTTGTCAATTTCACGCCGTGGCAAGCTGGGTGCGGGAGTTCCCTCACCCCAACCCCTCTCCCGGAGGGAGAGCAACCGTGTTCGAGGTCAAGCGAATTTTGGATTCCACGACGCATTGTTTTTCAACATAGCATTCATAATGGTTAACAACTTTCTCATGCAAGCAACGATGACAACCTTGGGT
>SCUU01000236.1 GCA_004297065.1 Gallionellaceae bacterium
GTGCCGGACGAGCAGCTGTCGCTGGCCATCGGCCGCCGCGGCCAGAACGTCCGCCTGGCCAGCCAGCTGACCGGCTGGCAGATCGACATCATCACCGAGTCCCAGGACTCCGAGCGCCGCCAGCGCGAGTTCGCCGAACGCACCACCCTGTTCCAGGAAGCCCTGGACGTGGACGAGGTCATCGCCCAGCTGCTGGTCACCGAAGGCTTCGCCACGGTCGAGGATCTGGCCTTCGTCGAGCCGTACGAAATCTCGGACATCGAGGGCTTCGACGAGGAGACGGCCGAGGAGCTGCAGGCCCGCGCCCGCGACTTCCTGGACCGTCAGGCCGCCATCCTCGATGCGAAGCGCGTCGAGCTGGGCGTCGAGGACGCCGTCATGGCCGTTCCGGGCGTGACCGGCGCCATCGCCGTCGCCCTGGGCGAGGGCGGAGTGAAGACCGTCGAGGATCTGGCCGACCTGGCCACCGACGAGATCCGCGGCGGCTACGAGGTGAAGAACGGCGAACGGGTCAAGGTCCCGGGCGTGCTGGAAAGCTTCAACCTGGCGCAGGAAGAGGCCGAAATGCTGATCCTGCAGGCGCGCGTCGCCGCCGGCTGGATCGACGCCTCGGAACTGCCGCAGCCGCCCGAGCCCGAGTACGAGGAAGAGCTTGCCGAAGGCGAATACGACGCCGACGCCGTCTTCGCCGCCGCGCCGGAAGGCGACGAGGCCGAAGCCGTCGAAGGCGACGACGCGGAGGTCCCCGCCGGGGACCCCGAACAAACCCCCGACGCGTGATGGGAGACCGGATCGTTCATGAGTCTGCGCGAAGCGACGATCGATAGGGAACGCCGCGACCTCGTCACCCACGAGGTCATGGACGAATCTCGCCTGATCCGCTTCGTCGCCGCTCCGGACGGTTCGGTGGCCCCCGACCTGGCGCGCAAGCTGCCGGGACGCGGCCTGTGGGTGGCGGCGGACCGCGCCTCGATCGAGACGGCGGTGAAGAAGAACCTGTTCTCGCGGGCCGCAAAGGCGCCGCTGAAGCCGGCCGCGGACCTTGCGGACATGGTCGAAAATCTGCTGCTCAGACGCTGTCTGGACCAGCTGGGGCTTGCCCGGCGCGAAGGCGTGCTTATCTCAGGTTTCGAGAAATCCCTGGCCAACGTCCGGTCGGGGAAGGCCGCGTGGATCATCGAGGCGGCGGACGGTTCCGCCGACGGCCGCGGCAAGCTTCTTTCGCTGGCGCAGCACATCCAGCCGCGCCCGAAAGTCTGCGGCGTGTTCACGGCGGACGATTTGAGTTTGGCCCTTGGGCTGGAAAATGCGATACACGCCGTCCTGCTTGAGGGCGGGCGGGCCGATCGCTGGACCATAGAGGTCGAACGACTGGCGGGATTTCGA
>SCUU01000237.1 GCA_004297065.1 Gallionellaceae bacterium
GGACGAACACCTTGCCGTCGCCGATCTTGCCGGTGGCGGCGGCGGCTTTGATGGCCTCGATGGCCTTGGCGGCGAGCGAGTCGTCGACGACGGCTTCCAATTTCACCTTGGGCAGGAAGTTCACTTGGTACTCCGCGCCCCTATAGATCTCGGTCTGCCCCTTTTGCCGGCCGTAGCCTTTGACTTCCGAAACCGTCAGGCCTTCGACGCCGGCGGCGACAAGCGCTTCGCGCACGTCGTCCAGCTTGAAGGGTTTGACGATCGCCATGATGAGTTTCATCCGGTCACTCCTGCGGCGCCCCCAGCGAGGCTTGCCGTTCTCGTTGCTCGTTCAGACCGCGCGGATGTCCCCGTGCCCGGCGGTTAAGCAAAGCTATCGACCGAACCTGGGTCTCTTGGCGAAGGCGGGGGGCGACTGCGCCCGCAGAACCGGCATGGTGCCTAAGATGTGGGCGCCCGTGCACAGGTAAGCTGCATTTTTGAGCGCAACTTGTCGGCTCGCGCGGCAGTCATGATTTTGCCGCCAAGCCCCGTCATCACGAGGCCGTGAACTGCGGAAACCCTAGCTTCGCCAACACGTACCTAGCGCTGTCGCGCCGGGTCTGAGAGAGGCAGGGCCCGGCCGCGGATCTCTCGCTGACGAGAGATCGACCCCAGCCTTGAGGACCATATGATCTTGAACCGCCTGATGACCTTCACCGCGGCCGCCGCGCTGACCGTAGCCTTTGCGGCTCCGCTGAGCGCCTCGGCGCAGACCACCACGACCACCGCCGCTCCGCCGGCGGCCCCGGCGGCGCCCGCCGCTGAAGCCGCCCCGGCTGCGCCTGCGACGGCCACGGCTGCTCCGGCCGTTGTGGCCAAGGGCGACATCGTCGAGACCCTGAAGGCTTCGGGTCAATTCACGAACCTGCTGAAGGCGACGGACGCGACGAACCTCACCGTGGTTCTGAAGACCGCGCCGGGCCTGACCGTTTTCGCGCCCACCGACGCCGCCTTCGCCAAGTTGCCGCAAGCCCAGCTGACGGCGCTGATGGCCGACAAGGCCGCGCTGCAAAAGGCCGTGCTGCA
>SCUU01000027.1 GCA_004297065.1 Gallionellaceae bacterium
TTGGCAACCTTAGTGGAATGGCTATAACCAATCACTTGGCAGCTTGCTGCCTTAGTGAGATGGCTAGTTGTTTCACCAGTAGTTCCATCAGTTGGGATGAAATATGGATTTTTAGAGGTGCCCATATCGTAGTTCGCACAAAAGACGGCTGCATTTTACACCAAGGCATAGCTTGCCAACGGTCGCGCGCTCCTCCACACCTTCCACAGCATGGCGCGGGTCAATTCATAGCGCAAAGAACCTTCTTCCTGCAACACATCCAGCGTGATGCGCTTAACCTCTCCGGCCATCAACGCGCGCAGCAAAGGGCCCATACGCTCCAGCTCGAAACCGGACACCGATTCGCGCCATGCATGAAAATCCCCGCGCCGCACAGCGGCACTCAAGCCGTCCCAAACGTACAGTGCATTTTCAACGCCCGCAGCTTCCCCGATGTTGCGTGCATGCGGCATATGCGCGGCCTGGGCGAACAACGCCGCCAGCCCGCTATCGCCATAGAGACAATCAAATGACCGCAGCGGCGCAACTGCATGCCCACCGCCCCACAGCCAGAGGCTATTGATCGACAATGCCCCGCGCGCCGCACACGCCTCATTCGCCGGATGCCCGTGCAGCAGCATCTGAATCTCGTTCACCAGCGCATGCCATTTCATCCCCGCGGCTTCTTGCGGCAGGTAAAAGCGCGAATTCCTCCCCTCGACCTCGTAGACCGAATGCGTTTTCAATCCGGGATCCTCATCCAGACGCAGATACCAGCGTTGCGGATGCGGGGCAAAAAATTGCATTCCGCTTCCCGCAAAATGTTGATTCAGGTACGCGCACAATTGCGCGGCTTCTTCCGCACCGGGTGCGACATTGGTCTGCAAGATGATCTGGTTGCGATCCAGATGCAGGTGCACCGGATCTGCGCGCAACCAATAAGCCGCCTCCGCTTGCAAGCCATCCGCCAGCAACGTAACCGGCGCAATCGCCGAGCCCGGAACGCCAAATGCCCGGCACAGCCAAGCTTCCAGCGAGTGCACCGGCAACAGCTGCACCTTGCCGCGCGCCAAAACCTTCTCCAGCGCGGTCAAGCGCAACCCGGCGCAAACATCCTTGGCGCAGGATGGCGGCAAAAATAAATCGGGGATAACTACATGAGCGTGTTTCATCGCAACAACCTGAAAGAATTAATCGGCGCGCAGGATACGCAACGGCGGCAATTGTACGATGCGCCGCGTCGCCAGCCACCCGGCCAGGGTAACCACCGCCACACCGCCGAATACGCCGATGAACCAGACAGAAAAACCGGTCTGGTAGGGAATTTCCAACACGAAGCGCGCCAGCACCCAGCCTAACAGCACCGCACCCGCCGCCGCAAACAGCCCGCTCAGCCCGCCCAACACAGCGAACTCGGACAGATGCAAACGCCGCAAGTAGCGGCTGTCCGCCCCTAGCGTGCGCAGGATCGCCGTCTCGTGGCTGCGCTCGTCCTGCGTCGCCAGCAATGCGGCATATAAAACAGCCAACCCCGTCAGCAGCGTGAACAGGAACACCGCACTCACCGTCTGCGCGATCTGATCCATGATGTTGCGCACCTGGGCGATCACCGCACCGGTGTCTATCAACAGGATGTTGGGGAAGGCGCGCGACAACTCGTCGCCCGCGCGCACCTTGTCCGGCGGCAGGTAGAAGCTGCTCAGGTAACTGCTCGGAAAATCCTTGAGCAACTCCGGCGTGGCGATCACAAAGAAATTCACCTTCATCGAATCCCACTGCACCTTGCGCAGGCTGGTGACACGCGCCGTGAAGCTGCTGCCCGCCACATCGTAGGTGAGCGTGTCGCCGAGGTGGATGTCCAAAGTCTTGGCGATGCCCTCCTCCACCGAAAGCTCCCCCGCCCGACTCCCCCCTGACAAGGGGGGCACGGGGGGGTTAGGTTTTGACGTTGAACTTGCCCACCACTTCCCGCTCACCAGCGTATTCCACACCGGCATCTGTTCCATGTAAGACAGATTGAATTCGCGCTCCACCAGCGCTTTCACGCGCGGATCGGGGTAGCTGTCGCCGCTAACCGCCTTGTCGTTGATGGCGGTCAAACGACCGCGCACCATAGGCTGCAACTCCGGCAACGGCAACGACTGTCCCGCAAAGAAGTCCCGCACCGGCTGCGCCTGATCGGGCTGGATGTTCACCACGAAACGGTTGGGCGCATCCCGCGGCAACTTGCCTTGCCACGCTTCCAGCAGATCGGCGCGCACCAGCGTCAACACCAGCAACGCCATGCCGCCCAGACTGAGCGCCACCACCTGCACTGAAGAGCTGTTTCCATACCTCACTAGATTCGCTAACGCGTGGCGGAGATGTGAAGCGCCTCCCTCACCCTGCCCTCTGATGGAACTACTAGCCAATCGACTGATGAAACAACTAGCCATCCCACTAGGCAACCAAAAGACGGTTGCCAAGTGGTTGGTTATAAGCCCGCAAGCGGTCAAGTCGCCGGTTATCCCAGCGGGAGAGGGTTCTACTTCCCTCGCCCTTTGGGAGAGGGATTGAGGGTGAGGGTCAGCGCGTACAGCCAAAATTTTCAACAACCCACGCAACACCAGCCACGCCAACCAGCCGAACACCAGCAAGCCCGCCAACAGCCCACCCAACACCGCCAAGCCCAATTTCAACGAACCCGCATGCCACAGGAACAACGCCGCCAGCACCCCCACCGCCGCACCGTAGATCAACCAAGCGCTGGCTTCCGGCATGCCCAACTCGCGCCGCAACACGCGCAGCGGCGACACCTTGCGCAACTGCAACAAAGGCAGAAAGGCGAACCCCAGCAACAACGCAAAACCGCTGGCCGCCGCTTTGAGCGGCGGCAACACACTAGGCTGCGGCAGGCCCGCCTCGCGCATGGAAGCGATGCTCTCCACCAGCACCGCCTGCGTGGCATAGCCCAGCAAGCCGCCGACCAGCACCGCCACCACACCCAGCAAGATGAATTGATTCAAGAACAGCCACAGCACCTGCCCCTGTTGCGCACCGAGGCAACGCATCACCGCGACACCATCCAGATGGCGCAACACGAAACGCCGCGCCGCCAACGCCATCGCCGCCCCGGCAAGAATCGCCGCGGTGAGCGCGGCCAGCCCGAGAAAATGCTCCGCACGCTCCAACGCCGTGCGTATCTCGGGGCGCGCGTCGCGCACGTCTTCCATCTTCTCGTTACCGGAAAGCTTGTTCTCCAGCACCGCGCGCAACGCCTTCACCTGCACCGCATCCCCCGCGACCATCAAACGGTAAGAGATACGGCTACCTTCTTGCAGCAACCCGGTAGATACCAAGTCCGCGTCGTTCAGCAACACGCGCGGCGCAAAGCTGGCGAAGCCGACGGACTGGTCGATGTCCTTCACGATGCGCGCCGCCACAGTGAAACGCCGCGCCCCGATGCCGACCTCATCGCCCACGTTCACATTCAAACGACGCAACAAACGCTCATCCACCCACGCCGTACCTTGTGAGGGAATAGCGGCTTCGCTCCCTCTCCCACCGGGGGAGGGCTGGGGTGGGGGAACAAATGTTGAGGTAGCGCCACCCCCATCAACCTCAATCCTCCCCCTCAACGGATACCCCGCCCCCACCGCCTGTATCTCGCTCAACAACACCTGCTCGCCATGCGCCACCATGCTGGGAAAAGTGCGGCTCTCCACCACGCGCAAACCGCGCACCTCAGCCGCTAGCCGATAGTCGGAAGGAAACGGGCGCGTGGAAGTAATACGCAAATCGGCCCCGATCAGACTCTGCGCCTGCTGCTGCAAGGCTTGCCGCACACGATCGGCGAACAGACCGACGGTGGCGAGACTACCCACCGCCAACACCAGCGCCAGCAACAACACACGCCACTCTCCGGCACGCCAGTCACGGCGCAGGAGATTGAAGGATAGACGGAGAAGGTTCACTCGAAACTCAAGTGGATTGATCTAAACATCAATCAAATACGTAATGCAGTAGCCGTGCGTGAAGGCTTTTGTCGGCAATCTAAGACACGCCACACCTGAATGGTTTGCCCACTCACCCGATAGTAAATTGCATAAGGGAATCGCTTTGAGAGCGCGCGGTAATAACCAAAAAATTGCTGGTGAATACCCGCGTACAACAAAAGAGAATCAATGTCAGAAAACAACGAATCCAGAAAGTAAATACCCAAACCTTCCTGTTGTTGCTCATAAAAACTTTGGCCAGCTTGAATATCGCTCATTGCGATAC
Organism: Gallionellaceae bacterium; assembly: GCA_004297065.1. Classification (GTDB taxonomy): domain Bacteria; phylum Pseudomonadota; class Gammaproteobacteria; order Burkholderiales; family Gallionellaceae; genus PALSA-1006. The sequence continues at coordinate 4,240 of SCUU01000027.1, forward strand.
TCAGAATCTCGATCTTCATTTGCTACTGTCGCGCAATGTCTTCTTGGCGGCATCCCAAGAAACGAAACTGGCCTGATTATCAGCGACGGCCTGTTCAGCCTCTTTCAAGGACTGCGCGTGCCATTCCGGCGATGAGAGCGTTACTGAATCTCGCGCCAAGTCATCCCAAAGCACTTCCATCATTTGCAGCTTCTCTGCACGAGTCAGATTTTCGATACTTAACATGTTGCACCTCCCTGCTTAGACTGATGTTGATTCTAACAAACCTGCATTAGAGACATGCTCCGAATTTAATCCTCAACCCGACCCCATATCGCTAATAGTTCATGCCTTTAAGCGATTGAATAAATGCAACCGTATTTTCATACTTGGCCTTTTCAATATCGCCCAGGGTTTCATAGCTCCCGAACTCTGAAAAATGATTTGCGAGGGCATTGGCTGATAGCGGCTTCAAATTGGAAAGATGATATTGGCAAAGCGCAGGCCAATTTAGGACAGCGCGATTCGAGTTCACCCCACCCTTCACTGGAATAAAATAATCCTTTATTACAGGCAAGCCAGAGTTGAATGAAAACGGGGTTTTCAGAAACCGTTCCCGAGTTACATCGCATATCGCAATCGAAATAAGTTGTTGCGTCTCTCCGATGTGATATGCACGCAACAAAGCGTCCCCGGCAAACAAATCATGCCTGCCTGAGGTAACCTCAATCCATGCACCATGCGCAATGCCTGCACGCAATGGGATGCCCACACGAAACGCACTTCTAAATATCTCAAATGAACGAGCAACAATAGAATGCAGCGAGGCCGTGTCATCATTGCAGGTATGCAGAATAATAGTGTCCGAAAAGAATTTCTCCCCAAGATTTTTCCGCATCTCTACTGACAGGGGCAACTCTTCAGTCTCACATGCCTCGGCAAGATCACAAAGTAAAAGCCATGCTCTGCCATTCGATTTTCGCAATACCGATGACATTCCAAGAATGTCGAAATGTGCGACGAACACATTCTTTTCAACCTCTAGCCCACGCATAACCGTCCCCATGGCTCATTTTGCAAACCGCAAACGTACGGTTGCAAGCACATCGACTACATCTATTTGGCGAAATAACGATTGCGCCCACACGGACTACACCACCCGCCCAGCCGCCAACCGCAACTGTTTACCACATCGCCGCGCCAGATTCTCATCATGCGTTACCAGTATCAACGTCGTGCCCTGCGCGCGGTTGAGTTCGAGCATGAGTTCGATGACTTGCGCGCCGGTGGCGGCATCGAGGTTGCCGGTGGGTTCGTCGGCAAAGAGTATCCTGGGCCGGGTGACGAAGGCGCGGGCGAGGGCGACACGTTGTTGTTCGCCGCCGGAGAGGTGTTTGGGCAGGTGATGCCCGCGCGCGCTCAGGCCGACTTGTTGCAACGAGACTTCGGCGCGCTGGCGCGCATCTTTGCTGCCGGCCAGTTCCAGCGGCAGCATGATGTTCTCCAATGCGCTCAGCGCGGGTAGCAGCTGGAAGGACTGGAACACGAAACCTGCCAGTTCGCCGCGCAATCTTGCACGCCCGTCCTCATCCAGCTTGAACAGATCTGCGCCATGCAGCGCTACGCTGCCGCTGCTCGGTACGTCCAGCCCGGCCAGCAAGCCGAGCAAGGTTGATTTTCCGGAGCCGGATGCGCCGACGATGGCGAGGCTCTCGCCCGCTTCTACCCCGAAGCTGACATCGTGCAGAATGGTGAGGGGTTGGTCGCCGCTTAGGACTTGCTTGGTGAGGTTGCTTGCCTGGACTATCGGGCTCATAAACGATCTATTTGTTGAGTTCATCCAGAAGCTTCAGCAGGGCGGTCGCCGGGCGGCGCTGCTCTTTGCCCTTTGCCATCATGCAATCCAGCAGCGGTTGCAGATGCTGGCAATTGGCGGGCAACTTGGGGATGGGCGCGTGCAGGTGTTGCCGGACGATATCCTCCAGCGTCACGCCCTGATAGGGTTTCTCGCCGGTGAGCATGTTGTAGAACACGCCGCCCATGCTGTAGATGTCGGTGCGCTCATCTTCGGCCTCGCCGAGCGCCTGTTCTGGGCTCATGAAATACGGGGTGCCGACGACGTAGTCCACGGTGTTGTAATGCCGCGCTTTGACGATGCGCCGCGCGACGCCGAAATCGCCCAGCACGGGCGTGCCGTCGCTGCGCAACATGATGTTCTCGGGCTTGATGTCGCGATGGATAACGCCCATATGGTGGACTTCGACCAGCGCATGGATCATCTCGCGCAGTATACTTTTGGCCCGTTCCGGCTCAAGCCCTGCGCTGCCGATAAGTTGTTTGAGCGTGCCGCCGGGCAGATATTCCATGACGATGAACAGGGCGTCATCGGTAACACCCTGATCGTATATCTGCAATACGTTGGGATGGTGCACTTGTTCGAGCAGACCGTATTCTTCGACGAAGCGATACAGCACGTCGCCATCCTCGGAGACGCTGCCGTCGGCGAATTTCATGGCGAGGTGCAGGCCGTCGCGCAACCGTTCGACCAGAAAGACACTGGACATGCCGCCCCGCCCTATCGGCCGCAAGAAGCGGTAGCCGGGGATGTCGGGAAACTTGGTGGCCTGTGTGCCGCCCGTGGCGAGGTGCTGCGCCGGATCGAATGCGGGGTAGCGCCCGGAACGGGTACCGCGCTGTATCTCCAGAGTGGCATCCAAGACTACCCCGGTCGCGTCGCTCTCATCGTCGCGCACGACGACCACTTCCGCCGCACTCACGGGTTGCTTCAGCCACTCCGCACCGATCAGGGCGCGCTGGTTCGTGCGCACGCCGTGCCCGGCGAGCTTGAGGGTCTGTTCGCTGCACACCACGTTCCAATCCAGCTCTTTGGATTTGATGGCGAGCAGGGATGCCACGGAGACGGCGTGCCCGCTGGCGACTTGTTGCACGCAAGGCGGCAGGCCGACTTCGGTAAAGATGAGATCGCCGCTATGGATGCCGATGCCGACGCCGAACCTGTCCAATCCCTGATCGGAGAACACCTGCCGTATCCAGAAGCGCGTCTGATAGCCGATCATCGCGATCGCCAAGGCACAGCGCAAAGCTCTGCGCGCGTGCGAGTCGGCATCCTTCTCGTCGGCGAACGCCACCACCATGCTGTAGTTGCTGATAGAAGTCAGAACGCCCTGCTGCTGCTCGACCTGACTGCAAACCTTCCCGTAATAGTCGCTCATCAGATCGGCCAAGCTGGTCGGCGACAGGCGCTCTGTCAGATGGATGAAATCGCGGATGATGGCGCTCACGACGGTGGCCTTGATCGGCTCGTTCCGTTTCCGCCCAGTCTCGTTGCCGTGTATCGATGTCGATTTGTTTTTCACAGTTTGCCCTGTTCTGCGAATGACGGGTTATCTGTCCGCGCACATCCCATGTTGCCATATAACCTCATACCGCGACTGTCGCAATGATGTCCGCAAACATCTCGGCGCTTGCCTGTCCGCTCCGCTGCTTGCACAATCGCAGCCATGAAGACCTATCTCAAGATCGTTTTACTATCCGCCGCGCTTGCCCTATCCGCCCCTGCGCAGGCCGCGCAGAATATTCTGGTGTTCGGCGACAGTTTATCAGCAGGTTACGGGATTGCACGCGACGATTCGTGGGTGAATCTATTGCGGCAGGAAGTGAAAAAAAGTCATCCGCAATATGCCATCGTGAATGCGAGCATCAGCGGCGAGACAACTGCGGGCGGAGTGCGGCGCATCGCCAAGGCGTTGCGGGAACAGCAGCCGGCAGTGGTCATTGTGGAGCTGGGTGCGAACGACGGGTTGCGCGGCGGCGCTATCGCTGAAGCGGAAAAAAATCTGGACAATATCATCGGGCAGGTACGCAAAACGCACGCCAAGGTGCTGTTGCTCGGCATCCAGTTACCGCCGAACTACGGCTTGGATTACGCCAGACAGTTCCGCGCGCTCTACCCCAGGTTGGCAAAGCGGCACAGCGCCGCGCTGCTGCCTTTCATGCTGGAAGGTGTTCCCCCGGAGCAGTTTCAATCCGACAATCTGCACCCGGATGCCGCCGCACAACCCCGCATCATGCGCAATATCCTTAACACCTTGCAACCGCTGCTACGCTGATGCCTAACCACCTCGCCCGCGAAACCAGCCCTTACCTGTTGCAGCACGCCGACAATCCGGTGGACTGGCATCCGTGGGGTGCCGCGGCTCTGCAACTGGCACGCGCACAGGACAAACCCATATTGCTTTCCATAGGCTATTCCGCCTGCCACTGGTGTCATGTGATGGCGCACGAATCGTTCGAGGATGAGGCAGTCGCCGCCGTGATGAACGGACATTTCATCAACATCAAGGTGGATAGAGAGGAACGCCCCGACCTCGACCATATCTACCAGAACGCCCATCATCTGCTCGCCCGACGCCCGGGCGGCTGGCCTTTGACGATGTTTCTTGCGCCGGACGGCACACCGTTCTACAGCGGGACTTATTTTCCCAAGCAAGCGCGTTATGGCCTGCCCGGATTCCCGGAACTGTTGTTGCATCTCTCCGCGGCATTCAAAGAAAAACGCGGTGAAATTTCGGCACAGCGCCAACAACTCATCACCGCGCTGGACTCATGGCGACCGGAAAAGAGCAGCGGTGACATCGCGCTTGATGACACGCCGATCTCGCTTGCCATACAGCAACTCCAACAGAACTTCGATCCGGTAAATGGCGGCTTCGGCGATGCGCCCAAGTTTTTGCATCCTGCCGAGCTTGATCTGCTGCTGCGGCACGCCCATGCCAGGCACGATGCACAAGCGCGCCATATCGCATTATTCACCCTGCGGCGGATGGCTCTGGGCGGACTATACGATCAACTTGGCGGCGGCTTCTGCCGCTACAGCGTGGATGCGGGCTGGGACATCCCGCATTTCGAAAAAATGCTATACGACAACGGCCTGCTGCTCGGTTTGCATTGCGACGCCTGGCTGAGCAGCCGCGATAATCTTTTCTCGCGCATAGTTGTGCAGACGTCCGCCTGGGTGACGCGCGAGATGCAGTCCGCGCGGGGAGGCTACTATTCTTCGCTCGATGCCGATTCGGAGCACGAGGAAGGCAAGTTCTATGTGTGGCAACGCAATGATATACGCGAGCTTTTAAGTGCCGATGAGTACGCGCTAGTCAAACCTTATTACGGCTTGGACAGTACGCCCAACTTCGAGAATCATGCCTGGAACCTGCGTGTGACTCAGCCCTTGGGCACAGTCGCACAGCATCTGAATCTCAGCGAGAAACAGGCCGATACGCTGCTTGCATCGGCGCAAGCCAAGTTATTCGCCAAGCGCGAACAGCGCATCCGCCCCGGACGCGATGAAAAGATACTCGGCAGCTGGAACGGGCTGATGATCGCGGGCATGGCCAAAGCGGCGCGCGTGTTCCAGCGCGATGACTGGCTGCGCTCGGCACAACAGGCTATGGATTTTGTGCGCGACACCTTGTGGCAGAGCGGCAAGCTGCTGGCCACACACAAGGATGGCAAGACGCATCTGAACGCCTATCTCGACGACCACGCATTCCTGCTGCAAGCGGCTCTGGAGTTACTGCAAACGGAGTATCGTGCGGCGGACATGGGCTTTGCGGTGCAGCTCGCCGATGCGCTACTGCTGCGTTTCGAGGACAGCAACGATGGCGGATTCTTTTTTACCAGCCACGACCACGAGGCGCTCATCCAGCGCAACAAGACCGGGCAGGACAACGCCACACCCAGCGGTAACGGCATCGCCGCACAAGGTTTGCTGCACTTGAGTGTGTTGACCGGGAACTCGGCCTATGCAGAAGCTGCCGAACGCTGTTTGAAATTATTCTTTCCGCAGATGCGGCAAGCCGCGAGTCAGTTGAGCAGTTTGTGCACCGCGCTGAATGAAGCCTTACAACCGCCTCCCATACTGGTGTTATGCGGAGTACAAAATGAAACAGCCGCTTGGCGGGCGGCTGTGGCGGCAAGATATTTGCCGGGATTGATAATCATCGTATTAGCTGGCGATGAGGCCGGTTTGCCTGAGCCCCTGAACAAACCTCGTGCCACACGCACCACGGCCTGGCTATGTCGCGGCGCGCAATGCCTGCCTCCGCTCACCAAACTCGATGAGTTGCTCGCGGAACTATAACCAAGCTCTAAGTGGGATGGCTAGTCGTTTCATCAGTGTAGCGTCATACCACCGACCTGTGCGCCGAAGCCTGGCAAGGCGCTCGCCACGCCCGCGCCGAGCTTCTTCGCCAGGCGATCCGCGATACCTTCATGCGTGGTGAAGTCGACGATGTCTTCAGCCTTGATGACATCGCGCGCTACGGAATCGACACTGCCGATCTCGTCTGCCAGACCCATCTTGATGCTTTGTTCGCCCGTCCAGAACAATCCGGTGAAGGTCTCCGGGGTTTCTTTCAAGCGCGCACCTCGGCCCCGCTTCACCACATCGATGAATTGCTGGTGTATCTCGGCCAGCATCTTTTTGGTGAACTCTTCATGTTTGGGATTGCGCGGCGAGAACGGATCCATAAAACCTTTGTTTTCGCCTGCCGTCATCAAACGCCGCTCGACGCCCAGTTTTTCCATAATCCCGGTAAAGCCGAAACCATCCATCAGTACGCCGATAGAGCCCACGATGCTGGCCTTGTTGACGTATATCTTGTCCGCCGCTGCGGCGATGTAGTAACCGCCGGAAGCGCAGATGTCTTCGACCACCACGTACAGCGGGATGTTGGGATGCAGGGTGCGCAGGCGGCGGATCTCGTCGTTGATGTAGCCGGACTGCACCGGGCTACCGCCGGGGCTGTTGATGCGCAGGATGACGCCTTGGGTATTTTTGTCTTTGAAGGCTTCTTGCAAGCTGCCGATGATGTGATCGGCATTCGCATTGCTGTCGGCGGAAATTACCCCGTGCAAATCAACCAATGCAGTGTGCTTGCCGCCCGACAACGCGCCATCGGATTTCCCCATCCACCCCAGAAACAAAAACAGCAGGATGAACAGATAGGCAAACGTCAATACCTTGAATAAAATTCCCCAATGCCGCGCGCGACGCTGCTCCTGAATGGCCGACAGTGCCAACTTTTCCAGCACGCCACGCTCCCAATTATTTTCTGACATTCAACACCCCCAAACTGCGCCGGGCTCGCGGTCAGGCGTTCGCCTTGAACCAAGCCCGTAATTCGACAAAATCATCTACCAGGGCAAGCGGATGTAATCCCCTCAACTGCTCGACCGGGTGCGCGCCATGCGTCACCCCCACCGCATCTACGCCCGCATTGATCGCCATCTGCAAATCGTGGGTGGTATCGCCAACCATCAACACCCGATCCGCCGCCACGCCCAACTCGTCTATGATTTCCAGCAACATCGCCGGATGCGGCTTGGAAAAAGTTTGGTCGGCGGTGCGTGTCGCATGAAAATAAGACCCTAGCCCGCTGGACTCCAACACACGGGACAATCCCGCACGGCTTTTACCCGTTGCCACCGCCAACAGGTATCCCGCGCCATGCAACTCCAGTATGGTTTCATGCGCTTCGGCATACAGGGGAATAGCGCCATCCTGCGCCATAAAATAGTGCCGATACCGGTCGGCCAGCGGTTCATATTGGTACTCCTCCGCTTGCGGCACGGCATGGCGCAACGCTTCCCGCAACCCCATGCCGATCACGTGGCGCGCATCGGCATCCGATGGCACAGGCAAGCCAAAATCGCGGCACGCGGACTGGATAGAGGCGGCGATGGCGGCGGTGGAATCCATCACCGTGCCATCCCAGTCAAAAACAATGAGGTCGTAGATTTTAGACAAGCGTGTCACTCAACGAACCTGAAGGGTAGCCATCGCCGATACGCCGCTGACGGCGGCGGTTATATTCGCGCTCCCGACCGCCGAGGTGGCGAATGTTCCGGGAGCGGTGAACGTAATCGGGTTAGCGGCAAGCATCGACGCGACTCTGGAATCGCTGGACGTCCACGTCGCCAAATGGCTCACGTCGGCCACCGCGCTCACCGCCGCACAAGAGGCGGTAGCACTGAACACGGCGCTGCTACCCGACACCGCAGAAGCGGGACCGCTAATCGCGATAGGCGCCACACTGGTAATGTTCAGAACCGCACTGGCGTAAGCGGTCGACCCCGCCCATCCGTCAATTTCGGCAAGGCCGGACACAAGTCCCGTGACGACACCGCTGGCACCGACCACCGCCCGGCCTGCCGAGCCCACATCAACGCCCCATTGAAAAGCAACGTTCGGATCAGTGCTGCCGTCCGCATAATGCGCCGTTGCGGTGAGTTGTAGCGGCGTACATGCCGCGACAGAAGACGCGGCAGGAGAGATCGTTATATAGCTCAAAGCGCCAGTCGTGGCGGGCAAAACAACCGCTTTGCCGCTCTTGCTATCGCCCTCCCCCTTGCCGCACCCCACCAGCAAGCCAAACAGCACGACGGGAAGTGCGATCTCGCATGCAATTTGAATTTTTTTCATATTCTTCATTCCCATATCCGCGCTTAAAAGTCCCAGCGAAAACCAACCGATCCGAACAATCGCTTGTTGGTGGATGATTGATAGGGTCCGGCGGAAGTGGTGAATTCCAGCCCCGCATCGGCATCCAGACTCAATTCTTTTTTTACTTGATACGACGCGCGGAGCATCGGCATATTCCGCAACATGGTTCCGCCGTAAGTATCATTCTGGCGATAGAAATTCCACGAGCTGTCAAAATACAACTCTCGCGTCACCGAAGTCCGGTTATAGGCAAACACCGACTGCCCGTCTTTAACATAACCGCTCCTCACATAGCTTCCGCCAAACGAGGAAATATCCCCATCCGAGTACAAATTGCTGCCGATCAACTGCGCCGTGACAGTTTTCTCCCAGCCTGTGCTGGGGTACGCACTCAACACGCCTTCGAGCAAGGTAGAGCCGCTCGCGGCCATTCCCGACACTTTTGACAATTTGACATCACCGGCGACTTGCCAATTCTGATGCACTTTTTGCGTAATGCCGGCCTGCGCAAACGCCGCGCTACCGGTGCGCAACGCCGCCAGCTGCCGCAATTGAGTTCCGTTCATGCCGGCTTGCGCCAGCAAATCCTGAACCGAGGTTGTGACCGCCCCGTTCAGCGCATTGCGCGTGCTGACGGAAGGGCTCTTGCGGTAATCGGCAATCACGTTGATGGTCGTGCCGGTGGCCTCGATCCCCAAAGTACCCGTTACCATCGCCGCATTCAGCACCTTGAAGTAAAGGTCGTAATCGGCCAAGGCAAAGGCCGAGTCACTGCCTTTAAAGTAGCGAAACTCGCCGCCGACAGCGCGACGATCCAGCACCCCCTCTATCGTCTGGTTAATCAGATAAACCGAGGCGGGACCTTTATCGACGCTGACGCCGTAAAAAACAGGCTGGGGTGCCGCAGTGAAATCAACCAGCTGCCCCGCCACGCCATTGACGCGAAAGTCCTGCAATGAACCGTAGCCGACCGATATGCCGTCAAAGCGCCCCATCACGCCGCCCCCGCCTGCCGTCTGCCGCCCCATACGCGCAGAGTAATCGGCCGCGCGATCCTTGATTTCCAGGTAAGCCGCATTCACGCGATTTTTATTCTTTCCGCTATTCAGGAAGTTCTGCGTTACCACGTCACGGAACACCATGCGGTTGTCATATTTTTCGTTCACGTAGCGCCCGGTCGCATCGACATTGCTGATCAACGAAGACTGGTCGGTAAGCGTGGAAGTGGTAGTTTGCGATGTCCCATTAAACGGGAAGGTCGTCTCCAGCGTGCTTTGTCCATAGTAGTAGCGGGGAGAAACGCTGCCTTGCACAAAAGTTCGCGGTTCCACTTTTTTCGCCACCGCCGCTTTCTTTGCCGTCGTATCAACCACCAAGGCTGCCAAGCGCTGCCTCACCCACTGCACACCTTGTCCGGTCAAATAAATTTTCAAGTACAACTCGTATTCGACTTTGGCTTTGGCAGTCTGACCATTCCGCTCGCGGGCCACCCCCACCCACTCCTGGGCGTCTTGGGAATACTGGTTCGGCGGCAACATCAATATCTTGTTGAAGGCTTCGATAGCGAGCGGATAGTCCTTGGCGGACAAAGCATCGCGGGCGGCAAGCATCAGGGTGTAAGCCTGCTGACTGTTGTCCGGCTGCGCTGCCGCAGCGGCCTTATCACTCTCCGCGTGGACCGCCGCTTCAGCCGGCGCTACCGCTGGTGCGGCTTCCGCCACGGGAGGCAACACGGCCGGCAACAGCGGCAGGGGCAATTCTATGACGTTCGCGGCATCGCTCTTTTCCGGCTTGATCATCACCACGAAACTGCGCCCGTCGCCGCCCGCATTCACGGTCACATTCACTTCTTTGGTGAATTCCATCACCAGCTTGGGTTGCACTGCCTGATCGCGCGTTGTCACGGTAAAGGCGGGAGACAGCGTGGTGGCGGGGGAGCTGCGCACTTCAAGGTCTGACCAGCGTTCCGACGGGTCGGAGCTGGGCACCCGCTCATAAAATATTTCCACCAGACGCGACTTGTTGGCGGGAACATAGCGCACGAAATGCACCGGCGTAGTGAGTTTGATTGTTACCCGCATCTCGTCACCATGTTGCTGCAAGGCAATGTCGTCCAAGGGAGCGGCCTCTGCCGCGCCCGGGAAAGCGCAACTCAAGGCCAAGCTTAATGCACCCATCACTATCGAGTGATTTATCTTCTCTTTCATATTTTCTCAACCTAATGCTAGTTATATTTTTGCGCGCGCCGGCATAATGACCGAGGTTGCGGGAGGTATGCGTCTTCGCATACCTCCCTACCCACCGATCATCTGTCGAACGTGTTCACGGTATGACAACCCGCGTTATCGCAATTCCAGTAAGTAGATCCTGGCGCAACCGCTCCATGCTTACTGGCCGCCCGCGCAGCATGGCAATTACCGCACGTGTGTTTGCCTTGTTGGGCGCTGTGATTGAACGCCCAGTTCGAACCAATCGAGTGACACTGATCGCACGCCCCGGTGTAGCCGCGAGAGGTATGGCTGGACGGACGTTGTGCCGCATGACAAGTTGCACAGGTGCCCGCAGCAACACCGGCATGACTGAAGCTCGCGGGCAACCAGCCCGTCGTTTTGTGGCATTGATCGCATGCCAAGGTCGCCTTGGCACCGGTATGGCTAGCCGGTTTTCCGGTCGCGGCCGATCCGTTATGGCAAGTGGCACAGGTGCCGGGGCTAACTCCGGTATGGTTAAACCCGGCAGGCAACCACGCAGTGGTGCGCAGATGGCAGGTGTCACAAGAAGTCGTTGCTTTGGGGCCGGTGCTGTGCGAAGCAGGCTTGGCTGTTCTTGCGACCGTTCCGTTGTGACAAGTGGCGCATGTGCCGGGGTTGACACCGGTATGGCTAAATATCGCAACCTGGAACGAGGTGTAGCTGGTATGGCAAGCCTGACAATTGCTCAAACCGGCGGCGATGTAACCGTTATGACGCACCGATGAACTGGCGACATAGTTCTTCACTTCGGCAAACGGCGTAGTGCCGTGACACTTGCTGCACTGGGTCGCCCCTGCATGGTCGTAACGCCAATCATTAAAATTCGTGAAGTTGGTGTGGCAAGTGCGGCAGCTATTGCTCAAGCCCATGCCGGCCAAACCTGCGTGCATGCCGCCCCCATTATGGGTGTGCGCGGTACTTCCGTTGTGGCAAGTACCGCAGTCTTGCGCCCCCGCGCCAGAGTGGTTCCAAGAAGCCGGTGTCCAAGCCGTCGTGCGATGGCATTGATCGCAGGAATAAGTCGTCACTTTGTGGTTTGCCGATTTGCCAGTGGCGATATTGCCGTTGTGACAAGTCGCACAACTACCGGCCTGCGCTTTGCCGTGGTTAAACTTGGCGCCGAGGAAGGTCACGGTATGGGTATGGCATACCTCGCACGGCTCGGTGGTAATAATGTGCTTGGATGACATCGCCGTGGCGACGACGCGCTTACCCTTGGCATGACAACCCGAACAGTTGCGCGGCGTGCCCTTAAACACCCCCCCCACGTGACACGAACCGCATTCTGCGGATGAGTGCGCGCCGGTCAGCGGAAAGCCTGTCGTCATGTGATTAAAATCGCGCATCAAATTCGTTGCGGACTTCCCGGCAGCAGGCGCGCTCAATTTGCTTTCGGGTTCGTCGGCCAGTTGCGCGGCATTTGCACCGATCGAAAAGAAAGAAAGTGCCACCAACACCGGCACGATCATCCGGCGTGTCAAACGCTTTACATTCATTTTAATTTTTCCCATTTTCATCTCCTTGCGATTATTTCGTTGCGCCTCTAGACACACTTCCCGAAAAACAGTTTCAAAAATATGAAGAAATCCAACATTCTTGTACGCCGCTGCTACTGCCCGCATTCACAGCACACAAACCCTGCAATCCGATTGTGGGAACAGGCATCAGCGGCCGAGCAGTCCGGACGAAACATCTCTCCCGGCAGAAGACAAACGGAAGGCGATTACTTTTTCGCCCCGACCTGAACTTCGCGCCACGTATCTCCGGTGTGGCAACGATCGCACTGCGGGCCGAAATCGCCTTTATGCACATCATCCTTGTCGTGGCAACCGCCACATATCTTGGGTGCTTTCACCTTTTTATCCATCGGACGCATATGACACTTGTAGCAATCGGTCACATTTTTATGCGGACCAACCAGCTTGAACTGGGTCTTGTCATGATCGAAATCCCACGACTTCCAGCCCCGCACGTTGTGACACTCCTGACACTCGGTCCCCAGGCGGCGCCGATGCACCTTCGCATCATCCTTTTCGTGGCAAGACCAGCAATCGGATTTGACGTCCTTAAACGTCACGGCAACGTGGCACTTCTTGCACTCGGCCAAGGCATGGCTCCCCAACAAGGGGAACCTAGACATGGTGTTGTGCTTGAAGCTAGTTTTCTTCCAGTCCTGTTCGTTATGGCAAGTTTCGCATTTCTTGCCTTCCTGGCCTTTATGCTTATCGTCCTTCTCGTGGCAAGACAGACAAGTGGTTTGCAGCTTGTCCTTGTACAAGTCCCCCTTGTGGCAGCTCACACATTTCAACGGTGCGCGGTGCTTGCCCAACAACGGGAATTTGGTTTTGTTGTGATCGAACAAAATCTCTTTCCAATCGCGTTCAACGTGGCAGCTCTCGCATTTCGGACCGAAATTGCCCTTGTGTATCTTGTCGTCATCCCTCTTGTGGCAAGACACGCAAGTCATCTGCAATTTGTCTTTATACAAATCCCCCTTGTGACAGCTTGAACACTTCAGCGGCGCACGGTGCTTACCCAGTAGCGGAAATTTGGTTTGCTTGCCATGATCGAACAGGATTTCTTTCCAATCGCGCTCGGCGTGGCAGTTTTCACACTTCGCGCCGAAGTTGCCCTTGTGAATTTTGTCGTCATCCTTCTTGTGGCAAGACACGCAAGCCATCTGCAACTTGTCTTTGTACAGATCGCCTTTATGGCAGCTCACGCATTTCAAGGGAGCCCGATGCTTGCCGATCAACGGGAATTTGGTTTTCTTTTCGTGATCGAAAAGAATTTCTTTCCAGTCTCGCTCGGTATGGCAAGTTTCGCACTTCGGACCGAATTTCCCCTTGTGTATTTTGTCGTCGTCCTTCTTGTGGCAGGAGTTGCAAAGTTTCGGCGTGTCTTTGTACCTCTTGTCGATGTGGCACTTGTCGCACTTCACCTCGTCATGCTTACCCAACAAGGGGAAGTTGGTTTTGTCGTGATCGAACTTGGTGGTCTTCCAGTCTTTCTCGCTGTGGCACTTCGCGCAATCCGCACCCAACTTGCCCTTGTGCGCTTTGTCATCATCCTTCCTGTGGCAAGACACACAGGTCTTCGGCGTATCTTTGTATTTTTTGTCGATGTGGCACTTGTCGCATTTCACATCAATGTGCTTGTCCAGCAACTTGAAGTTGGTTTTGTTGTGGTCAAACGTGGTGGTCTTCCAGTCTTTCTCGCTGTGGCACTTGGTGCAATCAGCCCCCAGCTTTCCTTTGTGCGCTTTTTCGTCGTCCTTTTTGTGGCAAAGATTGCAAGCAGAAGGCGCTTCACTATATTTTTTACCCTCGGCGTGACAGCTCTTGCACTTCACCTTTTCGTTGAGGTGACCGCCCTTCAACGCAAAATCGGTCTGACCGTGATCGAATTTTGCGGTATCCAAAATAATATTTTTGAAACCGCGCCCTTTGTGGTCGGTGTGGCACTCCTTGCAGTCTTTTTGCTCTTGCAGGCGGCCGTGATAGCCGCGCTTTTCCGCAATGTCTTTGCCCACTTCCTTATGGCAGGCTTTGCACAGGCCGGGCTGCGCCCCCTTGTCGAATTTCTTGTGACACTTGTCGCAATTTTCATCTTCTTTGGCGTGACCCTTGATCAAGTCTCCGGGAGAAAGCACACTCGCCAATGCTTCATGGACGACACCGCCCAACAGCAAGAAACCCAACAGAAATAAAGCACGAAGTAAATTCAACATGGCAATCCAGACATCAATAAGCATGTACCGCGTACACATGGTAGAACGCACTGAAGACCATCATGTACACCAAAGGAATGTGGAAGATGTGCCAGTAAGAAAACAGGCGCTCGTAGGTATGGAACTGCGACGCATCGCGCACTGCGCTCAAATAGGATTTGATCAGCCCCCGGTACTCGATAAACATACCCTCCATGCTCTTCATTTGTGCTGGCGTAAAGTTTTTCTCGCGCGCTTGCGCGCGCATGATGCCGTGCAACTCTTTAACGAGCGATCTGGACAGCATTTCGGTTTGGATGCCGATAGCAATAAATTTGGCCAAGCCCAGCTTTCCGGCCTGTGCATTTTCCTCCGCTTGAACACGGAACCAGTCCATCTTCTTCTCGATTTCGGGGGCGAAACTGAATGTGGATTTAACGTCGCCGGACTGTTCCAACTCGGCTTTCAATTCGTTCACCGTCGCCTGCCGTCCATAAAGGCCGTGGTGTATCTTGGTATAGAAAAAACGCCCAAAGGTACCGCTGCCGGACACCAGGAACATGCAATACATTGCTACCGCAGCATTCACCGAGCCTATAGGATGAAAGTAGGGAATATAAACATGATAAGTGGAATGGAAGATAATGGTCAGCGGCCCCAGAATACCCAACACCATGTGCCACTTGAACCAGGTCGGCAACAGCCCGAACTTGTCGAGAAACTTGACCCGCTTGCGCAATGGATAAAGGAGCAGGGCCAACATCATCAACCCTCCCGCCAAGCCGAGGTTGTAACCGATGTCATCGCCGGGCTTGTAGAGTTTTTGGGGGGAGACGATGAAATATCCGATTATCGTCACTATCGCAACGACCAGAATGAATATGCCCCACATGTGATCTTTGGATTTTGGCTTGGCCGCAACCTTACGTTGATCCTTCACCACCTCTGTCTGTACCTGAGAATTCATACTTTCTCCAAAAACTTCCCTGAAAATTTTGTGGTCTTTTTTCCCACGGATCGTAGTTTAACTGTCATTACCCCAATCGGCAATGCAAAAATGTAATATTGTCAGCACTCATTGGCGGGCATAGAATGCCGCCCGATTTGCGGTGAACATTGTAACGTTGGCTCCGACTATCAGGGGCGCATGAGTTCGTTATTTATTTAACCCCCATCGTCCATTCTCTTGTGATAAAAGAGAAAACCGAACCCGACAAACCAACTTGACGTTAAATTCGACATGCAAAACTTCGACTTTGCGATTTATGCAATCCCTTTGGCAATCGTGGTGTTCTTCTACCTTCGGGGCAGGAAGAAAAAAGAAACGGCCGCTGTTGAGAAATTTTCCGAAGCTGTCGAAGCGGGCTTAACAGAGCCCTCTTCGCTGCACCCGCTGATCGACCCGAAAAAATGTCTCGGCGCAGGCAGTTGCATCACAGCCTGCCCCGAAGACGCCATCGGCATGATCAAAGGCAAAGCAGTGCTAATCAACCCTACGCACTGTATCGGCCACGGTGCCTGCGCCGCCGCCTGCCCGCACGGTGCTATCACGCTGGTTTTCGGCACGGAAAAACGCGGCATGGATATTCCGCAAGTCTCCCCGACCTTCGAAACCAACGTTCCGGGCGTTTTTATTGCCGGCGAACTCGGCGGCATGGGCTTGATCCGCAAAGCGGTCACGCAAGGCGCGCAGGCAATGGAGTCGATTAGCAAATTAAAGAACAACGGCACTCCGCTCGACGTGGTCATCATCGGCGCAGGCCCTGCCGGACTGGGTGCCGCGCTGACCGCCATCGACAAAAAAATGAATTACATGCTGGTCGAGCAAGAAGAATCGTTAGGCGGCGCAATTTTTCAATACCCCCGCAACAAGATTGCCATGACAGCGCCGGTCAAATTGCCCGTTATCGGAGAAATGCACTTCAAGGAGGTCAGCAAAGAAAAATTGCTGGAGTTCTGGCATGGGATCATCAACAGGACTGGTATCAAAATCAACTTGAACGAGCGCATGGAAGGTGTCACCCCGACCGACAAGGGCTTTACGGTCAAAACCTCCAAGGGCAGTTACGAGACACGCGCGGTGCTGCTTGCCATCGGGCGTCGCGGCACACCGCGCAAACTGGGCGTGCCCGGAGAAGAATTGCCTAAAGTGGTGTACCGCCTGATCGACCCGGAGCAATACAAAAACATGCACGTATTGGTCGTGGGCGGCGGTGATAGCGCACTGGAAGCGGCAATGGCGATTGCCGAAGAACCTGGCACCACGGTGTCCCTGTCCGCACGGGCCGATTCTTTTGGTGCAGCTTTCAGTGGCGCCAAAGCAAAGAACCGTGACCGCCTGCAAGTCATGTCGGACAGTGGGAAGATCAAAATTTATTTGAAATCCGGGGTCAAGAGTATCGACAAAACCACGCTCGTTATCAAATACGGCGATCAGGAAAGCGAAATTCCCAATGACGCCGTCATCGTCTGCGCGGGCGGCACTTTGCCCACACCCTTCCTGAAATCAATAGGCGTGATGGTCGAAACCAAGTTCGGCACAGAGTGAGTCATACCCCCGACACCTCTTTGCCGCGCTGGCTGCTGTATTGCCGCCCCGGTTTCGAACGCGACTGCGTGGAAGAGACCCAAGCCAAGCCCGTCGAAGTCATTGAAAACTCCGGCTATGTCGTGCTGCAAGGCAAACCGCGTTTGACCTACGCGCAACTCGCCTTCGCACGCCAACTCATTTCGCTGTATGGCGAACTCGACGAGCTGCCCGAACGCGACCGCCTCAGCCCGCTGCTGTCCGTGATCCCCGCCACACCGGAACAATTCGGCGCGCTATTCCTGGAAGTGCCAGACAGCAACGAGGGCAAAACGCTTTCCGGTTTCACGCGGCGCTTTCAGCCATTGCTGGAAGCCAAGCTGCGCGAGGCCGGGCGTCTGGTGGATGACCCAACCCTGCCGCGCCTGCACATCTTTTTCCCGGACAAGAGCCGCGCCCTGATCGGCAGCAGCGATCCGCACAACAGCGCTGCCGCGCTCAACGGCATCCAGCGCGTCAGCATGGCGCACGATGCGCCCAGCCGTTCTTATCTAAAACTCGCGGAAGCATTCGAGGTGTTTCTCGACAAAGCGGAACAGGCGCAATGGTTGAAGCCGGGCATGACTGCCGTGGATTTGGGTGCAGCCCCCGGCGGCTGGACCTGGCAACTGGTGCAGCGCCAGTTGAAAGTCATTGCAGTGGACAACGGGCCGCTCAAAGGCACCGCCGCAGGACATCCCTCCATCAAACATCTGCGACTAGACGGCTTCCGCTTCCGCCCGCAAAAGCCCGTAGACTGGCTGGTGTGCGACATGGTCGAACAACCGCAACGCGTCGCGACTTTGATGACGGAATGGTTTATCGGCGGACATACCCAGCGCGCCATTTTCAACTTGAAACTACCCATGAAAAAACGTGTCGCCGCATTGCACGATGCGCTCAAAAGCATATGTACTGCTCTCGATGCCAAGGGTATGCGCTATCGTCTGGAAGCCAAGCAGCTATACCATGACCGCGAAGAAGTAACGATCTTCCTTTCCAGAACCAGACAGTAAAGCTCATCCCACGCGGCAATCGTTCGCGTCCTCTCTCGCTTGCGGTAGACAAGCAGCGACTTGCCCGCTCTTGTACTCTGCCCGCCAACGGCGGGTGGGGGGCGGGCTTATAACCAATCACTTGGCAACCTAGTGTCGCAAACCAGAAATAACGAAGCATTAAACGGCGTCTTTTTTCGCCATGCCGCGTTGCATCCCCTTGCCGTATAACCCATACGGCTGCGGGTCTGCGCCTTGCCTGACAAAAAAATCCATCCGTTTCATTTGTCCCGTTATT
>SCUU01000028.1 GCA_004297065.1 Gallionellaceae bacterium
AGTAATGTCGGCGCCTCGCATATCGCATCCTGCTTTCGTTTTAATTCGTCTCCACCATTAACGTATGTCCCTTGGTTTTGTGGACACGCTTGGGGGATAAATTCAACAAACTGCTAGTGGGATCTAGTTGTTTCATCAGTCGATTGGCTAGCGGCTTGACCAGGATTGAGGGGAGGGCTCTGCCCGTTAAGCTTTTTCGTCGATATGCTCGGCCATATCGCCTGCACGCAGGTTGTGGCGACGCCGATCAATCCCTGAGCGCAACTCGATCAACACATGTTGGTGTTTGACACGGCGACAAATTTTGCGCCGGTCCTCCAGCAACTCGCTGCGCTGCTCTTGCCGCTCGACCGGATGTGCGGCTTGTTGATGTGTCGCGTTGTTTTCGGCATAAGGAACCGGCTGATCGAGGGGATGCACCGGCTTGACCGCATGCGCCGCAGACAAAGCCCTCACCTGGCGAGTAGCGGGACTCGTCGTAGCCGGGGAAATACTGGGTACAAAACGCATGGCATCTCCTTGCGAACAGCCTATGCCCGAATTATCGGCAGTAGTTGCGGAAAGATTAGCTGGATTACTTTGGCGCGACGTCCGGCAAATTCGGATGCGCGTCGTGCATTTCGATACGCGAAACATACCAGATCGCCAGCAGATTCGCCGCGATGGCCACATAGCCCACATTCTGGTAACCCGCGATCTGCCCGTTGCTTTGCTGGGTAATGATGAAGCCGCTCAAGGTGGCCGCCAGCCCCATTGCCAGCGATTGCATGGTCGCGTTGAGCGACATGAACGTGCCGCGCAGCTTGGGTTGCGCCGCCGAAGCGATGATCGCCATGGCCGGGATGAACCGCCCGGAGATCAACACAAAGAACAAAGTCGTACACACCAGCCACAATCCCAGTGATGCGCTCTGTATCTGTGTCACAGCAAGCAGCGGCACCATGGAAGCGAACGCGACCAGGCGGTATATCTTCACCTTGCCGCGCAAATCAGCCCAATGCCCGATAAAACGAGCCGTGACCAGCGTGGCCGCGCCGCCCACCAGATAGATGTAGGCGATGTCATGCTGACTGATGAGAATATTGTTCACCGCATA
Source organism: Gallionellaceae bacterium (assembly GCA_004297065.1). Lineage (GTDB taxonomy): Bacteria > Pseudomonadota > Gammaproteobacteria > Burkholderiales > Gallionellaceae > PALSA-1006. Next base: position 1,097 of record SCUU01000028.1, read on the forward strand.
CACCGTGATGTACGGAATCACCGTAAAACCGGAAAAGATGATCATTGCAGAGAACGTCATGGCACGCAGATGATTTCCATCGCGCAGCACCGCAAATAAAGCCGCAAATGGATGGGATTGTTTCTCCTTGCTCAAATGGTGATGCAGCTCTGGTAGAACTCGCCACCCGATCACGATGAAGATAGCGACCAACACCACAATGAAGATGAATGGCGCACGCCATTGGAAATAGCTGGCCAGCCACAAGGACAGCGGCACGCCCGCCACCGTGGAAAACGAAAATGCAGCCGACACGATGCCGCTCGCCTTGGCACGCCGCGCAAACGGGATTACATCGCCGATAACGGTCTGCACCAATGCGCCCAACACGCCGCCGAAAGCACCGGCCAGGCCGCGCGCCACGATCAGCGCGGCGTAGCCGGGAGCCAGGCCGCAGGCCAGCGTGGACAGGCCGAACAACACGAACATGAGCAGCAACAGGCGCTTGCGCTCGAAGCGATCCACGAAAGTGGCACCCAACAAACCGGATAACGCCGCACTGAAACTATAAGAAGCCACCAGCAAGCCGAACTCGTGTGTGGTGATACCCAGTTCGCGCATCAGCATCGGGCCGAGCGGCATCATAATCATAAAATCCAGCACATGGCTGAACTGTATGCCCGCCAGCGTCAGCAGCAATGCGCGTTCGGAATAAGGTTTGGTTACCGTCATGGTTGCTTATCCAATCTATCGAGGTATTTCTGCAATTCGGGTACTAAATGTGCAACGATGCACAGCAACGCAGCCTCCCCCTTTTTAAAGGCTATGTCTGCATTACCTGTTGAAACCGATTTTCCCATCCCATAGCGGCCCATAAAGCAATGCGGGGAGAATTGCCTTGGCCCCACCGTTCAAGCCATCGCCGCCAGCCGAGATAATTTTCCAAATATTTTGTGGCAACTCCATGAAAGCGTCTCATCCATCCCTTGAGGCGGCTGTCATAGGCGTTTACATTTTGTATGTGGTACACGCCAGCCAATACGCGCACCCCCGCAGATAGATTGATGGCGCGGTGCGCTATCCCCAAGTGCTTGGCGGCAATTTTATAGGCAGCAGCGCCATCGGTGCACAGAATGCCATCGGGGGATAGGATGCCACGTAATGCCGGTTCAATATCCTCTGCTGCTGTCCCCTTCAGTCTGAAGTCCGCTGTCGCGCCATGCCGATCACGCATCACCAATACCGGTATCTGTTCCTTGCCCGTGCCGCGCTTGCTGGCGGGGTGCCCCCGCCGGTGCGCAACTCGCGGCAATTTCCGCTGCCCCTTGAAGGATTCCCGGAAGAAGGTTTCATCCGCTTCGGCGATACCCTCCAGATGGCGGGCTTTCTCCTGGCATGGCCGGATCAAAAAACGGTGCCGCCAGCGAAAACTGGTGTTCTTGTCCACCCCGCAACGCGCCGCCGCTTTGCGGACGGTCAATCCATCTTCCAGCGCCTGCGCATAGTCCAGCCATCTTCCTTTATGGCGCAACCGCGCCAGCGGAGTGCCCGTCAGGACAGTGAAAGTCTTGCCGCATTCCCGGCAGCGAAAACGCTGCAAATCCGCTTCCTTACCCCACCGATACAGGCGGTTGCCCCCGCAATGGATGCATGCCTCCAACATCCCGCCCCGCTCCAGCCACTCAACTACTTCATTGCCTGCTTTGTGCGCATGTAACTCGCGATCCAACTCGCTACGCTGTTCGCGGCTCAACTCCGATAGACCCTTGCGCCATTCTTTAAATTCAATTGTTTTCATGGCATGACCTCCAACTGTTTTCATGCCTATTGGACAACAAAAAGTTTCAACAGTTTACGCAGACATAGCCTTTTTAAAGGGGGACGGGAGGGGGATTTAGCGGGCTGCAAAAAATCATCCTGCCGCAAATCCCCCCTTTTTTTTGCAAAAGGGGGGCTGTTACAGAGCTGCACCGACACAGCCTTGGGCTCGAATCCCGCATAGGTCAAACCTTGATGAGCCCCCGCATAGCTGGGGGTTTACCCAACTTAATTATTTATGCCACTCGTCAATTCGCAGCAGGCGGTTTTCTCCCGCGTGTGGCCAGCAGGCTAAGCATCATACTGGTGCCGAGCACCGCGATGATCACGCCCAGGGACACCGCCACGGGAATCTTGAACCAGTCCACGATCAGCATCTTGATGCCGACGAACATCAGCACCACCGCCAGGCCGTACTTGAGCAAGTGAAAGCGCTCGGACATGTCGGCCAGCAGGAAGTACAGCGCGCGCAGCCCTAGGATGGCGAAGATGTTGGAAGTGAGGACGATGAACGGGTCGCTGGTGACGGCGAAAATGGCGGGGATGCTGTCCATCGCGAAAATCAGGTCGGAGGCCTCGATCAGCACCAGCACCAGGAACATCGGCGTGAACCAGCGCACGCCCTTTTCATAAATCCAGAATTTGTCGCCGTGATAGCCATCGGTGATGCGCACATGATTGCGCAGCCACTTCAACAGCGGGTTTTTGGTCAGGTCGGGCTCGTGCTCGGCGAACAGGAGCATCTTGATGCCGGTGACCAGCAAAAATGCGCCGAATATATACAGCACCCAGTGGAACTGCGCGATCAGCCATGCGCCGAGCAGGATCAGCACGACGCGCATCACGATGGCGCCCAGCACGCCATACACCAGCACGCGCTTCTGGTATTCCAGCGGCACGGCAAAATAGCCGAACAGCATGACGAAGACGAAGATATTGTCCATCGCCAGCGTCTTTTCCAGCAGATAGCCGGTGAGGTATTCCATCAGCTTGCTATCTGCCAGTTCGCGCCCGGCGCTGTGATCCAGCCAGCCCCACAACGCGCCGCCGAACAGCATGGCTAGCGCGAACCAGACCAACGACCAGGTCAGCGCTTCGCGTACCGTGACTTTATGTGCGCCATGCCGGCCCAGCAGAAACATGTCCACCGCCAGCATGGCCAGCACGAACACGCCGAACCCGACCCACATCCACCACGCGCCTATCGATTGCAATTCGCCCATTACCATCCTCTATGTCTATTCAACTTATCGCCGGTCAGTATATCAATCCGCCGGTGTTTCAGAGCGGGTATAAAACCACTTGAGCAAAAACGGCGGGGTCATCGTGGTCAGCGCGACGACAATCAGCAGCGCCGCATACAGCTCGCCGTTCAATATGCCCTGACTGAAACCCAGTTGCGCGAAGATCAGTCCCACTTCGCCGCGCGGGATCATCGACAGGCCGATAGCCACCTGGTGATGACGCGATTCCTTGATGAAAAATCCCGCCGCGAACTTGCCGATGATAGCCACGAGCAGCAAATATCCCGCCAAACTCCAGATGAAAGTCGAACCCCAGTCCACCGCCTTCAGGTTGAGCGATACGCCCACCATCACGAAGAACAACGGCGAGAAGGTGTGGATCAGCGGACGCATCTGCTCTTCGAGGCGGTGCGCCAGTTTCGGGCTGGGCTCGAAACTGAGGGTGGCCTTTCCCAATGGCAGTTTGAAACCGAAATGCTGGCTGAACGCCAAACCTGCCGCGAAGCCACCCATGATCTCCGGCGCCCCCACCGCATGCGCCAGCCAAGAAAACAACAGGATCAGCGACAGCGCCATGGTCAGCAAGAGTCCGGGCGAGGCGGCATGCTGGTCGAGGCGGTCGATCATTACCGCCGTCAGCTTGGCGACCAATGGTGCCAGCACCATGAATAGCATGATGTACAAACTCACCTCGCCCAGCGCCTCGAACGAAACTTCCTGCTCTACCGCAAATTGATACAGAAAAGCGAGCGCCAGAACGCCGAGAATATCGTCCAGCACCGCCGCGCCGATGACGATCTGCGCCTCGTCCGAGTGGCGCTTGCCCAGATCGTCCAGCACGCGCACGGTGATGCCGATGCTGGTCGCGGTCAGCGTGCCGCCGATGAACAGCGCGGTGAGTTCGGGCAGGCCGAACAGCCACGCGCTGGCACCGTAGCCCAGCGCAAACGGCAACGTAAAGCCCACCACCGCGACGATATAGGGTTTCGCTCCGGAACGGGCCAGCCGCGAGAGGTTGGTATCCATGCCCACTTCAAACAACAGCAGGATGATGCCGATCTCTGCGAGCAGCTTCATCGTCGTATCCGGCGATACCCAGCCCAGCAACGAAGGGCCGATCAGCAGGCCGGCCAGCAACTCGCCGATCACCGAAGGGATGCCGAAACGCGCCACGGTCTCGGACAGCAGCCGCGCTGCGATCAAAATGATGGCGAGAAAAAGAAAGAATTGGTGCAGTTCCATATCGTGTATTCCGAGTGCCGGAAGCCGGGAAGTTTGTTCAGTGCAAGACGCCGCACACGCGGATTGAATCGATTGCCGCCAGCCCCACCATCCGGCTGGCAATCACGCCGGATAACACCCCCCGGTATAGCCGTGGGTTTACCTTGCTGAATTATATTGGATGCCACGCGAAACAGGTTCATGCGGCATCAACCACGCCCTTCAGGCTCCCGCCTTCTGCATGCTGTGCGCGCCGGTAGCTGGCGTCGCTGCCTCCGTGTATGACCGGGTAAAGGGCGCTTCTCCTCGATGCTCGCGCCGCGTACCTGCCCCCAGAGGAACAAGCCCAGTCCGCCGACCACCATCAGGCCGGACAGTGGCAATCCTCTTCGGCGAAGAAGCAGGGTTAGCGGCTGTGGCTGCGTTGCACGATGTGCAGCGGGACATTGTCAAGGTGAATGCGGGGGCGGCGTAGCGGGGGCGGCGTAGCGGGGGCGGCGTAGCATGGGCGGTCTACCTCATGTTTTTTTCACGGGTGAACTGGCCATCCAATCTATCGAGAAACTTCAGCAACTCCGGCGCGAGCGGTGCCACGATGCTCAACGGCTCGCCCGTCAGCGGATGGGCGAAGGCGATGGAATGCGCATGCAGGAACATGCGCTTCAGTCCCCGCTTCATCAGTTCCTTGTTGCGCGCGAAGTCGCCGTATTTGTCGTCGCCCGCAATGGGAAAACCGAGGTGCGACAGATGCACGCGGATCTGGTGGGTGCGCCCGGTCTTGAGTTGCGCCTCCAACAGCGTGAATTCCGGCCAGCTCTTTTGCAGGGTGAAGATGGTGTGCGAGACCTGACCGTCCTCACGCACCATCACGCGCTTCTCGCCCTGCGGGGTGTCGAACTTGTGCAGTGGTAGCCTCACATGCTGCTTGGCGTTCTTCCACTGCCCCAGCACCAGCGCGAAATAGCGCTTGTCGCTGTCGCCCTCGCGCATGATCTCGTGCATCGCGGTGAGCGCGGAACGCTTCTTCGCCACCAGCAGCACACCGGAGGTCTCGCGGTCCAGCCGGTGCACCAACTCCAGAAATTTGGCTTGCGGGCGGGCGCTGCGCAGTTGCTCGATCACGCCGAAGCTCACCCCGCTGCCGCCATGCACCGCCGTCCCTGCCGGTTTATTGATGGCCAGCAGGGCATCGTCCTCGTACAGGATAGGAAATTCGGTCGCGGGGACGTATTCACTTTCGGCCTTTTCCGCCACGCGGATGGGGGGAATGCGCAACATATCGCCAGGTTGCAGGCGGTAAGTCTGATCTATGCGCTTCTTATTAACCCGCACTTCATCGCGCAGGATGCGGTAAATATGGCTCTTGGGCACCCCTTTCAGGTAGCGGAACAGAAAATTGTCGATGCGCTGGCCTTCGCCGCCCTCGTCGACCTCCACCCATGTTACAGATTCTTTGCTTAAACCATTCATTTTGAATATACTTCGCGCTGCGCGTGTCAGGTAATGGGAGCGGGATGATAGTGTTCCCCGTGAGCGAAGAATAGGCAGATGTGCCGCCGCACCATTCCAACCGCCATCCGGTTAATGTCACTCACCGGGATAAGCAGTGATGGTAATTGATTTACGCGCTCTAGGCACCCGGGATTTTAGCGTGTCGCCCCTACGACAAAAGCGGCGGCACTTTTTAGAACAAGCACACCGAGAACAACACCTTGCACATTCGTTGGAACCTTAATCTCCACACTGTTTGCACGACTCCGAATCTCGCTCGCGGTTAATCCGCGTGTTGCTTTGTCCTGCCCGTGTCTGAGCGCGGGAGAAAAAATAATGAAACGCATGCTATTCAATGCGACGCAGCCGGAAGAACTCCGCGTCGCCATTGTGGACGGTCAAAAACTCATCGACCTCGACATTGAAACCGCCGGTAAAGAGCAACGCAAGAGCAACATCTACAAAGCCGTCATCACCCGCATCGAGCCCAGTCTCGAAGCCTGCTTCGTCGAATACGGCGGCATCCGCCACGGATTCCTCCCCTTCAAAGAAGTTTCCCCGCAATTCTATCAGGCAGGTGCAGGCAGCCGTGCTTCCATCAAAGAAGCGCTGAAAGAAGGCCAGGAACTGCTGGTACAGGTGGAAAAAGACGAGCGCGGCAACAAAGGCGCGGCGCTCACCACCTACATCAGCCTGGCCGGTCGCTATATTGTGCTGATGCCGAACAACCCGAACGGCGGCGGCGTATCGCGCCGCATCGAGGGCGAAGACCGCAACGAGTTGCGCGACGTACTGGCACAACTGGAAGTACCGCAAGGCATGAGCATCATCGCCCGCACCGCCGGTATCGGTCGCAATCTGGAAGAGTTGCAGTGGGACCTGAACTACCTCAAGCAACTGTGGGACGCCATCGAAGGTGCTGCACAGAGCGAAAAAGCCCCTTCCCTGATCTATCTGGAAAGCAGTTTGGTGGTACGCGCCATCCGCGACTACTTTAATCCTGAGATCGGCGAGATCCTGATCGACACCGACGACATCTACGAACAGGCGCGCGCCTTCATGGGTACCGTGATGCCGGACAATGTGAACCGCATCAAGCGTTACCACGACGATGTGCCGCTGTTCTCGCGCTTCCAGATCGAACACCAGATCGAGTCCGCGCATGCGCGTCAGGTCAACCTGCCATCCGGCGGTGCCATCGTCATCGACCACACCGAGGCACTCACCGCCATCGACATCAACTCCGCACGCTCGACGCGCGGCAGCGACATCGAGACCACCGCTTACAACACCAATCTGGAAGCGGCTGACGAGATTGCCCGCCAAGTGCGCCTGCGCGACTTGGGCGGTTTGATCGTCATCGACTTCATCGACATGGAATCGAGCAAAAACCAACGCGACGTGGAGAACCGTCTGCGCGATGCGCTGCGTTACGACCGCGCCCGCGTACAGACCGCCAAGATCTCGCGCTTCGGTCTGCTGGAATTGTCGCGCCAGCGTCTGGCACCCAGCCTGGAAGAAGGCAGCTTCTCCCCCTGCCCGCGCTGTAACGGCATCGGCCATATCCGTGGCACCGAATCCTCCGCACTGAACATCCTGCGCATCATCCAGGAAGAAGCGATGAAGGAAAGCAGCGCCGCCATCCACGTGCAGGTACCCGTGGACGTCGCCACCTTCCTGCTCAACGAAAAGCGCGGCGACATCCACCGCATCGAGTCGCGTCTGAAGGTCAGCATCACCCTCATCCCCAACCCGCATCTGGAGACCCCGCATTACAGCGTGAACCGTTTGCGTCAGGACGACATCACCTCCGATCATCTGCAAGCCAGCTACAAACTGGTAGAGAAGCCGGAAGAAACCAAAGCGGAAAAACCAGCCAGCGCTGAAGAGATCAAGGCACAGCGTCCGCAGGCCGCAGTGAAAGGCATCACCCCCGCACAACCCGCACCGAAACACGAAGAGAAGAAAACGGCTCCGGCGGCATCCTCTCCTTCCCTGTTCGGCAAACTGTTCGGATGGCTGTTCGGCTCCGCTGAGGCTGGCAAACCCGCTGCCGCACCGGCCAAGACACGCCCGCAACATCCGCGCCGTGATCGCGACAGCAACCGTGGCGAACGCTCCGAGGGGGGCCAGCAAGGCAACCGTCAGCGCAACAAGCCGCGCCGCGAACGTGAAGATGGCAACGCACCGCGCGAGAACGCACAGCAGAATAAGGGGCAACAGGAACCGCGCGGCGAACGTCAACCACGCCCGCCGCGTCAGCCCAATGCTGAAAAACCCGTGTTGGAAACAGCAAAGCCCGTAGCGCCCAACGAGCAAGGCGGCGAAGAAGCTGGCAACACTCAAGGCCGCAAGCGCGGTCGTCGTGGTGGTCGCCGTGAACGCGAGCGTCGTGAGCAGCAACCGAACGGTCAAACCGGCAGCAACGAGATCGCGAATGAAGCCGTTTCCGCCGTCGTCTCCAGCGAGATCATCGCAATGCCGATGCTCGCGGAAGCCGCCGCACCGCAACAAGCAGCGCCCGCCCCGGTCTTTGCCGCACCTGAAACCGTGGCCGAGATCGTTGCGACTCCGGTGGAGACGGTCATGGCGTCCGTGGTGAGCGGACCCGTTGCTGCCGCTGAAGTCGCTGCACCTGTCGTGGCCGACGCTCCAGTGCAAGAAAGCATCGCACCCGCATTGCATGAAGCGGGGCTCGTGATGATCGAAACCGATCCGAACAAAGCCTCCAGCATCATCGTGCCGCAAGAAAACAGCGCACCGGCACAACGCCGCCGCCCTCGCCCGCGCGAGATATACACAGCCGAGAACAACGAGCCGCTGGTCATGATCGAGACGCAACAAACGAAATAAAAAGCAACGCAGTAAAAAGGCCGCACGATGCAAATCGTGCGGCCTTTTTATTCCCGCTCGCTGCTACAAATGCATCAAACCGAGTGCTGCTGCCGGATATGTTTCAACAAACCACCCGCCGCATCCTCCACCATATCCAACACGCGCTCGAAACCGTCTGCACCGCCGTAATAGGGATCGGGCACCTCGCGTTCGGAATGACGCTCGGCGAACTCAAGGAACAAGCCCAGATGGCTTTGCGCATCGCGCGGACGCAAACGCAGCAAGATCGAGAGGTTCGCCTCGTCCATCGCCAGCACATAATCGAAACGGGCGAAATCCGCCGCTTCCACCTGGCGTCCGCGCAGATGACCCATCTCGTAACCGCGCCGCTTCGCGGCACGCTGCGTGCGCGCATCCGGCGCATCCCCGATGTGGTAATCGTGCGTCCCCGCCGAATCGATATGGATAAGCCGCACAAGATCCGCCTCTTCCACGCGCGTGCGGAACACCGCCTCAGCAGTGGGAGAACGACAAATGTTACCCATGCAAATAAATAGCACTTTTACCACCGACCTGAATCTCCTATCCTATTGATATTTAATATTAACGCGCCAGCCAGGACCCGCGTTCTTTCATGGCCATGCCCGTCAGGAGATACAGCACTGAGGCATAATATCCTTGGCTCACATCCCAGCGCCCCCCCCGAAAAGCGTATGAGTTGGGATAATCGAGCACCCATTGCGCAAGCTTGCGTACACCAAGCGACGCATCGTAGGAATCCACACTATCATTTTTGAGGTTGGCCCAAGCGGGAAGGAAGCGCGCCCCCTTGAAGTATTCCCAGAATTGTTTATAGGGTTTAAGCAATGCCGCCGATTCATGGCGGCTCCACAGCAGATAAAGTGGGATACGCACTGCCTCATAACCAAAGCGCTCTGGAAAATAATCGGAAGGTGCCACCTGTTCGGTGAGGATCAGCCAGTCGGGAGGAAGTCCCCAGCGACCGAAATTAGCATATTGCAAAATGGTCAAACCCGTTTTGGAAAGCTCTTCCCATTCGGGCGCAGGGTCGGCTTGGGCAATTTCGTCCAAAGCGGGGAATATCCAGTAGGACAGATTGATCGTGATTCCTTTGGGCTTGTCAAAACCTTCCAGCCCAGGCAAGAGGACAAGACCTTGCGGGGCTTTGCGAAGCAACTTCTCGCGAATATCGCGCGCTATTTTCTGGCTTGCTTGTAAATATGCCGGCTCATGCCATTTATTGGATGCGCGCAGCAATGCCCAAGCCACCAGCAAGTCGCCATCGCTCGCATTATTTTTATCCGTGATGCCACTCTGGGGTGCCCAGCGCCAGGACAACAAATTATCGCTGCGCACCTGCAGATTGCTTTTTGTCCACTGCCAAATATTCCCGAACGATGCGGGATCGTCATAATACACGGCAAACAGCATGGCGTACCCCTGCCCCTCCGAATGGCTGATCCCGCCCTGCCCCGTGTCCACCACACGACCGTTTGGCTCAACAAAATTTTGTTTGAATAAGCTCCACTCGGTTTCCGAGCCGAAAGCCTTTGCACCAAACAACAGCAGAGCGGATGCAATTAAGCCGTGCGCTATAATTTTGCGGGAAATAATGGCCATACCGAACCGTAGCGATAATGAGAAAACTGCTTTACAAATATCTTTTCCTTAATCTGGAAATACATACGCGGTCACGCTGCTTAACCACCGACCACGCAAAGTGCTGGGGGAAGATCGCCGCATGAAGTATTATTCGGGGTGGAAATGCGTTACACCAAGCCACCATTAGCTGTTGCACTTCGAACTTGAATCCGCCGCTGATTCAATATGCATGCAACTTGGCACAAGTATAAAGCAGGCCGGATTCCATAGGAGAATAAATCGTGCAGGACGGAAAAGAAATCGTTGTTGGCGCGGCCGCCGAAAAAGATGCCCCCGCCGGAAACAATATGGAACGATATCTTGAAGAACGGGCAAAACTCGATTCGATGTTCGAGGAGAAATTCCATAAATTTGTTACGGTGATGTTCACTGATCTCAAGGGCTCAACGACGATTGCGGAGAATGAAGGTGACATCGTCAGCCGCATGATGATCAAGTCTCAAAACGAAATTCTCCTGCCTGCGGTCAAAGAAAATAATGGTGTTTTTATCAAGTCGATCGGCGATGGCAGTTTGTCGTATTTTGAAAACGCACTCGATGCCTTGCGTGCCGCAGCGCGTATCCAAAAAGACATGGATGCGCTCAACATGTCGAAAAAATTCAAATTCCCGATATTGATGCGTATTGGTATGCACTCCGGCAAGTGTGTGGTCGAAGAAAAGGATATCTACGGCGATGTCGTGAATACGGCATCCCGCTTTGAATCGGCTGCAGATGGAGGAGGCATCCTTATGTCAGAAGACACCTACAATGCCTTGTCCGACAAATCAGAAATCTATTGCCGCTTCGTCAAGCAGGTCACGCTCAAGGGCAAGAGGGATGCGTTCAATGCCTACAAGGCATTCTGGAATCCGCAGGAAATCGAACTCGACAAACACGGCAAGGAAGCATTGCCCAGGCAGGAAGCGAGCGTTCCGGTTCGATCCTCCGGGATAAGCATGATTATCGGCGCAGCGGCTCTCATTGTGATTGTGTTGCTGCTGACCCTGGGTTCAAAATATTTCGGGTCGGCGTATCAAACCGAAAACAGTCGCTCCATAAACGACTCGGCCAATTCCGACACAACACCAAGTGCGACGAAATAGCCGCCCATCATATACAATCGCGGCCCGGCTCTCATCCCTCGCTTGCCCCTCCCGCAAGAAAGCTATTGGATAAGGCGCGAACCAGCTTATCCTTAGCGCATAACATGCACGCATTAAAAAAGCTGATCTCAGATATCGGATACCATGACCGGGCACGGCAGATTGCCACGGCAGGGCTGGTATTGATTGGCGTCTTGCTGTACCTGTTGCAATTTACCTACGCCTATTTCGATCAATCAAAGCAGATGTACCTTGGCTGGGGCTGTCTTGCCGTCATATTCCTGCTGTACAAATATAAAAAATCCCGACAACACCCTTTTCGGCTGATAGTTCTGTTACTGGCAACGTTTATCGCCCTGCGTTATCTTCAGTGGCGCACTTTCGATACGCTGCTATACACCGGGCCGCTGGACTTTATCGGGATGTCGCTGCTTTATCTGGCGGAGGCTTACGGGCTGATTGTTTTTTTAATGGGTTTATTCCTCAACATCTGGCCGTTGGAAAGCGAAATTCTGCCGCTGCCGCCGGATGTGGACAAATTGCCTACGGTGGATGTGTTCATCCCGACCTATAACGAGTCGGACGATATTGTCCGCATCACTGCGACGGCGGCCACTCAGATAAATTACCCCAAAGAAAAGCTGCGGATATATATCCTGGACGACGGAAGCTCACAGGCTAAACGCAGCCACCCCCAAAATGGGGCGGAGGCCTGGGAACGGCATTTCCGCTTAAGGCAGATGGCCGCCGATCTTGGCATCGGCTACCTCACACGGGAAACCAATCAGCAAGCTAAGGCGGGAAACCTCAATCATGCCTTGGAGCATACCGGCGGCGATGTGGTGCTGATACTCGATTGCGACCATGTGCCCACCAGCGATATCCTGCAAAACACCATCGGGCATTTCATTGCCGACCCCAAGCTGTTTCTGGTGCAGACGCCGCATTTTTTTATCAATCCGACACCCGTGGAAAAAAATCTGGAAGGTCGGGCCAATCCTCCCAGCGAAGGCGACATGTTCTATCGCCGCATCCAGGTCGCACTGAATTTCTGGAACGCCAGCTACTTTTGCGGCTCGGCGGCCCTGTTGCGGCGCAAATACCTGCAAGAGGTGGGCGGGATTTGCGGGACGACGATCACCGAAGATGCCGAGACGGCCTTCCAATTGCACAGCCGGGGCTACAACAGCATTTACATAAGCCGTCCCATGGTGTGCGGCTTGTCGCCGGAGTCTTACGATGACTTCGTGGTTCAGCGTTCGCGCTGGGCGCAAGGCATGACACAAATGCTCGTGCTCAATAACCCCCTCAAAACAAAAGGCTTATCCCTGCCGCAGAAAATACTCTATTTCAATTCCTGTTTCTTCTGGTTATTCGGCTTCCCGCGTTTTATCTATTTCATCGCACCCGCTACATATCTCATCCTGGGATTGAACATCTACCATGCCTCCTGGCTGCAAATCAGCGCCTTCACCTTGCCGTATGTATTGAGCATTTACGTGGTAATGGATTATTTCTATGCCGGCTCCCGCCAGCCATTTTTCTCCTCGATTTACGAAAGCGTACAATCGCTGTTCCTGATTCCGGCAATCATCTCCGTCTTGATCAATCCCTGGAAGCCATCATTCACGGTGACGCCCAAGGGGAAGACCAACGATAAAAATTATTTGAGCCCTCTCGCCGCACCGTTTTTCCTGGTTATCGCCATCAATATCGCCGCAGTATCACTGGCTGCCGTCAAGTGGTTTACCGAGCCCATTCTGCGCGATGTGATTCTGGTTACGGGTACCTGGAGTATTTACAACCTTTACTTGTCGCTGGTGTCTCTGGGGGCGTTCTGGGAGCGCAAACAGGTACGCAAGTTTTATCGCATCGGCGCCAGCGGTTCTGTCGCCGTGTATTTTCCGCGCACGGGGGAGCTCTATTCTGGCGAGGTTCTCGATGTCTCATTGACTGGCATCGGCTTTGCGATCCAACTGCCTTTTACCCCCAAGGAACGGGAACAGGTAACGCTTGAAGTCGAAGACAGTTATGGGCAAAAATTCCGCTTTGAAAATATTCTTCAACGCGTGCTCAAGCGCGATGGCAACTACATCTGTGGCAGCGAATTCATCCTTGAGCTGGAGTCTTACCCCCAAGTGGTCAGATATGTTTTTGGAGATAGCCGGCGCTGGCAGGAAAACTGGGACCTGAAATCAAAGTCGGGCGGCACGCTCAGCATGCTGTGGTATTTCTTAAACACCGGGGTGCTGGGTTTCTTTGGCTCTGTTGTTCCCCTGCTAAAACTTGTTTTACTGCAAATCTGGAAGCTCGGCGTTAAATGGTTCACTACGCCCATCTTGCGCGACATCGCGCTGGCGGCAAGCAGTTGGTGCGTTTACCATTTCTATCTGGTACTGGCTTCCTTTATCCAATTATTGAATCACAAACAGGGGCGCAAACTGCAACGCCATCAGGCAAGCGGCGGTGCCACCCTGTATTTTCCGCGCCTGGATGCCACCTTGCTGGGCGTGATGACGGACGTCTCGATGACCGGCATTGGCGTTATTGCCGAATTGCCTTTTCAGATCAGGGAGCAGGAACATACAACCATCAGAGCCATTGGAAAAGATGGAAAAGAGCGTCGTTTCCCCTGTCTGATACAACGCGCAATCAAACGCGACAGCAAGACCCTGTTCGGCGCAGAATTCATCGTGGACGTAGCCTCTTATCCCAATATCGTCAGTTTTGTCTATGGCGGCAACCGGCAGATGCTCAACTCCGCATCGATATCCGGCAAGGGCTTGTTTGAACAAGCGGGGCTGGAAATCTTGAATACGGTCAAGCATATGTTTGATATTCTAGGCCGCATGCTGGCTTATGTTTTCTTGAAACATGAGGCAATTGAACACAAGCGGGTCAATACTTCTCATCCTGCCGCCGCAGGAGAAGCAAAACAAGTAAAGCCGCCGGATAGTAACTTGATGAAAGGAATATTTGCTGGCATCGGCAAAATACTGGCCTTAATATTTTTGAATCCCAGGAATAAATAGCTATGGAAAAGGTGTTAAATCGGCTGGTAAATCTGGCCATGATGATCGTATTGCCGTTTGCTCTTCCGCACCTGATTTGGGCCGAAACAATCAAGATACCACTGCAAAAACTCACCGCGTCGCCATCCCTCGAATTACGTTGCCTCCATAGCGCACAAGATATTTCCATTCCTTTGCCGGAACGCTGGAAAGTGAGCAAGGCGGTGCTCAATCTGCATTACACGGCGTCGAATAATATGGTCGCCGACCTGTCACAGCTCGTGGTAAAGGTTAACGATCAGCTGGTGACCCAATTGAAAACCAACACCATGGTGCCCGGCGTAACCCATTATATTGAGCTTCCCGTGCGTTATCTGAAGGCCGGCTACAACACCCTGTCTTTCGAGGTTACGCAGCATTACGCCCGGGATAACCAGTGCGAACAGCCCTGCTCTCCCGATTTGTGGACCAACATCAATGTCCAGGAATCCTCGGTGGAAATGGATTATGAGCTCAGACCCATCCCATTAAGGCTGGGCGAGGCGAATGCCTGGGTTTTCGATCCCAAACAATTTCCAGAGGCAACCGTCAACATGATCGCGGACACCTCGACGCCGGAGGCGGTCACGACGGTCGCGATTGCCGCCTCCGGCATAGCCCGGCACTTCGATTATCGCAAGGTGAAGTTCACCCATTCGACAGACATCAAGCCGGATGTTGACAATGTGCTGATCGGCTCGACCGCTTTCGTCACGCAATTACTGACCCGATACGGCATCAGGCAGGAATCTTTTGAAGGTGGACTGCTCCGGGTGTTTTATTTGCCGAAAAGCGATGGCGGCAAGGACGGCCTGCATGCCCTGATTGTGGTGACCGGAGAAAAACCGGCCGCGATCAAGGTCGCCGCCGAAACTTTTGCCAACATGTCCCTGCCCTATCCCGGCACCGAAAAGATGTTTGCGCATGAATTCAGCATGCCGGATATTTCCATGTATAGCGGCAGGCGGGAACTTATCGCCGACAAACTATACGACTTCAAAACCCTGGGCTTGTCTTCCGCAAAATTTGTAGGTTATTCCGGCGGGTATTCAGAAATAAATTTCCGGTTGCCGCCGGATTTCCTGATCAAGCAGAACCAGTACGCAAAACTGGTGCTGAATCTTTCTTATGGTTCAGGCATGCGCCAGGACTCTTCACTTAATCTTTCATTGAACGGCAAAACGGTGCGCGACATCCACCTAGATAGCCCTAACGGAAATTATATCGATGGATACAAGATTGAAGTCCCCACCCATTTGTTCAAGCCGGGGACGAACATCATCTCCTTCCGCCCATACTTGAACACACACCGCCAAGCGTGCGATTCATCCAACCCGGACGGGATGTTCGTATCGCTTTTCGACAACTCCACCCTCATTTTCCCGCCGATGCCGCATAACGTCGAAATGCCAAAACTGGAACTGTTCGCGCTTAACGGTTTTCCGTTCACGCGCTGGCCGGACGGATACGAAACGCAAATTTATTTGCCGAAACCGGATAGTGGATCGATAGACTCAGCGCTCAACCTGATAGGCATGATTACCCAAAAAAACGGCTTTCCCTTGTTCGGGACACAAATTGTGTTCTCCGAACCCAAAAATTATAAGGGAGAATTGCTGGTGATCGGTGAAGCGGCCTCCATACCCAAATCCATCATGTCGCATGCCCCGTTGCAACCGGATGGCATCGCCAATGTGGACTATCCGATTTCGCGCGGCTGGGATTCCGAAACGTCGATTGCAAAAAGCAAACAACAGGGCGGACTCGGTGAGGATTTAGGCCTGGTGATGGAGTTCGAGTCCCCCGATATAAAAGGCCGCACAGTGGTATTGGTTACCGCGCAAACCGAAAAAGGGTTGTTGCAACTCAGCGATGCCCTGTTATCGCCCGGCGTTCAGAACAGCGTGAACGGCGATGCCGCGCTGCTCAAGCTCAATGTGCCAGAGTATGAGGTCACTTCCATGTTGGTGGGGAAAAGATATACCACCGGCGATAAAGGGGAGACATCCGGAGTGGATGCTTTTCTTTACGGGAACATCTACGTTTTATATGGTTTGATCATATCCGCCATTATCCTGTTAAGCAGGATCGGCTACTGGCTACTGCGCAGATATCGCCGCAAGCGCGTAACAAATGGACAAGTCTGATGGAGTCATGACAAACGCCATGCCGGTTTTTCGCGAACTGATCCCGCTGGCTTGCGCCGCAATTCTGGTATTCGCGTGCTCTCTGGCGCAAGCCAATGAGACCGGCAACAAAAACAATCAACAGGCGCTGATCAACTTGCTCGTCAGTGCCGGTAAGAGCGAGGAGGCGGCCACCTTGATGCGTTCGCTTTATCCCAATGGCCCGCCGCGCGGAGGCGAATTGGCGGTGGAGTATTACGATGTCATCGGCAATACGGACAAGGGCTGGGCGGAAGCAAAAGAAGCGCTGGAAAGACTGGTCAAAGCAGCGCCCGAGGATGTTCATTACCGCCTGGGACTTGCCCGGCAGTATGCGCGGCGTGGGGCCACTCTCCGTAGCGGCCTGCATATGTTTTCGGAACTGATGAAACAGCCTTATGCGAGGGATCAAGTGCTGCAAGAATGGCGACATGCGCTCATCGTATCCGCCAACAACTTGGCCGACGTCCCATGGTATCAGGAGTATCTGAAGGTAGACCCGGGTAATAGGGCGGTGCAGGATGCTCTCGCCCGCGTGCAGCGTGCCGAGGCAAAACGCTTGCCATGGCAAATGCGTAAAAAAGCCGGGCTGCAACTGGCGGAAGGACACCCGGAAGAGGCGGTGGCCACGCTCAAAAAAGCCCTGCAACTTGATCCGCAAAATGCCTGGGTGCGCTTCGATTTAGCGCGCCTCTATCACAAACAAGGCCAGCAGGCGCAGGGACGCGCCTTGATGGGACAGGGAATGGCGTTCGTGCCGGTCGATGCCGACACCCTGTATGCCACGGCAATGTATATCAGCTTGCTGGATGAGCCGGAAAATGCGCTGCGCCTGCTTGAAAAAATACCGGCTTCCAAACGCTCTCCAGCGATGAATAGCCTAAAGCAGAAATTGGCGCTCCAGATAAAAAACCCCCAGGAAAAAAACACCACGCGAACGGGGGACGCATCTGCCGGCACCGGGAGCCAGGCGGGCAAGTTTCGCGACATCGCGGATGCGCAGCTTGCCAGGGGAAATGACGAAGAGGCTATCGCCACGCTCAGAAAAGCGGTGCAACTCTACCCGACCGACGCCTGGGTGCGCTTCGACCTGTCGCGGCTATATCATCAACAAGGCGACCAGAAACAGGGGCGCGCCCTGATGCTGGAGGGTTCAATTGCAGCTCCGGGCGATGACGATATGCTGTACGCCGAAGCGCTATATGTCAGCTTGCTGGGTGAGAACCATCATGCCTGGAGTTTGCTGCAACAAATTCCCGCCGAGCGGCGTTCACCCGCGATGCGGCGGCTGCATCAAAAATTGGCGATACAGCTACAGACCGGGCAAGCGCTGGCGCTCGCCCGCTCCGGCAAACACAGCGAGATGCGCTCGGCAATGCAACTGGCCGAAGCCGATGCCGGTAGCGATGCGGATATGGTCAATATCGTTGCCAACGCATGGGTGGACTTGAACGATCCCGACCGCGGTATTTCCCTGATGAGAAAACTGGCGGCTCAGCCGTCGGCCACAAAAGATACGAATATCTATTTTGCGAAGTTGTTAAACCGGGCAGAACAAAACGGGGAACTGGCTCTTGTTCTGGAAAAGCTTGCCGCCGCCGAGGATTTAACGATCGAAGACAAAAACAAGCTGCGTTATTTTCAGACTTCGCTCGCCGTGAGAAAGACCGACATTTTGCGCAATGCGGGGGATATCGGCGCGGCGAAGGCGATGCTTGCGCCCCTATTAAAACAGTATCCCGAGGATACCGACCTGCTGTCGGCCCAAGCGCGTGCGCATAGCGCCGCACATGAGCCGCAACAGGCCAGGGTCATATACCAATGGATACTCGATACCCCGCAAAGAGAAATTCAAGCCAAGCTGGAAAAAATGGGTGGCTACGCCCTCAAATTCGACTTTGGTGCTTTTGAACCGGTCGATGTGCGGGTGCGGACGGCGCTTGCCGGGGCGTTGGGTGAAGAAGGCCTTAAGACTGAGGCACAGCGACAGATTGAAATCGTACTGGCGAACACGCCAGCGGACGATTTTGACAGCCGCATGTCGATTGCCGACTGGTATATCGGGATGGAAAACAACGCTGCTGCGCACGCCATCATCCAGGCGGCCAGAAAAATAGCACCGGACAACACGCGTGTGCTGGTTCAGGCGGGCCGCCTTGCTTTAGCCGAAAAACACTATCGCGGGGCGATGAGCAATTTCAAGCAAGCCAACGCGAGCGACGAAATTGCCGCCATGGAACGCCGCCGCGCCCAAGGGTATGTGGCGACCGGGATAGATTACCTTAACAAACCCGGTGCTTCCCCCGGCATTTCCAATTTGACCAAACTGGAAATGCCGGTCGAAATGCATATGCCGATTGGTTATGGCGGCGAGCAGGCTTTTGTCTCTGTTGATCCGGTCTATGCAAATGCGGGGGCGCTGCAGCTTGCCGACAACTATGATTTCCTGAGATATGGAAAAATTCTGGCCATGGATCCCAATATGTCTAGCAGAGCCGCAGCGGCATCCCAGGACGTGCGGGGAGTCGCACTCGCGGCAGGTTATGAAGGGGACGGCTTGCGTGTCGACATCGGCTCCACGCCGCTGGGATTTCCGGTGCTGGACATCGTTGGCGGAGTCAGGTGGTCGCATTACACAGCGACATCCGGGTTTTCTTTCGAGGTATCGCGCCGCCCGCTGACCGGCAGCCTGCTATCCTATGCCGGCGTATCTGACCCGGTCACCCATGAAACCTGGGGCGGCGTGCGCAGCAACGGTGCCAATATGCACGTCAGCCGGGACAGCGGGCGGCTCAGCGGTTTTCTGGATTTGGGATATTATTTGCTGACCGGAAAAAATGTTTTGGACAACACGGAACTCGCGTTGCGCACCGGCTTAGACTGGAATTTCATCCGCGCCGAAGACTCCCGCCTGAGCCTGGGCCTCGCGCTCAACAGCTTTTTCTACCGCGATAACTTGCGTTACTACTCCTATGGCCACGGTGGTTATTATAGCCCGCAAAAGTATTACTCAATCGCACTACCCTTCCGCTGGATCGGCCGCAAAGAACGCTGGTCATATTCGCTGCAAAGCTCGGTGTCAACTTCGGTGAGCTATGAAAAGGACATGCCCTTCTATCCGGCGGACGCAAGCTTGCAGGCACAAGGCATAAGCAACGCCGCCGTTGCGGCGCCCATCTATGCCGGAGGCGACGGGCGTGGAACGGGATGGTCGCTCGGCGGGGTACTGGAGTACAAAATCTCCCCGCAACTATTCGGTGGAATGCAACTTTCCATGGATCGGTCCGCTTATTACACACCGAACACCGCTATTTTCTACTTGCGCCATATGTTCGATGCGCGCTCCGGCGCAGTGCCCTATCCACCCGATCCGGTCAAAGCATATTCCCGTTTCTGATTATTTGCTTGCGTCGTACTCGACCCAACTGGCACCCTTGGAAAGAATATAGTATTGCTTACCGTTGAGCATGACTACGACATCCTCGTTCTGCGCAACAAATTCCGTGGCAGGCAAATCGCGCACGTAATCGTCCATGCTCAGGCTGCTCTTGCCAAAAGGGGTGATGGTCAGGAAATTGGCAAGCAGTTGCGAGATGGCCAGATAGCTGGTCGGCTTGGTGACGAGCACCGGCTTGGCATCCGGCTGGTCAGGCAAGCCTATCAACTTGATCCCCACCGGCACGGTGCTGATAAGGGGGGTGGGAATTTCGCGCATGCCGGCAATTTGCATTTTGTCGCCGCGCACCGAAGCCCCGTGTTCCGCCAGCAACACGACCACTGCGTGCCGCCCCGATGCCTGCAATACGCTGAAAAAGCGATCCATATCATCGAGCAGCCGGGTGAGGCGCCGAGGATATATCTCCATACTGTTCGGACGGCGGCTATCGCCATTGCGGGATGAATAGTAGTTGCCATCATGGAGGCTCACCGTGTTGTAGTACAAAGCGACGCGCTCGGTTGGCAATTGCAGGCGTTTCCCCCACCATTTCGACAACACCTCGTAATCGTCATGCACCGGCGAGCCGTCGAAACTTTGCAGGTAAGCCGGCAGACCCTTGACCTCGAATGGCGTTACATTAAGCCCGCCGCGTTCGCGCACATCATTCAGAAAATCGCCGTAGCGCCCGTCATGATTCATGAGCAACTGCCGGTCAAAACCGGCCATTTTCAAATTATCCAAAGTGAGACACTGCGCCTGAGCCGGCTCATACAGCGACTTGTGACTGGGCTGCCCACAACTGCCGCGCAACAAACGGATAGCCGCGGGACCACTGTAGGAAGCGGCTGAGTTGAAATTGGTATAGACAATATCGAAGCGCTTCAAAAATGGATTATCACGCTGCTTGGCAAACTCCAGGTCGTCCCATGACAGCGAACAGACTTGCAAAAAAATAATGTCAAAAGGCGCATCCGCTTTGGGGGGAGGCATAAATGAAACCGCGCGTGCGGCTTCGTTGCTGTAAAACGCATTGAGCTGCCCGGTCAGGCTGGCATCGGTGACGACCGGACTGGGAGTATCAGCGGCAGCATTTTCCAGTTGCGCCCGGGATGATAGCTGGGGTTGCACTGTGGATATCAGCGGCATCAGCATAAAGAGGAAGACAAAAGAAGAGAGGCGGAATTTCTTCTGCACAAAAAAACAGATCACGTAGAGCAGCACCAACCCGGCGACAACCATAGGGTTAATAAACCGACCTATCAACTCCATAAGATAAGTCGTGCTGAACCCCCCGAGTTGCGAAGACTGAGTGAATATCCGCGTAATCGGCGGCAACCAGGTATCGTAGTAAAGCAGCGCGATGCCGGCGGGAACGGCAATCACCTGCCTGGACAGGCTGAGGCGTTTAGAATGCACATGGGTTTTAGGGATAGGGATGGCGAGAAAGGTGGCGAACGCCAGATTGACCCATACATGGAAATCGATATAGTTACCCAAATACAAAAATAACTTGGTGATGAAATAATAATTCCATAAGCCCATAACAACGCCCCATCTGAATTTCTAAACGCACGGATGACCGAAGTATAACCCTTGCACCTTGAGCCTACGGTGAGCAACAGTTAGCTTGCCGCCGGGGCAGGCTGCAATCACTCTGTATCAAGCACTCCACCTCCCGGTCACAAAGGGGACAGGAACACGCTCTCGCGCAGCTTCTTCAACTGGTCGCGCAGTTGTGCGGCCTTCTCGAACTCCAGATTCTTCGCGGCTTGCAGCATTTCTTTTTCGAGGCGCGCGATTTCTTTCGAGACTTCCTTCTCGCTCATCGCCAGATATTTCGCCTGCGTCTGCGCCGCCTTCAGCGTCTTGCGTTCGGCATCCACATCGTAAGCGCCGTCGATGATGTCCTTGATACGCTTAACCACGGATTGCGGTGTGATGCCGTGCGCCTCGTTATGCGCGACCTGCTTGGCGCGGCGGCGGTCGGTCTCGCTGATCGCTTTGCGCATCGACTCCGTGATGCGGTCGGCATACAGAATCGCCGTACCGTGCAGGTGGCGCGCGGCGCGGCCTATGGTCTGGATGAGCGAGCGTTCGGAGCGCAGGAAGCCCTCCTTGTCGGCATCGAGTATCGCCACCAGCGACACTTCGGGAATGTCCAAGCCTTCGCGCAGCAAGTTGATGCCGACCAATACGTCGAACATACCGAGGCGCAAATCGCGGATGATCTCGACGCGCTCGACCGTCTCGATGTCGGAATGCAGGTAGCGCACCTTGATGCCGTGTTCGGAGAAATATTCGGTGAGGTCTTCCGCCATGCGTTTGGTCAGCGTGGTGACCAGCACGCGCTCGCCCTGCGCGATGCGCTCGTTGACTTCGCTCATCAGGTTGTCCACCTGATTGGTGGCGGGACGCACCTCGATTGCCGGGTCGGTCAATCCGGTCGGGCGCACCAGCTGCTCGACCACCTGCCCGGTATGTTCGGCCTCATAAGTGGATGGCGTGGCGGAAACGAAAATGCTCTGGCGCATGATCTTCTCGAACTCGTCGAAACGCAGCGGGCGGTTGTCCAGCGCGGAAGGCAGGCGGAAACCGTAGTTGACCAGATTTTCCTTGCGCGCCCGGTCGCCTTTGTACATGCCGCCGATCTGCGGAATCATCACGTGGCTTTCGTCCAGGAACATCAGCGCATCCGGCGGCAGGTAATCCATCAGCGTCGGCGGCGCTTCGCCCGGCCCTCGCCCGGAGAGGTGGCGCGAATAGTTCTCGATGCCTTTGGTGAAGCCGATCTCGGCCAACATCTCCAGGTCGTGGCGGGTGCGCTGCTCGATGCGCTGCGCTTCCACCAGCTTGTTCTCTTTCACGAAGAAGGCGATGCGCTCGGCCAGCTCCACCTTGATGGTTTCGATGGCGTGCAGCGTCGTTTCGCGCGGCGTCACGTAATGGCTGGAGGGATACACGGTGTAGCGCGGCACGCGCGTCTGGATGTGGCCGGTAAGCGGGTCGAACAAGGCCAGCGATTCCACCTCGTCGTCGAACAGCGTGAGGCGCAGCGCGTGCTCGCTGCTTTCCGCCGGGAAGATGTCGATCACGTCGCCGCGCACGCGGAAGTTGCCGCGGCTGAAGTCGATGTCGTTGCGCTCGTACTGCATACCGACCAGCCGCCCGATCACATCGCGCTGCGCCATCTTCTCGTTC
>SCUU01000238.1 GCA_004297065.1 Gallionellaceae bacterium
AGTTGAACGGCCCCAGCACCGCCGCCACGCCGTGCGGGCGATGGCGCAGGATTGCGCGGCCGAAGGCGGTGTCGGCGCTGCGCTCGCCGGTGCGCTCGTCATAGGCGCGGATCGAAATGTCGACCTTGCCGGCCATGGCGGCGAGCTCGGCCGTGGTTTCCCACAGGGCCTTGCCGGTTTCGCGGCTGATGGCCTCGGCCATCTGCGGGGCGCGGTCCTTGAGGACGGCCTGATAGCGCTTGAGGGCGTCGACGCGGTCCTGGCGCGGGCGGTCGGCCCAGTCGGGGAAGGCGGCACGGGCGCGGTCCGCGGCGGCCTGAACCTCGGCGAGGGAGGCGGCTGCGCCTTCCCAGACGGTTTCGCCGGTGGCGGGGTCGGTGGATTTGAAGTGGGGCATGGTCATCAGATGGTCGCTCAGGCCTTGACCCGCACCGTGTCGCCCGGACGCACCCTGAGGGCGTCGGCGGTTTCGGCGTTCAGGGTGGCGGTGTCGCCCTCGATGTGGGCGCGTTGACGGACGGCGCGGAAGGAAGAGACGCTGTCGGTGGAGATCAGGGCCGGCAATTCGGCCTCGACTTCGGGCGAAACGGCCACGGTCAGGCGGCGGGCGTCGCGGACGGTGCGGATGTTGTCGCGGCCGCAGGCGACCGTGGGCCCGGCGTCGAAGATGTCGACCAGGCCGTTGGGGCGGAAGCCCTCGCTTTCCAGCAGGGCCATTGCGGGCACGCCCTGCGGATGGACCTTGCCGATCACGGCGCGGGCGGGTTCAGGCAGCAGGTCGATGTAGATCGGATGGCGGGGGGCGAGGTCGAGGATGAACTGCTTGTCCGTCGAGCCGGTCATGCGGTCCGCCTCGTCGAAGTCCATGGGGAAGAATTTGTGCGCCACATGGTCCCAGAAGGGGCAGGCCCCGTCGGGCGTGAAGACGCCGCGCAGCTCGGCCAGGACGTTCTCGTTGAACAGTTCGGGTTCGGCCCCGATCAGCATGTAGCGGGACTGGCTGAGCAGCCGCCCCGCGCCGCCCTTGCGGCGGTCTGCCTTGAGGAACAGGGAGCCGACCTCGGTCCAGCCCGTGCATTCATTGACCAGAACGAGCGTCTTCTGTTCCAGCCTGATGCCCAG
>SCUU01000029.1 GCA_004297065.1 Gallionellaceae bacterium
TGCAAAAACGAAGGCATATAAGCACCTGCTTCCAGTTGCACCGAGGGGTTTGGCTTGAAAATACTATTGTGCATCACCGCTGGCCCTCGAAATTGAGGTGAATTTCAACAAACTGCTAGTCTCCTCCCCTGACAAGGGGAGGCTGGGAGGGGTTGGTTTTTATCCAAAGCCAAGTACAGCAAGGCTTACAGTCAAAATCGAACCCCCCTCTAACTCCCCCTTGTCAGGGGGAGAACACTACTTCGATTCCGAGAGTCGAATAAATCAGCGTCTCCTTAACCGTCCGCGCCTGCTGCTCGACGAATCGAAGGAACTGAGACCATGTTGAGAAAAAATAATATCCGCCGTCTCTTGGCGGTGCTGTTGATGATACTGGGTGCCACGGTGATGTACCTGACGCTCAAGACCTGGGCCGGGATGTCGCTGTTGGCGCTGGGCGTGGCGCTCGAAGTGGCTGGCATCGCGCTACGGCGCAGGGGGTAAACCCCAGTTCTGTCCGAAGATTAACGCATATTTTCATTCTGTTATCTGCCGACAACTGTTTTTTCAGATTAAATGAACCCGCACCGCACCGCCACGACATCGAACAACTCTATGCGCATCTGCACAGCAGCGCGCGGGGTTTGAGTCAGGCCGAAGCGAAACGGCGGCTGGCGAAATACGGCACCAACCAGATTGAAAAAAATTCCGGGCGGTCGTTCGCGGGCAAATGGCTCGAGGAGTTCACCCATTTCTTCGCGCTGATTTTGTGGCTGGCCGCCGGACTGGCGTTTTTTGCCGAGTGGCGCGAACCGGGGCAGGGCATGGCGATGCTGGGCTACGCAGTGCTGGGCGTCATCATCGTCAACGGCCTGTTTTCTTTCTGGCAGGAATACCGCGCGGAGAAGGCGCTGGACGCCTTGCGCAACCTGCTGCCGCGCCACACCACCGCGCTGCGCGACGGCAAGGCGATCCGGCTGTCGGTGGCCGAACTGGTGCCGGGCGATGTGGTGTTGCTGGCGGCGGGCGACGATGTGCCCGCCGATTGCCGCCTGATCGGGGCTTTCGGCATGCGCGTGAACACCGCCAACCTTACCGGCGAATCGCGCCCGATGGCGCGCAACACCCGCGCGAAAAACGAAGAACAGCCCGCTTTGCGTCAGGATATTTTGCATGCGGGCACTTCGCTGATTTCGGGCGAGGCGAAGGCGATGGTGTACTCCACCGGCATGCGCACCGAGTTCGGCAACATCGCGCGCCTCACGCAGGTTTCCAGCGAACCGCCGTCGCCGCTTCAAAAAAATCGCGCGTTTGTCGCGCCTGATCGCGCTGTTCGCCATCTTGCTCGGCGCGGTGTTCTTCGTCATCGGCCAATGGATCGGCATGTCGTTCTGGGCGAATTTGCTGTTCGCCATCGGCATCATCGTCGCCAACGTGCCGGAAGGATTGTTGCCCACGGTCACGCTGTCGCTGGCGCTGGCGACGCAGCGCATGGCGAGGAAGAACGCGCTGGTGCGGCATTTGCCCGCCGTGGAAACGCTGGGCGCGGCCACGGTGATTTGCAGCGACAAGACCGGCACGCTGACGCAGAACAGGATGGGGATACGGGAGGTGTTTTTGGCCGGGAGCCGAAACCCCTCCCAGACTCCCCTTGCACCCGCAAGGGGTACGCCGGTGGGTACCCCGCTGCTTCGCAGCGACCCTTCCGCAGTCAGGGGCGGAGCGGGTCTGGCCCCCTCCCCCGTCAAGGAGAGGACTGGGGAGGGGTTTGAGCAGGACGATGTGTACCCGCCTCTCTGCGCCATCCTGCGTCACTGCCACAACCTGCGCCGCGTCGAACAAAATGGCATAGCCACATGGCAGGGTGACCCGATGGAGATTGCGCTACTTGAAGCTGTGCCTCCCGGCGGTGAGAAATTCCCGCGCATCGACGAAATTCCCTTCGACACAGAGCGCAAGCGCATGTCGGTGATTTGCGACACGCGGCAAGGGGCGGTGTTGTATTGCAAGGGCGCGCCGGAGACGGTGTTGCCGCTGTGCGGCGCAACACTGGAGCAGGGGGGCATCCCTCTCGACGGTGCCGGGCGCGCGCGTTTGCTGGCCGAGCAGGAGCGCATGGCGGAGCGGGGTTTGCGGGTGCTGGCGCTGGCGTATCGCAACTTGCCGTCCGCTTCCGAGGGCCGCGAGTCTGGACTGGTTTTTGCCGGGCTGATCGGGCTGGCCGACCCGCCGCGCCCCGGCGTGGCGGAGGCCATTGCCACCAGCCATGCGGCGGGCATCCGCGTGATAATGGTTGCCGGCGACCACCCGCGCTGGTGCTGGGCAGGGAGAAACCCGATGCGGGCATCATGCGGCAACCGCTGCGGCCTCGCGGCGAGCGGCTGCTGAACTGGCCGTTGCTGGCACGCGCCTACTTGTTCCTGGGAACGCTGGAGGCGCTGGCCGGCATGGCAGCGTTCTTTTTTGTGCTGCACGGCGGCGGCTGGCAGTACGGCGATATGCCGGGAGCGCGCGACAGCCTTTATTTGCAGGCCACCACGGCTTGTCTGGCGGCCATCGTAACGCTGCAAATGGTCAACGTACTGTTGTGCCGTCACCCCACCTCATCCGCTTTCAGCCGCGGCCATCGCCTCAATCGGATGATCGTGTGCGGCATCGCGTTCGAGCTGGTGCTGCTATTGCTGATCGTCTATACGCCCTGGGGCAATACGCTGTTCGGCACCGCGCCGCTGGCGTGGGCGGCGTGGGTGTATATCCTGCCGTTTGCGCCGGGGTTCTTGTTGCTGGAGGAGGCGCGCAAGGCGGTGGTGCGGTGGCGCATAGCATCAGGCCGATGAGCCCCCCGTCATACCGGCCTATGCAGGTATGACGGCAGACCCCGCTTTGCGGTAAGCTACGCGCCTTTCCGCAATCCTTTAGAGAACCCGCAAAATGGTACAAGGCCAATACGTAATGTCCATGCTCCGCGTGAGCAAGATCGTTCCCCCCAAGCGCCAGATCATCAAAGACATCTCCCTCAGTTTCTTCCCCGGCGCGAAGATCGGTTTGCTGGGTCTGAACGGCTCGGGCAAATCCACCGTGCTGCGCATCATGGCGAAGCAGGACAAGGAGTACGACGGCGAGGTGCAACACCTGCCCAACATCCGCATCGGTTACCTGCCGCAAGAGCCCGTGCTCGACCCGGCCAAGACCGTGCGCGAGGAAGTGGAGTCTGCATTAGGCGAAGTGATGGAAGCGCAAGCCAAGCTGGACGCGGTGTACGCGGCCTATGCCGAGCCGGATGCCGACTTCGACGCGCTTGCCGCCGAGCAAGCCCGCCTGGAAAACATCATCGCAGCAAGCGGTAGCGATGCCTCGCACCAGATGGAGATCGCTGCCGATGCGCTGCGTTTGCCCGAGTGGGATGCGGTCATCAAGAATTTGTCCGGCGGTGAAAAGCGCCGCGTGGCGCTGTGCAAACTGCTGCTGGAAAAGCCGGACATGCTGCTGCTGGACGAACCGACCAACCACTTGGATGCTGAGTCGGTGGAATGGCTGGAACAATTCCTCGTGCGCTTCCCCGGCACTGTGGTCGCGGTCACCCACGACCGCTACTTCCTCGACAACGCCGCCGAATGGATTTTGGAACTCGACCGTGGCGAAGGCATCCCTTGGAAGGGCAACTACTCAAGCTGGCTGGAACAGAAGGGTGCGCGTCTGGCAACAGAACAGAAGCAACTCGATGCGCATTCCAAAGCGATGAAGCAGGAACTGGAATGGGTGCGCCAAAATCCGAAAGCGCGTCAGGCCAAATCCAAAGCGCGTATCGCACGCTTTGAAGAACTGAACTCGCAAGAGCACCAAGCGCGTAACGAGACACAGGAAATTTTTATCCCCGTGGGCGAACGTCTGGGTAACGAAGTTATCGAATTCGACAATGTTTCCAAAGCCTACGGCGACCGCCTGCTGATCGACAACCTCAGCTTCAAGATTCCGCCCGGCGCCATCGTCGGTATCATCGGCCCCAACGGCGCGGGCAAATCCACGCTGTTCCGCATGATTACCGGCAAAGAAACACCGGACAGCGGCACCGTGAAAATCGGCCAGACCGTGAAGATCGCCCATGTGGACCAAGCGCGCGATTCGCTGGAGGCCAACAAGACCGTGTTCGACGCCATCTCCGGTGGCAACGATATTTTGACCGTGGGCAAATACGAAACCCCGGCGCGTGCCTACATCGGCCGCTTCAACTTCAAGGGTTCCGATCAAGGCAAGCTCGTCGGCCAACTCTCCGGCGGTGAGCGCGGTCGTCTGCACCTGGCGCAAACACTCATCTCCGGCGGCAACGTGCTGCTGCTCGACGAACCCTCCAACGACCTCGACGTGGAAACCCTGCGCGCGCTGGAAGACGCGTTGTTAGAATTTGCCGGCTGCGTTGCCGTCATCTCCCACGACCGTTGGTTCCTCGACCGCATCGCCACCCACATTTTGGCTTGCGAAGGCGATTCCAAGTGGGTGTTCTTTGATGGTAACTATCAGGAATATGAGGCGGACAAGAAGAAGCGATTGGGTGAAGAAGGTGCGAAACCTAAGCGGATTCGGTATAAGCCGATTAGTCGTTAAGCCAACAGAGAGGCCGTTCGCCCTGAGCCAGTCGAAGGGTGAACGGCCTCTGTTTAAGCTAAACTAGCAATAGACAGTTCGCCGCTAACCAAGGAGGTCATTATGCAAGCCATCGAATTTAACTCGCATCTTGAACACGGACAGATCGCCGTGCCCAAAACCCTCCATTTGGTAGAAGGTCAGCCAGTCAGGGTTTTGATCCTGCTGGACGAGGTCGCAGGCAAAAAAACAAGCCAAGCTGGCGATGCAAGAAACGTGTTGGAGCGAACAGCCGGGGCATGGCAAGGTGAGCATTTGGTGCGTGAGCCGCAGGGCGAATACGAACAGCGGCTGGACTTGGAATAATGCTGTACCTGCCGGATACCAACGTCTGGATTCGTCACCTCAATCCAGCCCCATCTATACTCAAAGCCAAGTTGTCGGCACATCCCTCCGGGCAGATCGTATTGTGCGATGTGGTGAAAGCCGAACTGTATTACGGCGCATATAAAAGCGCACGACGAGAAACAAATCTGGCATTGCTCGAAACGTTGTTCTCCGATTTTTTGAGTCTGCCATTTGACGGCGAAGCTGCTCGGATATTCGGTGACATTCGTGCCGACCTCGCGCGAAAAGGTACGCCCATCGGCCCTTATGATTTGCAGATTGCGGCGATTGCATTGGCTAATGATTGCGTTCTGGTTACGCATAACACGGGCGAGTTTTCACGTATTGAGGGGTTGAAGTTGGAAGCTTGGGAAGCGGGGAAATGATTGTGGAAATCGTGGTCTGTCCCTAGTTTGCAACTGGATTGTTGTTCAGATAATTTGTTTGTGGCTGGAAGGGACTATCTATGCTCATTGAGAACAACAAAATTCATCATACAGACAAAAGGTTTGATGCTGATGTAAAGGACGAGAGCTATACCAATCATCTGTTTGTTCGTCTTGTTGCAACAAAGAAAGCATTTACCAACATAGACTTTAAATATTCGTTTTTTGATACAAGCTATCTACGTAATTGTCATTTTGATACATGCGACTTCACGGGCTGTCGGTTTGTGGGTACAAGTTTTCATGGGTCGAGTTTCTCAGGCTGCAAGTTTGATTATGCCTATTTTGAAAAAACGTTCATAGATAGCGATATTTTGGATACAGGATGTCCGGGGCCTGAAAATCTGAAAATGAGATTTGCTCGTGGCTTGCGAATTAACTATCAGCAACTTGGAGATGCAGTATCGGCAAATAAGGCAATGGAGGTTGAGTTACATGCAACCGAGACTCATTTGTATAAAGCTTGGAAATCAAAAGAATCCTATTATCGAAAGAAATATACCGGATGGAAAAAATTTGGAGCTTTTGTTGAGTGGGTCAAATTCAAAGCTCTAGACCTAATATGGGGTAATGGCGAAAGTGCTTACAAGCTCATAAAAGTTGCACTTTATGTTCTTGTCCTGATTTCCCTGTATGACGTTTTGATGTTCCGAGATCCTCAGGTTCTAAGGAGTTATGTACAGGCGTTTTTTGAATCCCCGCAAATACTGCTTGGGACCATGTCACCCAAAGACTATTTGACCTTGCCCCGTAAAAACGTATTTCTTAACCGGGTATAAAATTCAAGTTAAGGAGACGCAAAAATGACAGCAGAAAATGGCAAGAGAGCGGCGTACACACTGGAGTACAAATTAGAG
>SCUU01000239.1 GCA_004297065.1 Gallionellaceae bacterium
TCGCGGCCCACATTACCCGTGGCGCCGACGACGGCTACGCGGTAGCCCATCGGGGTCTCTCCTCATCTTCAAGCGGAGCGTTCCGTTACGCTCCTGAGCCCGAAATCGCAAGCTGGGCGCACCGCGTTGCGGCTGTCTGACCCACCAGGTCATGGACGGCGGGCCGCAGCCGCCTATCGTGGCGGGCAAGAAAACGACTCACGAGGAAACCCCATGACCCCCAACTCCGGCATGCCCTTCGCCAACCTGATGGGGGTGGAGATCGTCGAGCGCGCGAAGGACAAGGTCGTGGGCCGCCTGCTGGTCCGGCCCGACCTCTGCACGGCGGGGAACATCCTGCACGGCGGCGCCTTCATGGCCTTCGCCGACGCGCTCGGGGCCGTCGGCGGTCACCTCAACCTGGTCCCCGGATCGCGGACCACCACCATCGAAAGCAAGACCAACTTCCTGGGCTCGGCCAAGGAGGGGACGACGGTGATCGGCGAATCCACCCCCCTGCACATCGGCCGCTCCTCCAGCGTCTGGCAGACCCGCATCACCGGCGAGGACGGCAAGCTGGTGGCCATCGTCATCCAGACCCAGATGACCGTGCCCCTGGCGGAAAAGGCGGCGTCCTAGCCCTTGCCGGGCTTCGGCGCCCGGCAGGCCCCAGACACCTGGTCGGCGCTCACGGCCTGCCCCGCGTCCAGGGCCGCGAACAGAGGGCGGAAATCGCAGGACCGGCCGTTGGCCAGGCCGCGGCCGGTGGCGAACAGGCCCTTGCGGTTGAAGAGGTTCACCGCGAACTCGTCGGAGCCGACATAGGCCCGCAGGAAGGCCAGGACCAGCAGCTCCCGGTCGGGACCTTGCGTCTCGCCCTCGGCGATCATCGTGCGCCAGACCGCGCAATTGGCCTGGCCGTCCCAGACGTGGCCCGGCGCCAGGTTGGGGCGCTTGGCGGTGGGAATGGCGCAGGGGGTGTCGTTCTTCATGGCCACGAAGGCCGCCGCCGTGCGGGCGCGGGAGGTGAAGTCGAGATCCCGCGTCTCCCCGGCCTTGAAGGTGGCCAGCTTGGCCATCACCGCCTCGATCTCCTCGAGGTAGCGGGCCCCGGCCTGGACCCGCATGTCGTAGAAGAAGGCGTATTCCGCGAAGCGCGGCTGTGGCCGGCTCTGCAGAGTGGCGGCCCACCGGGTCGCCAGGTTCCAGGCCGAGGCGCGGAACACCTGCTCGCCGGCGTCCTGGGCGGCCACCACCGCCGGGTCCCCGAGGAACCCCTGAAGCTCGATGGCCAGGGCCGGGTCGATGACCCCGTCGGTCTGCACCGAACGGGCCCAGGCCAGGGCCTCGGGCCGGGTCAGGGGATCGCGGGACAGCCGGGCGTATTTCACGAAGTCCGCGCCGTGGAAGGGCATGTCGGCGGCGGCCAGGGCGTCGGCCTCGGGCACCTTGTCGATCAGGTCGGCGATGGTCCCCTGGCCGAAGTTCCACTGCAGGGCCCCTACCGACAGGCCCTGCC
>SCUU01000030.1 GCA_004297065.1 Gallionellaceae bacterium
GGCTTCGCCGCCGAATTTCTTGGACAACACGGTGGTGATCGCCGCCGTCAGCGTCGTTTTACCGTGGTCCACGTGGCCGATCGTCCCCACGTTGACGTGCGGCTTCGTACGTTCAAATTTACTCTTTGCCATTTTTTAGCTCTCCAGTATCTCTAGATAAATCGAAAATTATTTCTTGCTCATAATTGCTTCGGCAACGTTCCGAGGCGCTTCGGTGTAGTGCTTGAATTCCATAGTATAGGTTGCGCGGCCCTGAGTGGCAGAACGCAACGACGTGGAATAACCGAACATCTCGGACAAGGGCACTTCAGCCTTGACGGTCTTGCCGCCGCCGATCATGTCGTCCATACCCTGCACCATGCCGCGACGCGACGACAAATCGCCCATCACTGTGCCGGTATAGTCTTCCGGCGTTTCAACTTCCACCGACATCATCGGCTCCAGCAGCACGGGGCTGGCCTTGCGCATACCGTCCTTGAACGCCATGGAAGCCGCCATCTTAAAGGCGTTTTCATTGGAGTCCACGTCATGGTAAGAACCATCGAATAGCGTAACCTTGACATCCACAACCGGAAAGCCCGCCAACACACCGCTCGGCAAGGATTCGCGCAAACCCTTCTCTACCGCCGGGATAAATTCGCGAGGAACGGTGCCGCCCTTGATCGCATCGACGAACTCGAAACCCTTGCCCGCCTCGTTCGGCTCCATCTTGATCCATACATGACCATACTGACCGCGGCCACCGGTTTGCTTGGCGTATTTGCCTTCAACTTCCACCGGTTTGCGGATCGCTTCGCGGTAAGCAACTTGAGGGGCACCCACGTTGGCTTCCACGCCGAATTCGCGCTTCATGCGGTCAACCAAAATCTCCAGATGCAACTCACCCATACCGGACATGATGGTCTGGCCGGACTCTTCGTCGGTGCGCACGCGGAACGAAGGATCTTCTGCAGCCAAACGACCCAGCGCGATACCCATCTTCTCCTGATCAACCTTGGTCTTGGGCTCGACCGCAACGTGTATCACCGGCTCGGGGAATACCATGCGCTCGAGGATGATAGGCTTGCTCGGATCGCACAGCGATTCACCGGTAGTCACATCCTTCAAACCGATGCAGGCGGCGATATCGCCCGCCAGAATCTCATCGACTTCCTGGCGCTCGTTCGCGTGCATCTGCACGATACGACCGATACGCTCTTTCTTACCACGGATCGGGTTGTAAACCGTGTCGCCCTTCTTCAGCACGCCGGAATAGACGCGCACGAAAGTCAGTTGCCCCACAAACGGGTCGGTCATCAGTTTGAACGCCAGTGCCGAGAATTTCTCACTGTCGTCAGCTTTACGTGAAGTCGCAACACCCTCTTCAGTCTCACCCGTCACATCGGGAATATCGACCGGCGATGGCAAGAACATAATCACCGCATCCAGCATACGCTGTACGCCTTTGTTCTTGAATGCGGAACCGCACAACATCGGCTGAATCTCACAGGCGATGGTGCGAGTGCGAATGCCCAGAATGATCTGCTCTTCGGTCAGGTCGCCATTTTCGAGGTATTGGTTCATCAATTCTTCGGATGCCTCGGCAGCAGTCTCAACCATCTTGCCGCGCCACTCATTGGCACTCGCAACCAAGTCAGCCGGAATATCCTTGTACTCAAACTTCATACCCTGGGAAGCTTCGTCCCAGATGATCGCCTTCATCTTGATCAGATCGACAACGCCGACAAAATTTTCTTCCGCACCGATAGGGATCACCAGCGGAGTCGGACGCGCCCGCAGGCGAGTCTCCATCTGCGTAACGACCTTGAAGAAGTTCGCGCCGGTACGATCCATCTTGTTAACAAACGCCAGACGCGGCACCTTGTACTTGTTCGCCTGACGCCAAACGGTTTCAGACTGGGGCTGCACACCGCCCACCGCGCAATACACCATGCAAGCGCCGTCCAGCACGCGCATAGAACGCTCGACTTCAATCGTAAAGTCCACGTGCCCCGGTGTGTCAATGATATTAAAGCGATGCTCCGGATAGGAATTGTCCATCCCCTTCCAGAAACAAGTAGTCGCCGCAGAAGTAATGGTGATACCGCGCTCCTGCTCTTGCTCCATCCAGTCCATCGTGGCCGCACCGTCGTGCACCTCACCGATTTTATGGCTCACCCCCGTGTAGAACAGAATGCGCTCAGTGGTCGTAGTCTTGCCCGCATCAATGTGCGCGCTGATACCGATATTGCGATAACGTTGGATTGGAGTTTTGCGTGCCACGATATTTACCTAACTGTAGATTCTTTTAGAAACGGAAATGCGAGAACGCCTTGTTGGCATCCGCCATACGATGCACTTCTTCACGTTTCTTAACCGCGCCGCCGCGACCTTCGGACGCGTCGATCAATTCGCCCGCAAGGCGCAAGCCCATCGATTTCTCACCGCGCTTGCGCGCAAAGTCTTTTATCCAGCGCATTGCCAGCGCCATGCGGCGCGAAGGACGAACCTCCACTGGCACCTGATAGTTTGCACCACCAACACGACGACTCTTGACCTCAACCTGCGGCTTCGCATTGCTCAGCGCCTGATTGAACACCTCGATCGGATCCTTGCCGCTCTTTTTGGCGACCTGCTCCATCGCGCCGTAAAGAATACGCTCAGCCACGGACTTCTTGCCGGCCGTCATCAACACGTTAACGAATTTGGAAAGATCCTGATTCCCGTACTTTGGATCCGGCAGAACTTCGCGTTTGGGGACTTCTCTACGTCTTGGCATATCAAAAACCTCGAATATATTAGCTAACTAAAGAACAGTGACGCGATTCGCCATTAAGCCTTCTTGGGACGCTTCGCACCATACTTGGAACGGGACTGCTTACGATCCTTGACACCTGCCGTATCCAGGCTACCGCGCACCATGTGGTAACGCACACCCGGCAAGTCTTTGACACGACCACCGCGCAACAACACCACCGAGTGCTCTTGCAAGTTATGCCCCTCACCACCGATGTACGAGATAACCTCGAAACCATTGGTCAGACGCACTTTGGCGACCTTACGCAACGCCGAGTTCGGCTTCTTCGGAGTAGTCGTGTAGACACGGGTGCAGACACCGCGCTTCTGGGGACTACCCGCAAGCGCAGGCACCTTGCTTTTGGTAATTTCAGCAGAACGGGGCTTGCGCACTAACTGGTTAATTGTTGGCATTGTAATGGTTCCTAAAACTCTATTTTAATCAATAAGCTATAAAAATATCATCAGTGCAAAGCAAATATTTGCCTCGCCATGACGGCTAAAAAGACCGCGCATTCTATTGACGAACGCGCGGACTGTCAAGCTAACTAGATACTTCCTTGCTCTTCTGCCGGCATTTCAGCTTCGGCCAGTCCTGAGCCCGCCGCCATGTCGATACCTTGACGCTGCTTGCGACGGGTCGTATGGTAAGCCAGCCCTGTACCTGCGGGGATCAGGCGGCCCACAATCACGTTTTCCTTCAAGCCGCGCAGATCGTCCTTCTTGCCCATGATGGCCGCTTCGGTGAGCACACGCGTTGTTTCCTGGAAGGAAGCGGCGGAGATAAACGAATCGGTGGACAACGAAGCCTTGGTGATACCCAGCAACATGTACTGGAATGTAGAAGGCTGTTTGCCTTCCGCTTCCACGCGCTCGTTCTCCGCCAGCAACTCGGCGCGCTCGACTTGTTCCTTCGGGATGAATGTCGTGTCGCCTTCATCCAGAATCTGCACGCGGCGCAGCATCTGGCGCACGATCACTTCGATGTGCTTGTCATTGATCTTCACGCCTTGCAGACGGTACACGTCCTGCACTTCGTCTGTGATGTAACGCGCCAGCGCCTCGATACCCAGCAAACGCAGGATGTCGTGCGGATCGGCCGGGCCATCCACAATCATTTCGCCCTGATTCACCACTTGACCGTCATGCACCAACACGTGCTTGTCCTTCGGGATCAGGAACTCGTGCGCCAGCCCATCCACATCGGTAATCACCAGACGCTGCTTGCCCTTGGTTTCTTTGCCGAACGAAGCCGTACCGGTGATTTCCGCCAGCATGCCCGCGTCTTTCGGCGAACGTGCTTCGAACAGTTCCGCCACGCGCGGCAGACCGCCGGTAATGTCGCGGGTCTTCGAGCTTTCTTGCGGAATACGCGCCAGCACATCGCCCACGCCGACATGCTGGCCGTCTTCCACCGTAATGATCGAACCGACCTGGAAGGCCACGGAAATCGGCGTATCGGTTCCGGCGATCTTGATCTCGTTGCCCGCATCGTCCAGAAGACGCACCAGCGGACGCGCGCCCTTGCTCTGTGCCGTGCTGCGCTTCGGATCAATCACCACCAGCGTAGACAGACCGGTCACTTCGTCGATCTGTTTGGCAACAGTAGCGCCCTCTTCCACATTCTCGAAACGTGCGCGACCCGCATATTCGGTCACGATCGGACGGGTATGCGGATCCCAAGTAGCCAAGATTTCGCCCGCTTTGACGACTGCACCTTCGCGCACAGTCAACATCGCGCCATAAGGCACCTTGTGACGCTCGCGCTCGCGACCGTGATCGTCGGTCACCATCACTTCGCCGGAACGTGCCACAACGACCAGCTCGTTACGCGCGCTGGTCACGGTGCGCATGCCCGGGCTGTATTTGATAACGCCGTTCGATTTACTTTCAATCTGGCTCGCCACCACGGTACGCGATGCCGCACCACCGATGTGGAAGGTACGCATGGTCAACTGGGTACCCGGCTCGCCGATGGACTGCGCCGCAATCACACCGACCGCTTCGCCCGCGTTCACCAGACCGCCGCGTCCCAGATCGCGACCGTAGCATTTGGCGCACAGACCGTAGCGCGTTTCGCAAGTCAGCGGGGTACGTACACGTACTTCGTCGATACCCAGCGCCTCGATGTTGTCGACCATGTCTTCGTTCAGCAACGTACCGGCTTCGTATAACGTCTCGCCCGTTTCGGGATTGACCACGTCGGATGCGGCCACGCGCCCGAGAATACGCTCGCGCAACGCTTCGATGACTTCGCCGCCTTCAACCAACGCCTTCATCGAACGGCCATTCTCGGTACCGCAATCGTCCTCGGTAATCACCAGGTCTTGCGTCACGTCCACCAGACGGCGCGTCAGGTAACCGGAGTTCGCGGTCTTCAACGCCGTGTCCGCCAAGCCTTTACGCGCACCGTGGGTGGAAATGAAGTACTGCAACATGTTCAGACCTTCGCGGAAGTTCGCGGTGATCGGCGTCTCGATGATGGAGCCGTCCGGCTTCGCCATCAGACCGCGCATACCGGACAACTGGCGAATCTGCGCCGCAGAACCGCGCGCGCCGGAGTCGGCCATCATGTAAATCGAGTTGAACGATTCCTGGGTGACCGGCTTGCCCTTCTTGTCCACGATCACTTCGCCGGTATGCGGGTCGCGCACCGGCTCGACACCGAGTTGTTCCATCATGGCCTTGGCGACCTGTTCGCCGGTACGCCCCCAGATGTCCACCACCTTGTTATAACGCTCGCCCTGGGTCACCAGACCGGAGGTGTACTGGGTCTGAATCTCGTGCACCTCTTTCTCGGCTGCGCCGATCAGGTCGTTTTTCTGTTGCGGAACCAACATGTCGTCCACACAGATGGAAATACCCGCACGGGTCGCGTAGGAGAAACCGGTATACATCAATTTGTCGGCCATGATGACCGTGTCGCGCAGACCGCAACGGCGGAAGCTGGCGTTGATCAGGCGCGAGATTTCTTTCTTCTTCAGCGCCTTGTTCACCGCAGTAAACGGCAGGTTAGGCGGCAACAGCTCGGACAGAATGGCGCGGCCTACTGTCGTTTCGTAACGTGTCCGCTTTTCCTGTTTCGCACCGTTCGCGCCGATAGTTGACTCGGTAATACGCACCTGTATCTTGGCTTGCAGATCAACCTGCCCGGAACGGTAAGCGCGCAGCGCTTCGGATACGTCGGCGAACATGGAGCCTTCGCCCAATGCGCCAACCTTTTCGCGCGTCATGTAGTACAGACCCAACACGATGTCCTGCGACGGAACAATGATCGGCTCGCCGTTGGCGGGAGACAGCACGTTGTTGGAAGCCAGCATCAGCGTGCGGGCTTCCATCTGCGCTTCCAGCGACAGCGGCACGTGCACGGCCATCTGGTCACCGTCGAAGTCGGCGTTAAACGCGGTACAGACCAGCGGATGCAACTGGATCGCCTTGCCTTCGATCAGGATGGGCTCGAACGCCTGGATACCCAGACGGTGCAGCGTGGGTGCGCGGTTCAGCATGACCGGATGTTCGCGGATGACTTCTTCGAGGATGTCCCACACGATAGGCTCTTCGGCCTCGACCATGCGCTTGCCGGCCTTGATCGTGGTGGCAAGCCCCATCTTTTCCAGACGCTCGAAAATGAATGGCTTGAACAGTTCCAGCGCCATCTTCTTGGGCAGGCCGCACTGGTGCAGTTTCAGTTGCGGCCCCACCACGATCACGGAACGACCGGAATAGTCGACGCGCTTACCCAACAAATTCTGACGGAAACGACCGCCCTTGCCCTTGATCATGTCGGCCAACGACTTCAGCGGACGCTTGTTCGCGCCGGTCATGGCTTTGCCGCGACGACCGTTGTCCAGCAGCGAGTCCACGGACTCTTGCAGCATGCGCTTTTCGTTGCGCACGATGATTTCCGGCGCTTTCAGTTCGAGCAGACGCTTCAGCCGGTTGTTACGGTTGATGACGCGGCGATACAGATCGTTCAGGTCGGAGGTGGCGAAACGACCGCCGTCCAACGGCACCAGCGGACGCAGCTCCGGCGGCAGCACCGGCAACACTTCCATCACCATCCATTCCGGCTTGATGCCGGACTGCATGAACGCTTCCAGCACTTTCAGGCGCTTGGCGTATTTTTTGATCTTGGTTTCGGAGCTGGTCGCTTCCAGTTCGGCGCGCAGCTTTTCCACTTCGGCAGGGACATCCAGCGCGCGCAGCAATGCACGCACACCCTCTGCGCCCATCACGGCCTGGAATTCGTCACCGTATTCTTCCAGCTTGGCGAGATAGTCGTCATCCGACATCAATTGGCCGCGGTTCAGCGCGGTCATGCCCGGATCGGTCACCACATAGGCTTCGAAGTACAGCACGCGCTCGATGTCGCGCAACGTCATATCCAGCACCATACCCAAACGGGAGGGCAGCGACTTCAGAAACCAGATGTGCGCAACAGGAGACGCCAACTCGATATGCCCCATGCGCTCGCGGCGCACTTTGGACAGAGTGACTTCAACGCCGCACTTTTCGCAAATCACGCCGCGATGTTTCAGGCGCTTGTACTTGCCGCACAAGCATTCGTAGTCTTTAACTGGGCCGAAAATTTTGGCGCAGAACAGGCCGTCGCGCTCGGGTTTGAAGGTGCGGTAGTTGATGGTCTCCGGCTTCTTCACTTCGCCGTAAGACCAGGAACGGATTTTCTCGGGAGAGGCCAGACCGATCTTGATCGTATCGAACTCTTCCTTTTGTGTGACCTGCTTAAATAGATCGAGCAATGCTTTCATGTATGACTCCTTTTGAGGACTGAGTGCTGAGGACTCAGGACTGAGTAAAACCCCTACTCAGCCCACAGTCCTCAGTCCTGCATTAGTGACGTTCCAGATCGATATCGATACCCAAGGAGCGGATTTCCTTGGTCAACACGTTGAACGATTCCGGCATGCCGGCATCGATCTTGTGGTCGCCCTTGACGATGTTCTCGTACACCTTGGTACGGCCATTCACATCGTCCGACTTCACCGTCAGCATTTCCTGCAAGGTGTAAGCCGCGCCGTAAGCTTCCAGCGCCCAGACTTCCATCTCACCGAAGCGCTGACCGCCGAACTGCGCCTTACCACCCAGCGGTTGCTGGGTAACCAGGCTATACGGGCCAGTCGAACGCGCGTGCATCTTGTCGTCCACCAAGTGGTGCAACTTCAGCACGTGCATGTAACCCACGGTCACCTTGCGGTCGAAGGCATCGCCGGTGCGCCCATCATGCAACGCTACCTGTCCGGAGCGCGGCAGGTCGGCCAATTCCAGCATATCCTTGATTTCCTCTTCGCTGGCGCCGTCGAATACCGGGGTTGCGAACGGCACCCCTTTCTTCAGGTTGCGGCACAACTCGATCACTTCATCATCGCTGAACGATGCGATCTCGTCTGCCTGCTCGCCCTTATATATCTTGCCGAGGAACTTGCGCACGTCGGCGATCTTGGCTTGCGACTCCAGCATCAGGTCGATCTTCTTGCCCAGACCTTTCGCGGCCCAGCCCAAGTGAACTTCCAGTACCTGTCCGATGTTCATGCGCGACGGAACACCGAGCGGGTTCAGCACGACATCGACCGGCGTACCGTTGGCCATGTGCGGCATATCTTCCACGGGAACGATGCGCGAAACCACACCCTTGTTACCGTGACGACCGGCCATCTTGTCGCCGGGCTGCAAGCGGCGTTTCACGGCCACATACACCTTGACCATCTTCTGCACGCCGGCTTGCAACTCGTCGCCTTGCGTCAGCTTTTTCTTTTTCAGCTCGAACGCCGCATCGAACTCGACGCGTTTCTGCGCCAGACCTTCTTTGACCTGTTCCAGCTGTGTCGCGACCTCATCATCAGCCAGACGGATGTCGAACCAGTGGTGATGCTCCAGACCGTGCAGATAATCCTTGCTCAGCTTGGTGCCCTTGGCCAGTTTCTTCGGACCGCCGTTAGCGACTTTTCCGGACAGCATCTTTTCCAGACGGGTGTACACGTCCGCTTCAACGATACGCATCTGGTCGGCCAGGTCTTTCTTGTAGCGGCCCAGTTCGTCGTCGATGATCTGCTGCGCGCGTTTGTCGCGTTGCAGGCCTTCGCGGGTGAACACCTGCACGTCGATCACGGTACCGGAGATAC
This sequence comes from Gallionellaceae bacterium, assembly GCA_004297065.1. Taxonomy (GTDB): domain Bacteria; phylum Pseudomonadota; class Gammaproteobacteria; order Burkholderiales; family Gallionellaceae; genus PALSA-1006. The sequence continues at coordinate 8,916 of SCUU01000030.1, forward strand.
CGGCCTTCACGCGCAGCGAAGTATCCTTCACGTCGGAAGCCTTCTCGCCGAAGATCGCGCGCAGCAGCTTCTCTTCCGGCGTCAACTGTGTTTCGCCCTTCGGAGTAACCTTACCCACCAGCACGTCGCCCACACCGACTTCTGCGCCGATATGCACGATGCCGCATTCGTCCAGACGCGCCATTTGCGCTTCGGACAAATTCGGGATGTCGCGGGTGATTTCTTCGGTACCCAACTTGGTGTCGCGCGCCATCACAGTCAGTTCTTCGATATGGATCGAAGTGAAGCGGTCTTCGGCAACCACGCGCTCGGAGATCAAAATCGAGTCTTCATAGTTATAGCCGTTCCATGGCATGAACGCGACCAGCATGTTCTGCCCCAGCGCCAGTTCGCCCATGTCGGTCGATGCACCGTCGGCCACCACGTCGCTGCGGGCAATCACATCGCCCACGCGCACCAGCGGACGCTGGTTGATGTTGGTGTTCTGGTTGGAGCGGGTGTACTTGGTCAGGTTGTATATATCCACGCCGACTTCGCCAGCAGTGGTTTCGTCGTCATTCACGCGCACCACGATACGACCCGAATCGACGTAATCCACGCGGCCGCCGCGCCATGCTTGCACGGCCGTACCCGAGTCGACCGCAACCGTGCGCTCGATGCCGGTACCCACCAATGCCTTCTCCGCGCGCAATACAGGCACCGCCTGACGTTGCATGTTGGCGCCCATCAACGCGCGGTTCGCGTCGTCGTGCTCCAGGAACGGGATCAGCGAAGCCGCGACAGACACCACCTGCGACGGAGCGACGTCCATGTATTCGATGTTGTCCGGCTCGGCCAGCACGAACTCGTTGTGTTGACGCGAGGACACGATATCGTTGGTGAACTTGCCCCTATTGTCCAGATCGGCATTCGCCTGGGCGATGGTGAACTTGCCTTCTTCAATCGCGGAGAGGTACTCAACGTCATCCGTCGCACGCCCCTTGCTCACTTTGCGGTACGGTGTTTCGATGAAGCCGTATTCGTTAGTGCGCGCATACAGCGCCAGCGAATTGATCAGACCGATGTTCGGACCTTCCGGCGTTTCGATCGGGCAGACGCGACCATAGTGGGTAGGATGCACGTCGCGCACCTCAAATCCGGCGCGTTCGCGTGTCAGACCGCCCGGACCCAGTGCGGAAATGCGGCGCTTGTGCGTCACTTCCGCCAGCGGGTTGGTCTGATCCATGAACTGCGACAGTTGCGACGAGCCGAAGAATTCCTTCACCGCAGCCGAGATCGGCTTGGCGTTAATCAGGTCATGCGGCATCAGATTGTCGGCTTCGGCTTGACCCAGACGCTCCTTTACGGCGCGCTCGACGCGAGCCAGACCGGTACGGAACTGGTTCTCGGCCAGTTCGCCCACGGCGCGCACGCGGCGGTTACCCAAGTGGTCGATGTCGTCGATCTCGCCGCGTCCATTGCGCAACCCGACCAGAATCTTGATCACCGACACGATGTCGTCGTTGGACAAAGTCACCGCCCCCGTCAGCTCTTCGCGGCCTACGCGGCGGTTGAATTTCATACGTCCCACGGTGGACAGGTCATAACGGTCTTCCGAGAAGAACAGGCCGTTGAACAAGGCTTCCACCGCATCCTCAGTGGGAGGCTCGCCGGGGCGCATCATGCGATATATCGCCACGCGCGCTGTCCACTGGTCGGTGGTTTCGTCGGTGCGCAGCGTTTGCGAGATGAACGCGCCCTGATCCAGATCGTTGGTATACAGCGTGTGAATCCTGGTAACGCCAGCCGCCTGCAACTTGCCCAACAATGCATCGGTGATCTCGTCGTTGGCGTTGGCCATGATCTCGCCGCTGTCCTTGTCCACGACGTTATGCGCCAACACGCGGCCAGTCACGAAGTCTTCAGCCACAGCGAGTTTGTCGATGCCCGCCTCGTGCATCTCGCGGATGTGACGCACAGTGATGCGCTTGTCTTTCGCGACGATGAGCTTGCCGCCTTTGGCTTCGATATCGAAGCGCGCGATCTCGCCGCGCAGACGCTCCGGCACGACCTCGAACTGGATGCCTTTCTTGCCGAAGTGGAAGGTATCGAACTCAAAGAAAGCCTTGAGGATTTCTTCCGGTGCGTAGCCCAACGATTTCAGCAGAATGGTCACCGGCATTTTGCGGCGGCGGTCGATACGGAAATACACGAAGTCCTTGGCGTCGAACTCGAAGTCCAGCCAGGAACCGCGGTAAGGGATCACGCGGGCGGAGAACAGCAGTTTGCCGGAACTGTGTGTTTTACCGCGGTCATGCTCGAAGAACACGCCGGGAGAACGGTGCAGCTGCGATACGATCACGCGCTCGGTGCCGTTGATCACAAAAGAACCGGTGTGGGTCATCAACGGGATTTCGCCCATGTAGACTTCCTGCTCTTTGACTTCTTTCACTGTCGGCTTGGACGCTTCCTTGTCCAGGATGGTCAGGCGCACGCGGGCACGCAGCGGCGACGCATAAGTCAGGCCGCGCTGCTGGCACTCGCGCACATCGAACGGAGGCATACCCAGCGTGTAGCTCACAAAGTCCAGACGGGCGAACTTGGTGTGGCTCTCAATGGGAAAAATGGAATTGAAAGCGGCTTGCAGGCCTTCGTTTTTGCGTTGTTCGGGCGCAACCCAAGCTTGCAAGAACGCGCTATAAGACTCCAATTGCGTGGAAAGCAAAAACGGCACCGGCAACGCGCCGACCCGTTTTGCAAAACTTTTACGAATACGTTTTTTTTCGGTAAAAGAATAACTCATGACATCTCCACAACATGAAAAGACAAAGGACAAAAAGCGCAGGATACGACCGTTAACTCCAGCACGCGCTCATTCACCATTGGCCTCTACTGCGACACAAATCCGCCCAAACCACAGCGGTTTTTACAAGCGGCAAAAGGCTGACGGCACGCCGTCAGCCTTCATACACTAGCGATACTTACTTAATTTCAGCTGTAGCGCCCGCTTCGATCAACTGCTTGGCGATGGAATCAGCATCAGCCTTGTTAACGCCTTCCTTAACATTCTTAGGTGCGCCGTCAACCAGATCCTTGGCTTCTTTCAAGCCCAGACCGGTGATTGCACGAACAACCTTAATCACGTTAACTTTAGCGTCACCGGCAGACTTCAGCACAACGGTGAACTCGGTTTGCTCGGCGGCGGCAGCGGCACCGGCAGCAGCGCCACCGGCAGCAGGGGCAGCCATCGCGGCAGCGGAAACGCCGAATTTCTCTTCGACGGCCTTAACCAGTTCGTTCAGTTCCAGCACGGACATGCCGTCCAATGCTGTCAAAAATGCGTCTTTATCGAATGCCATTTTGTGTTCTTCCTAAATTAATTGTTTGAAATTGTTCAAGCAGCAGTTGCAGCAGATTTCTGTTCAGCCACAGCAGCCAGCACGCGCGCAAATCCGGAAACCGGCGCTTGCATAACGCCCAGCAATTGCGCCAACAACACTTCCTTGCTCGGTACGCTAGCCAATGCGGAAACTGCCGCCTTGTCCAACACCTTGCCGTTGTACGCACCGGCCTTGATCACCAGCTTGTCGTTTGTTTTGGCAAACTCGTGCACCACTTTCGCCGCGGCGACAGCATCAGCACTGATGCTGTATACCATCGGGCCAACCATCTGGTCAGCCAACGCTGCAAAAGGAGTACCCTGTACCGCGCGGCGTGCCAGCGTGTTTTTCAACACATGGAAATACACCCCGGCCTGGCGCGCATTGGCACGCAGCTTGGTGATTTCGGAAACCGGAATGCCGCGGTACTCTGCCAAGACGATCGTCTGAGCTTGCGCCACTTGTGCGCTCACTTCAGCAACGACTGCTTGCTTTTCTTGCAGATTAAGACCCAAAGTCTTCCCCTATCTTCAACGGAACGTCCTTGCGGAACATCCCTCATTAATCACCGCGTCCTCAAGACGAGGAGGAGAACTTGTCCGTTCGACCCCTGCTCGCGGGCACACCATCTACGTGGGCCGATGCAACCGCCATCAATTAAGCTTCCGGCCAACCGCGCCTTCGGCACCTACGGTCTTGGACAATCTGCCTGTACTGCCAGCAGTGCCAATAATTGCCGGGGAATGCGTTGCCACATCCCCCGGTAAAATTTCTTTAAGCAGCCAGACTAGCCTGTTCGACGCGGATACCGACACCCATGGTGCTGGAGATCGCGATTTTCTTCAGGTAGACCCCCTTGGAAGTGGCGGGCTTGGCTTTGTTCAAAGCATCGATCAGAGCCAGCATGTTTTCGCGCAACGCCTCAGGCGCGAACGAAGCACGACCGATCGTGCATTGCACGATACCGTTCTTGTCGGTACGGTATTGCACCTGACCCGCCTTGGCGTTACGCACCGCGCCCGCCACATCGGCGGACACCGTACCCACCTTGGGGTTGGGCATCAAACCGCGCGGACCCAGCACTTGACCCAGTTGACCGACGATACGCATCGCATCGGGAGATGCGATCACCACGTCGAAGTCCATCTTGCCAGCCTTGATGCTTTCGGCGAGATCGTCGAAACCAACAATGTCGGCACCCGCAGCCTTGGCTTCTTCAGCCTTGGGGCCTTGTGCGAACACGGCCACGCGCACGGTCTTGCCGATACCCTTGGGCAATACCACGGAGCCGCGAACCAGTTGGTCGGACTTCTTGGCGTCGATGCCCAGGTTCACAGCCACGTCGATGGACTCATCGAATTTGGCCTTGGCGGTTTCCTTAACCAGCTTCAGCGCTTCATCCAGCGCGTACAGCTTGTTGCGGTCAACCTTGGCGGCCAACGCTTTGTAACGTTTGGAAACTTGTGCCATGTTATACGCCCTCCACTGTGATGCCCATGCTGCGTGCGCTACCTGCGATGGTGCGCACTGCGGCATCCAAGTCGGCCGCCGTCAGGTCGGGCTGCTTGGCTTTGGCGATGTCTTCCGCTTGTTTGCGGGTCAATTTGCCCACCTTGTCGGTGTGCGGAGTCTTGCTACCCTTTTGAACACCGGCAGCCTTCTTGATCAGAATGGTCGCAGGTGGAGTCTTCATCACGAAGGTGAAGCTCTTGTCCGCGAATGCGGTAATCACCACCGGAATTGGTAGACCCGGCTCAACGCCTTGAGTCTGGGCGTTAAACGCCTTGCAGAATTCCATGATATTCAGGCCGCGCTGCCCCAGCGCTGGACCGATTGGAGGACTTGGGTTTGCCTTGCCGGCGGGAACTTGCAGCTTGATAAAGCCGATGATTTTCTTTGCCACTTTAACTACTCCTTTTAGTGGGTTAAGCGCATACCGCAACTACACCGATACACTCCCCGTTTGCCATGCCGGAAATCCGGCGCTCAATATCAGGCTTTTTCTACTTGCCCGAAATTCAGTTCCACTGGCGTCGAGCGACCAAAAATGGTCACCGCCACACGCAACTTGCTCTTGTCGTAATTCACATCTTCCACCATACCGTGAAAATCGGTAAACGGGCCTTCCTTGACGCGCACAGTCTCGCCCACCTCGAACAACACCTTGGGACGCGGCTTCTCGACACCCGCCTGCATCTGCGACATGATGTTGTCGACCTCTTTCTGGCTGATGGGCGTCGGCTTCATCGCCGAGCCCCCCAAAAAACCGGTGACTTTAGGCGTATTCTTCACCAAATGCCAACTCTCGTCGGTCATATCCATCTCGACCAGCACGTAGCCCGGGAAAAACTTGCGCTCGCTGATACTCTTCTGCCCGGACTTCAACTCGACCACCTCTTCCACCGGCACCAGAATCTGCCCAAACAAATCCGACATACCTTCGCGTGCAATGCGCTCCAACAGCGCACGCTGCACACTTTTTTCAAACTGGGAGTACGTATGTACAACATACCAACGCTTAGCCATCACCTAATCTCGCCCCATCAATTTATTGACGACCAGCAACAGACTCGCATCCACCGCCCACAAAAATAGCGCCATCACCACAGCAAACAACACCACTACACCCGTAGTTTGCAAGGTTTCTTTGCGCGTAGGCCATACCACACGCTTCGCTTCCGCCACAGAATCCTGAGCGAAACCAAACAGGCGCTTGCCGGATTCCGTCGTCCAAAACACGCCAGTAGCCGCCAACACGCCAACCAGCACCGACATTACGCGCAGCACCGAAGCACTATCTTTCAGCGCATAGAAACCGACCACACCCGCCACGACAAGGAGGAATGCAAGCACCAATTTAATCTTGTCAGCCATGTATGAACTATCCGTTTCTACTTTTTTACTAACTGGCAGGCCAGGAGGGTCTCGAACCCCCAACCCTCGGTTTTGGAGACCGATACTCTACCAATTGAGCTACTGGCCTATAAAAAATAGTTGCTAGCCATTAGTTGCTGGCCATTTAGTTGGTTTTGTCCGCTATGCGGCTTTTTTCAACTAACGACTAACGCCTAACGACTAGCGACTCGATGTATTACTCGACGATCTTGGCAACCACGCCCGCGCCGACGGTGCGCCCGCCTTCGCGGATCGCGAAACGCAGGCCTTCTTCCATCGCGATCGGGGCGATCAGGTTGACGGTCACGGAGACGTT